>JAFLBB010000314.1 GCA_017304135.1 Acidobacteriota bacterium | reverse complement strand
TCATCCCTCGGAGGCACCAAACCATGCGTCGGACTGGGCTGGGGATTCTCTTTGTCTGGGCGGCCGCTCTGTGCGTCCCGTCCATCGTGTCGGCGAAAGTTCGTGGCTCCG
The DNA here is from genome assembly GCA_017304135.1 of Acidobacteriota bacterium. Classification (GTDB taxonomy): domain Bacteria; phylum Acidobacteriota; class Terriglobia; order Bryobacterales; family Bryobacteraceae; genus JAFLBB01. The sequence goes on along the minus strand of JAFLBB010000314.1, from coordinate 3,868 downwards.
AGGTCATGTACCTCAGCGGCACCGTGCGCGCGGTGCCCCTCAAAACCGAAGGCCTCCTCTTCCAACCGAAAAACAGCGAGTTGGAATTCCGCTCCGGCGAAGGCGAGATCCTCATCCCGCTCTCCCGCGTCCGCTCCGCCAAATACCGCGAGACCTTCGTCGACAAAAACGCCTCGGCCAAAGCCTCCACGCCGAAGAAGCAGGTGAAGATCCCGCTCCTGCCCGCGCTCCCCGGCCTGCCCAGCCTCAACCCCTTCGGCGAAGACAAACAGCGCGTCCTCACGCTGGTCTACGCCGATAAAAACGGCGCCGAACAGACCGTCGTCCTCCTGCTCGCCCGCAAGATGGTCGCCCCCGTCATCTATGCCATCGAAAACTACGGCAGCCTCGAGGTCGAACTCGAACCCGGCGACTACGAACTCGACGGCGAAGAGTAACCAGCGCCCCGCGCCCGCCGCCCTGACCTGCGCGCTGGGTCTCCGCTAGTCGCGATTCAACGCCGCCCGCCGCCAACGCCGTCAACGCCGCAACCGCCACCACTGCCGCAACCGCCGCCAACGCCCGCCGCCGCCCCCTACTCCCGGTTCAGCGCCGCCACCCGGTAATACGGCTTGCCCTTCTCCGCCGCGTCCATCGTGTACACCTGCCCGGTCTTGGCCGCATCATAGTCCCGCCACAACCACACCATCGACGCCGGCAAATCCGCATTCCCCTGCACCCCATTGTGCTGCGCATTGCCAAACGAGAAGAAAAAGTCGTATTCCCGCATCTTCAACGAATTCGCCAGTTGGATGTTCTGCAGCGGCCACGAACCGTGCGAATTCTCCAGATCCTCGCTCCCATCGGTCATATACACCCGGATGTTCCGCTTCGGCATCTTCCGCACCATGTTCGGATACACGTTCCCGCCATCCAGCACCCCCGGCTTCCACTGAATCGACGTGAAGCTCCCCACCCGGCTCAACACCCGGCTGAACTCATCCGGCATCCACCACGCCGCGTTGAACGCGCAGATCCCCCCCGACGAGTTGCCCGCAATCGCCCGGCTGTAGCCATCCATCCGGATCTTATATTTCTTTGCCACCTCCGCCAAAATCTCGTCACGCAAATACCGCGCAAACGTGTCGTTCACCGAGTCGTACTGAATGCTCCGCCACCGCTGCCCGTTCACCGTCCCCGGATTGATGAAGATGGAAATCATCACCGGAATCTTCTTCCCCTGCGTCAGGTTGTCGATCACGTTCAACGTCCGCGACGGCCCCGTCCGCCGCGTGTGCCCCTCGCCGTCCTGCCAGATCATCACCGCCATCGGCGTCACGCCGTCATACTGCGCCGGCACATACGTCCACCAGTCATACGTCATGCCCGGATAGATCTTGCTCTCGCCCGTCATCTTCTCTGACAACGTCCCCTGCGGCACGCCGGCCACCGGGTAGTTCTCCGGCAGATACGCCGGCTGGTCCACCCGCGGCCCCGCCGTCGCCCCATCCACAAACCATTGCATTGAATGAGAGCGCCCGGTCTTCAATACCGCGCGGTGCCACCGCAGCGCCCCCGCCGTCTCCAGCGCCGCCGCCTTGTCATCCACCAGCAGCTTCGCCTTCGGCGCGCCTTCGATCACGTACAGGAACTCGCCGCCATACGACACCGAAGCCCCTGCCTTCAGCGCCTTCTCCGTCACCGCCGCCACCAGCGCTGCACGGAACTCGGCGGCCGGAGTCGGCTTCACCCGCATCGCCAGCACCTTCTGGTTCTCCGCGTCCCCAGCGGCCGCCACCAGAGGCAACATCAGCGCCAGCGCGCCCATCAGCACAATCGGTTTGCTCATCATCGCGCCACATTGTATCAGCAAGAAACACCCATCCCACCACGGTTCCCACTCTGAAACCGCGCCGTACCCCTGCCACCCCAAAGCCCTTCCCCACCACGCCCCCCCGTTTGGCACCCAGCGTGCTCCATCAAGATCGTGATGAACACGATAGGGGCTCATGGGAGCAAGGTTGCTCCTCCTCGAACTGCAACGTAGTACCGACCCACCTGTCCGTTTCCTCTGAAGACTCGCCTAGACACCCACCCAACCATTTCCTATGAGCCCTGTTGGTTCTCAAGATCATTCTGGAATACACCTCCCTCACCTCCGGGAGGTAACCCTAACCGGGTAAGATTTAGCCATTCGGAAGTTTCGCTGAGCCGCTGCCCTCAGGCTGGCCGTTGCGCCCGGCTCCCCACGAAAAATCGCCGCCGCGCTAAAGAATTCCGGGAAACATCCGATAGGCCCACTTGACTACATTTCCAGGATCGCTCCACGATCCTCGCACAAGAGGGACAGCATCATGAGGGATAAAGAACTCCGCGAAACCATGGCCTTCCAGCTCAGCCTCCTCCGGCTCGTCACCGCCCCCCACAAGGGCAATGAGCCTGTGCCCGGCAAAGTCGAAGGCGAAGAGCAGTTGGAACGCCTCGTCCAGCTCGCCGGCTACGGCTACCAGCACTAGCCTGGAAGTTCCACCACAATCGAAGCGAGGAGCTATGAGAGCCGTGCGAATGCAAGGCGCGCGAAGGAGGTGGGACGCAGGCGTACTCGAACAGTACGTCGAGGACCAACTTCGAGCGCAACGCCGCAGTCGCGCGGCTATCGCGCTCCGCAGCCGATTGCTGGTGAAACTTCCAGGCTAACGCCGCGTTAACCGCCCGCCGCCAGCCTGCTCCGCACCAGCGCTACCAGTTCGTCCGGGCGGTCCAACTCCATCCCAATCTCCAACCACCACAGCGGAATCTCCGCACACAGCGCCGCCGCCTCCGCCGGCAGGTTCTGCACATCCTTGGCCGTCGTCAGCATCGCGTCCGCTCCCAGCGCCTTGGCCTGCGCCGCCAGCCGCCGCACCTCCATCGGCCGGTACTTGTGATGATCCCCAAACCGCCACCGCCGCGCCGTGCGAATCCCCAACCCCGCCAGCGTGCTCCAGAACGACGCCGGATTCCCTAACCCGCAAAACGCCACCGCCCGCTCCGGCCGCAGCGCCTCCACCGCCCGCTCGTCCACACACTCGCCAACGCCCCCCAACCGACGCCACCCCCGCGCCACAAACCGGCTGTAAAACACCGGCGCGCTCGTATGCCGCGCGATCATCTTCTCCAACCCCGGCCACCGCCGCATTCCCCGCGTCACCACCACCGCCTGCGCCCGTCCCAGCGCCTCAAAGCTCTCCCGCTGCCACCCCAGCGGAAAGCCCGCCCCGCCGCTCAGCGGGTCCAGCGCATCCAGCAACACCACGTCGCACACCCGCCGCAGCCGCCAGTGCTGAAATCCATCGTCCATCACCAGCACATCCACCTCGTGCCCCCGCAGCAGCGCTTCGCCCGCCAGCCGCCTATCCGCCCCAATCCCCAACGGCCCCAACCCTGACCGCAACAGCAACTGCGCCTCGTCCCCGGTCACCGTCACCGCCACCGTCGCCCCGGCCTCAATCACTACCACCTTCTCGAGCGACTGCCGCCGGTACCCGCGCGTCAGAAATCCCGGCCGCACCCCCGCCTTCCGCAACTCCTCCGCCAGCCAGATCGCCATCGGCGTCTTCCCCGCGCCCCCCATCCCCAGCCCGCCGATCGACACCACCGGCTTCGCCACCGCCCGCGCCCCCGCCATGCGTTTCGCCCGCCGCCGCTTCACCCCCGCCGACCACAACGCCGCCCACGGCCCCAACCAGAACGTCGACCACGCCCCATGCGCCCGCTGCGGCACCGCCTCGCCAAACAGCTCCACACACACCCGCGCCGCCATCCCCGTCGCCCCGCGCTTTGCCTCCGCCAGCCGCCGCGCCTTCTCCCCAATCCCCCGCGCGTAGGCCTCGTCTTCCAACACGCGCCC
>JAFLBB010000313.1 GCA_017304135.1 Acidobacteriota bacterium | reverse complement strand
CGAAAGTCATCCATAGTATCCGGATATCGAGCCATAACGATTGGCGTTGCAGATACTCGCTATCGAGCTCGACCTTTTGGGCAATGGGCACGTCAAGTGCAACGTGCATTCCTGGATGAAAAGCTACATCGGCGTCGTCGCCCACCCCTACTACGCCGTCACCGCCGCCGGCGGCGCCTTCGAGCTCCCCAACCTCCCCCCCGGCACGTACACAATCACCGCCTGGCACGAAAAATTCGGCACCCAAACCGCCCAAATCACCCTAGCCCCCAGCGCCACCGCCACCGCCGACTTCACCTTCAAAGCATAGGGCGCGGCGGTTGCGCATTGGATCGCGGAATCCAGCGGTTGTCTCTCAACCTGACTCATGCTCTAATCATGTCTTGTAAGCCCCCGCAATCCATGCCCCTGCCCAAAACCGTCGGCGAAGTAAGCTCTGCCGCCACGCCTCCCTCCCGGTCAACAACCGCGGTAATTCTCCTTCTCCTGGCACTAATGGGGACAGTTGGATGTGGCATGAAGAAAATGGCTCCGCCGGCCCCTCCGCCGCCGCTGGATGTCAGCATCGTCGGCAGTGACTCTGACCGCTTGCAGGAATCGCTGTTCAAAGGCGATCAGGCCGTTTTGTCAAACCAGGACATCGACCGAATCCTGACCGCTCGAATCACTCTGGCCGATCGCCATCGCGTCGCCGTTCTTCGCCTGAACTCCCGGAATTACTACGATCCGGAACTAGCGGACTTAGAAACCCAAAATTCCGAGCGGTTCCTCAAGGCACTTACCGCCAATTCCCACTTCACGCAAGTTCGTTTCATGCCCACGCTTCTCATCCCGGACAAACGAACCGTGCCCTATCTGCGAGAAGCGGCCGCACGGTTCCAGGCCGACCTTCTGCTCGTCTACGCCGCCGGTGTTCGGAATTTCTCGCGGAATCGCCTGGTTGGCGACGATGAGGTGCACGCCGAGGCCGCCGTCGAGTCCGTCCTGTTGGACGTACGCACGGGCATCGTAATCCACACAGCACGGACATCGGAACGTATCTCAGCCAAGAAAGCTCCGGGCGATCTGAACTTCTCGCAGACAGTGGCCAAAGCGCAAACGGAAGCGATTGGCAACGCGCTCCTCAAACTCGCCGCCTCCGTAGACGACTTTGCTAAATCCGCGGAGAAGTAGGCGCCCGCTCCGCCCCCTCGACTCTCACCCGCCCCACCTTCCGCAACGCAATGCTCAACTCATACCGCGCATACCGCAGCTCCCCGCGCCGCACCAATGCCCGTTTCTCCACAAGGTCCGCCAGGTCGCGCGTCGCCGTCGCCGGTGACGCCCCCGTAATCGCCGCGTAGTTCCCCGCGCTCAACCCGCCCGCGAATCCCTCCGGCCCTTCCCGCAGCATCCGCAACAGCGCCTTCTCCTGCCGCGCATTCAACTGCCCCCGCAGCCGCTCCAGCATCCGCGCCTTGTCGATCAGGAACTGCACCTCGGCCTCCGTCCGCGCCTGCGCCTCCAGCGCAATCCCCGCAAACCAACACAACCACCCCGTCACTTCATTCGACTTGTTGGCCGCCTCCAACGCCTGATAGTAGTCCTTCCGCCGCACCTGCATCGTCGCCGCCAGCGCCGTCAACGTCGGCCGCCCCGCTGATTGCGCCAGCGCCTTCTCCGCAATCGCCCGCCCCACGCGCCCATTCCCATCCTCAAACGGATGGATGCACTCAAAATACAGATGCGCAATCCCCGCTCGCGTCACCGCCGGCAACGCCTCCCCACCCTCCGGCCCCGTCCGGTTGAACCACTTCACAAAACGCGCCATCTCCCTCGGCACACGCGACGACGGCGGCGCTTCAAAGTGCACCTTCGGCGCATGCATCGGCCCCGACACCACCTGCATTGCCTCCGCGTCCCTCCGGTACCGCCCCGTCTCCTGCAAATCCGTGCGGCCCTTCACCACCATCCCCTGCCATCGCAACAACGCCTCTTCCGTCAATGGCCCGGCATAGGTGCGATACAAGTCCACCATCAACTCCGCAATCCCCTGCTCCCCCGGCTTCGCCCGCCGCTTGTCCCCCGCCAGCCCTAACTGCTTGCGAATAGACGATTGCACACTCGCCCGGTCCAACATCTCCCCTTCGATCTCCGAACTCTTCAACGCCTCCCGGCTCATCGCCTCCACAATGAGTTCTTCCCGCTCCGCCTCGCCCAAATGCCGCACAGTTCCCGCAAACACACCGCTCCCCACCAGAAACCGCTCTTCCGCTTTCTTCAGCCGCGCCGCGTCCCAACTGAACTTCGGCCAGTCCGCCTGTTGCCAGTTCCACCGCATGAGCGATAGTCGCCTTTCCTATCGCTCATAATACCGCCATTTCATGAGCGATAGAAATCCCCCCTATCGCTCACGCCCCCCCCTACTTCCTCACCATCCCCGGAAAACTCTTCTTAGTCTTCTCCACCTTCGGCCCCGCAATCGCCTGCACATACCCGTTCCGCGGATTCCGCCGGCAAAAATTCTGGTGATACCCCTCAGCCGCATAAAACGCCTGGAACGCCGCCACCTCCGTCACCACCGGCTTGTCGTAGCTCTTCGCCTTCGTCATCGCCGCAATGTAGGCAACGGTCGCCTTCTTCTGCTCCTCGCCCACATAAAACACCGCCGACCGGTACTGCGGCCCCACATCCGGCCCCTGCCGGTTCAACTGCGTCCCATCATGCGCCACGCTGAAAAAAATCTTCAGCAGCTGCCCATAGGTCACCTTCGTCGAATCGAACGTGATCTCCACCGCCTCGGCATGACCCGTCCGGCCCGACCCCACCTGCTCATACGTCGCCGTCTCCTTCGAGCCCCCCGAATAGCCCGACACCACGTCCGTCACCCCCTCGATCATCTCGAACACCGCCTCCGTACACCAGAAGCAGCCGCCCGCAAACACCGCCTTCTGCAACTTCCCCGGCGTCGCCTTCACATCCACCGCCGGCTCGGGAAACTCCCCCGCCGCCATCACCAAACCCGCCGCCATCAGCAATCCCAGTACAGTCTTCATGCCCCTAGTCTACTTGCAGTACACTGCAATCGTCATGCCCTCCTCCTCCCCCTCCCGCCGTCATTTCTTCCTCGGACCCCTCTTCACCGCCGCCATCCCCGCCGCCGGCTTCGGCACCTCCGCCTCCCTCACCCGCCTCGGCTATAAATCGCCCAACGAACTCCTCAACATCGCCGCCATCGGCGCCGGAGGCAAAGGCAACTCCGACCTCGCCGGCTGCGCCACAGAAAACATCGTCGCCCTCTGCGACGTGGACGACCGCCGCGCTTCCCGCCCTTACGCCAAATACCCCCGCGCCGCCCGCTACCGCGACTTCCGCCAAATGCTCGACAAGGAAGCCCGCAACATCGACGCCGTCATCATCGCCACCCCTGACCACACCCACGCCGTCGCCACCCTCGCCTGCATGCAGCTCGGCAAACACGTCTACACCCAAAAACCCCTCACCCGCACCATCCACGAAGCCCGCGAACTCACCCGCGCCGCCGCCCGCTACAAAGTCGCCACCCAGATGGGCAACCAGGGCTACTCCAACGAAGGCACCCGCCAGTGCGCTGAACTCATCTGGTCCGGCGCCATCGGCCCCGTCCGCGAAGTCCACGCCTGGACCAACCGCCCCATCTGGCCCCAAGGCTTCGCCGAAACGCCCAAGCCCGAACCCGTCCCCACCGGCGTCGATTGGAACCTCTGGCTCGGCCCCGCCGCCAAACGCCCCTACTCCTCCGCCTACATGCCCTGGACCTGGCGCGGCTTCTACGACTTCGGCTGCGGCGCCCTCGGCGACATGGCCTGCCACATCCTCGGCGCCCCCAACATGGCCCTCCTCCTCGGCGCGCCCACCTCGGTCGAATGCACCCACATCGAAGGCCGCAACGACCTCACCTACCCCACCCGCTCCATCCTCCGCTTCGACTTCCCCGCCCGCCCCGCCATGCCCCCCGTCACCATCTATTGGTACGAC
>JAFLBB010000312.1 GCA_017304135.1 Acidobacteriota bacterium | reverse complement strand
TGGGGTCGAGCCAGAGAAAGAAGATGCCGTTGCGGAGGGTGTCGGGGCGGATGGGGGCGGAGAATTTGACGGTGATGCGGGTGCTCAGGGAGAAGCCGTCGAGTTGGTTGAGGGTGGCGTCGATGGGGCGGGTGAAGAAGGGGTTGGCGGGGAGGTTGACGCGGAGTCCGGTGATTTGGCGGGAGGCGGGGAGGGTGAGGTAGTCAGAGGGGAAGGGGCCTGTGGTGGGGGATTGGGGATCGAACTCGACGCGAGTGCCGCGGGCGAGGAGGAGGGCGGGAAGGGCGAAGAGGAGGATGGCCTTGGGGGTCACAGTCACTAGGGTACGACGGGCCGCTGGGGGGAGCAGTGTGGGGGAGGCAAGGCGTGTCGGACCTTTGCAAGACGTTGGTTTGCTGGGAGGAATCTGAAGTCGGAAAAAGGAGACGAAGAGGTGTGTGGGATCACTGGAAAAGCAGGTGACAAACACATGGCAAGTTCAGCAGCGGCGCCGGCTCGAATCCGGGAAAGCGCGCCTGTGGTCCCGCCGGCGGCGGATCAAGCTTTGGCGGGACTGGGTGCGGCTATGCGGGTGGCCGAGTCGACGGATCACGCAGTTGATGTCGCGGTTGAGGCAGTTGCGCGGGAAGCGGCGGCAGGAGTCGCGGCGGCGGTGGGGCGGGAACGGGTTGCATACCGCGGCGCCACAAGCGTCTGCCCTCGCTGCTATTCGCCCCATATGGCACCTTCGCGGCGGCAGACGGTGGCGGTGAGGGTGTTGCGATTGGTGGGTGTGGAACTGCACCGATGCCATTCGTGCGGGAAGCGAAGCTGGTGGTTTTGAGGGCGGCTGACCAGGTGGTGCTCCGCGCGGCTGGGCGCGGGTAAACCGAAGCGACAAGGGAGAGAAGGGTCCGCCTATGTTAAGTTGGGCGGATGCGATTCCTTGTTACGGGCGCGCAGGGTTGTATCGGCGCCTGGGTAGTGAAGCAACTGTTGGACCAGAACCTGCCGGTGGTGACGCTGGACCTGGGGACGAACCTGGAGCGGCTGGAGTTGATCTCCGAGCATGGCGCGAGCGGGCTGCTGGAGCGCGTGGCGGGGCGGATTGAAGACACCGAACTGCTGGCCAAACTGGTGAAAGAGCGGGAGATCACGCACGTGATTCATCTGGCGGCGGTGTTGATGCCGTTTTGCCAGACGCAGCCGGTGGCGGGCGGGATGATCAACGTGATCGGGACGCTGAATGTGTTTCAGGCTGCGCGGGACGCCGGGCGGCCGGTGCGCGTGGTGTATGCCTCGTCGTCGGCGGTGTGGGGTCCCGAGGATGCTTATGGGGCGCGGCCGTTGAGCGAGGAAGATCCGCTCAAGCCGGGGACGCACTATGGCGTGTTCAAGATGGCCAACGAGGGGAGCGCGCGGATTTTCTATCAGACGAGCGGCATTTCGTCGATCGGGCTGCGGCCATGGACGGTGTATGGCGTGGGGCGCGACCGGGGATTGACGGCGGACCCGACGCTGGCGATGAAGGCGGCGGTGCTGGGCGTGCCGTTTCAGATTCGCGTGTCCGGGTTTATGGACATGCAGTATGTGGAAGACGTGGCCGAGACGTTTGTGAAGTGCGCGCAGGCGGAGATCGAGGGCGCGCATGTGTTCAACCTGGCGGGCGACATTGTGCAGATGAACGACCTGGTGACGAAGATCGAGCACTACGCGCCGGAGGCCAAGGGGCTGCTGACGGTGGGCGGGCCGCAGGTGCCGGTGTCGTTTCACATGGACGCGACGGCGCTGCACACGGCGGTGCCGGGGATCACGCGGACGTCGCTCGATGCGGGGATTGAGAAGACGGTGAACCGGTTTGAGGCGTTGAAGATGACGGGGCGGTTGGCGGCGGAGTTGGCGTAGCGGGCGGAGGGCGGGGGGCGTTAACAGCGGCCGGCTGGTAGGCAAGACGCCTTCGTCAGGCAATGTTCTGTTTCGTGAAATGTGTTATCTTTGTGTACACAAAGCGCGATATTGTCATGCAGACCACCAAAGTTGGAATTCGAGAGTTTCGGGAGCATCTGGCGGACTACCTGGAGTCGAAAAAGCCGGTGGCGATTACGCGTCACGGGGCGACGATCGGCATCTACATTCCCACGAAGCCCAAACCGAGCCAGGCTGATCTGGAAGCCCTGCGTGTGGCCGGTGAGCGGATGCAAGAACTGATTGCGGCGGCGGGGAGCACGGAAGACGAAATCGTGGCCGAGTTCAAGAGAGCCAGGCGGGAGCGGCGGGCGCGGAAGGGCTAGTGATGCTGGTGCTCGACGCGAATATTCTCATTCGCGCGGTGCTGGGTTCGCGTGTGCTGGGCTTGCTGCGCAAGTACGGGGGGCAAGTTGAATTCCTGGCTCCGGACGTGGCATTCCAGGAAGCGCGCGAGCACCTGCCGGGCATTCTCCAGGCGCGGCAGATCGCAGCGGCTCCGGCGATGGCGACACTCGACCTGCTGACGGGGTTGGTGCAAGCGGTTGGTGCGGAGACGTACGCCTCGTTTGAAGCTGTGGCTCGAGTACGCATCGGTAAGCGTGATGAGGACGACTGGCCGGTACTGGCGGCAGCGCTTGCGCTCGATTGCCCGATCTGGACCGAAGACACCGACTTCTTCGGTTGCGGTGTGGCCACCTGGACGACGGATCGGGTGGAACTGTATCTGGCGCAAGCGGCGGAGCTGACTTAGGGGTTGGGGAAGTCGAGCGTGATGGCGTGGTGGTTGGCGGGGTCGTAGGTGACGACGACGCGGCGAGGCGGTTGTTGGGGGCCGCATTGCAGTTGGCCGGGGGCGCCGGTGGTGCGGGTTTGATCGGTGAGCAGGAGTGAGTAGGCGGTGTCGCGCGTGTAGACGCCGAGGACGGGGTTGCCTGTTGGCGTGCAGCGGAGTTCGCGGAGTTCTCCTTCGACGGTGGCGGGGCCTTTGGGTTGGTTCCAGGCTTGGGGGACGGTGACGGGCGGTTTGGGCGGCGCGGGGGTGGGGAGGGTGAGGCCTTCGCGGAGTTGGGTGAGCAGGGCTTCGGCTTGTTCGCGTTCCATTTGGTTGGCGGCGGTGGCGAGGGCTTGTTCTGCGGCTTTGCGGGCGGCGACGACCTGGCCTTCGGTGTTGCGGGCGTGGGCTAGGGCGTACCACATGCGCGATTGACGGGGCAGGACGGCGACGGCGCGTTGGAGCCACTCGATGGCCTTGTCGGGGCGGCCCTGGGATTCCTCCATCTGACCGAGCAGGAAGAGCGCTTCGGCGTGGTGGGGGTTGCGGCCGGCGGCTTCGGTGAGAAGTTCGCGGACGCGGGGGGCGTTGGGGCCGAGGGCATCGCGTTCGAGGAGGGCGAGTTCGAAGAAGGATTGTGCGCGGGCGTTGCGGTGAGCGATGGCGGCGGTGAAGCGCTGGCGGGCAAGGGGTTCGTCTTTTTGCGAGAGGGCGAGGATGCCGAGTTCGTGGAGGACGTCGGGATCGTTGGGGAATTGCGTGGAGGCGTTGGTGAGGAGGGCCTGGGCGTATTTGACGCTGCCGACGCGGAGGGCGAGGTCGGCAAGGACGAGCTGGGCGCGGGCGGGGTCGATGGCTTCTTCTTCGATGCGCGGGGCGGGTTCGGCGCGCGTGCCGGTGTTGAAGCCGTTGGTGGGGCGGCGGAGGTATTGGGGGAGTTGTTCAGTGAGGGAGCGGAGGGTGGCTTCGGGGATGGGCACGAAGGGCGGCATGAGGTGGCGCTGGGCGTTGGGTCCGGCGGAGTGGAGGGCGTGGATGAGGGCCCAGGACTGGGCGTAGAAGACGGGGATTTGGCGGCCCGTGAGGGCGGTGGTGTCGCCGCGAGCGGCGGCGGCCATGCGGGCGGCGTCGAGGAGGCCTTCCTGTTGGAGGAGGGCGAGATGGGAGGGGATGAGGTCGCCGGTGCGGATATCGCGCGAGCCCCGAAGGGTGGAGTGGAACTCGGCGAGACCTTCTTCCTGCCAGCGGGGGAGGGTGGTGGCGGAGTGATGGAGGACGAGGTTACCTGCGATAAGCCTCGGATAGATGGAAGCAATCTTAGACCCGGGGATTTCCGAATGGGG
>JAFLBB010000032.1 GCA_017304135.1 Acidobacteriota bacterium | reverse complement strand
GAAGCCCTCCACCTCGTCGTCCGGGGCGCTCGCGTCTCCTGCTCCGGACCCGACTCATGGAAGACCACTCGCGCCGCTTTCCGCCTTCTCCACGCTCGCTTCGCTAAATCTTCATGGGCGAAGAAAACGCAAACCTGGTGGCGCGACTAACTACATTTTTGACAAAACGAACCCAAACTCCCGCCCCGCGCTATCCTCGCATCTAACACCCATGGCCTCAGCCCCGCCCCCCACAGCGCAGCCCCGCGACCTCGGTCTCGGCTCCCGCGTCGCCCAGTCCACCACCGGCCGCATGTTGAACCAGGACGGCACTTTCAACGTCGCCCGCCGCGGCCTGCCCTTCTGGGAGTTCATCAGCCCCTTCCACGCCATGATCACCATGAGTTGGGGCGCCTACTACGCCGTCGTCGTCGCTGCCTACCTCGCCGCCAACCTCTTCTTCGCCACCCTCTACTTCGCCTGCGGCCCCGACGCCCTCCACGGCGGCGAGGGCGCCGGACTCCACGGCCGCTTCGCCGACGCCTTCTTCTTCAGCGTCCAAACCCTTGCCACCATTGGCTACGGCCGCATCACCCCCTACGGCATGCTGCCCAACCTCATCGCCACCGCCGAAGCCCTCGTCGGCCTGCTCGGCGTCTCGCTCGCCACCGGCATCCTCTTTGCCCGCTTCTCCCGCCCCACGGCCCGCATCCTCTTTAGCCGCCAGGCCGTCATCGCCCCCTACCAGGGCGGCCAGGCGCTCATGTTCCGCATCGTCAACGGCCGCAACAACGAACTCACCCAGGTGGAGGCCACCGTCGCCATCGGATACTGGGACACGCGCGACGGCCGCCGCACGCGCCGCTTCGATCAACTCACCCTCGAACGCCAGCAGGTGATGCTGTTCCCGCTTCACTGGGTCGTCGTCCACCCCATTACCGAATCGAGCCCCCTCTGGGATTGGGATGAAACCACCGCCCACACCCTCGACCCGGAGGTCCTGATCGTCCTCACGGCTCATGATGAGACCTTTGCCCAAACCGTCACCGCGCGCTCCTCTTACAAGCCAGCGGATCTGGTCTGGTCGGCGCGCTTTAGCGACATGTTTGAGACCGCGCCCGGCGGCCAGGTCGTCACAAATGTTTCCAAACTTCACGACATCGAGCGCGTCTGAGAAAGATGGCGCGCGCCTTCCGCACACCTCGTCGAGTGTGCTGAACTAGTCCAATAAGGAGAACCACCCATCCATGCGGTCCATCACCCGACTCTCGCTGGTTGTCGCCACGGCGCTCACCCTGCTGCTGCCTTTGGGCGCGCAGGACAGCTTTGCCGAGTTTGAGAAGAAGGTGACCGAATTCACCCTCGACAACGGCATGAAGTTCCTCATCGTGGAGCGCCACAATGCCCCCGTGGTCAGCTTCTACACCTACGCCGATGTCGGCTCCGTGCAGGAGGTGAAGGGCATCACCGGCATGGCCCACATGTTTGAGCACATGGCCTTCAAGGGCACGCGCAAGGTGGGCACGAAGAACTGGCTGGAGGAGAAGAACTCGCTCGACCGCGTCGACCGCGCCTTCATGGCCCTGCGCGCCGAGCGCGACAAGGGCGATAAGGCCGACAAGGCCAAGCTGGAAGCCCTGCAAAAGGACTTCGACACCGCCCAGGAAGGCGCCGGGCAGTTCGTCGTCCAGAATGAGTTTGGCAAGCTGATCGACGGCGCGGGCGGGCGCGGTTTGAACGCCTCCACGCACAGCGACAAGACGGATTACTACTTCAGCCTGCCCTCCAACGCCGCCGAGCTCTGGTTCTATCTCGAAAGCGAACGTTTCCTCAACCCAGTGCTACGCGAGTTCTATAAGGAATCCGGCGTGGTGCGCGAAGAGCGCCGCATGCGCACTGAGTCGAACCCCATCGGCAAGATGGTGGAGGAGTTTCTCGCCACCGCCTACAAAGCGCACCCCTACGGCGAGGCCGGCATCGGCCACATGAGCGACCTGGAAAACTTCACGCGTATCGACGCGGAGGCATTTTTTGACAAGTACTACATGGCGTCGAACCTGACCTGTGTGATTGCTGGAGACATCGATCCGAAGCGCGCCCGCGCGCTCGCCGAGGCCTACTTCGGGCGTCTGCCGAAGCGCCCCAAGCCGGAACCGTTGCGCATCACCGAGCCCAAGCAGCAGGTGGAGCGGCGGCTCACGCTGAAAGCGCAGTCGCAGCCGTGGGTGCTGATCGGCTATCACAAGCCCGCCGCCACGCATCCCGACGGCCCCGTTTACGATGCCATCGGAAGCCTGCTGAGCGAAGGGCGCAGCTCGCGCATGTACCGTCGCCTGGTGACGGAGAAAAAGATCGTCGCCGGCGCGGGCGGCTTTCCTGATTTCCCAGGTGAGAAGTACCCGGCCCTCTTCTTCTTCTATGGAGCCGCCAACCCCGGCAAGACGAATGCCGAGGTGGAGAAGGCGATGAACGACGAGATCGAGGATCTGAAGAAGACGTTGGTGAGCAAGGAGGAGTTGGATGGCGTGAAGCGCCGTGCCCGCTCCTCCATCATCAGTAGCCTCTCCAGCAACACCTCGATCGGGATGACGTTGTCCAAGTTCCAGGTGCTCACCGGCGACTGGCGCAACGTCTTCCGCTACCTCGACCAGTTGAACAAGGTGACGCCGGAGGACATTCAGCGCGTCGCCCGCGAGACATTCATCGACACCAACCGCACCGTCGGATACGTGGAACCGGCCAAGCCCGCGGCCAACTAGAGAGCGGCTACCAGCAAGGAGACACCCGCACCATGACCCACTCAAACCTCATTGCCGCGGCCGCATTCGGATTCGCGCTCATCGCTTCGGCCCAGCAGGCGGCTCCGCCAAAGCCCGCTGCGCCCAAAGCCGCGCCGGCGCGCCCGGCCGTGGCCAACCTGCCGAAGGACATTGTCTATCCCAAGCTGAATGACGTGAAAGTGCCGCAAACGCAGCGCTACGTGCTGCCGAACGGCATGACGGTGTTCCTGTTGGAAGACCACGAACTGCCCACCGTCCGCGCTTCGGCCATGATCCGCACGGGAGCGCGGCACGAGCCTGCCGAGAAGACCGGCCTGGCGGCGATTACCGCGGAGGTGATGCGCACCGGCGGCAGCGTCTCGCGCCCCGGCGACAAACTCGACGATGAATTGGATCGTCTGGCAGCCACGGTCGAGTTTGGAATGAGCCGATCCAGTGGCGACGCCTCGATTTCATGTTTGAAAGAGGACTCCGAGCGGGCCTTCACGATTCTTGCCGACCTGCTGCGGAACCCGGCCTTCCCGCAGGACAAGCTGGATCTGGAAAAGCAGCAGGGCCGCGCCGGCATCTCTCGCCGCAACGACGATGCGATGGGCATTCATGGACGCGAGATGAGGCGTCTGGTCTACGGCAAGAACAGCCCGTACGCGCTTCAGATTGAATACGCGACGCTGGATGCGATCACGCGCGATGACCTTATTGCGTTCCACAAGCGCTACTACCAGCCGGAGAACGTGATCTTCGGCGTATGGGGCGACTTCAACGCCGTGGAGATGAAAGCGCTCATCGAGCGCACACTCGGCGCCTGGCCCAAGGGTGGCAATCCGCGCCCGGAGACCATCGCCGTCGATCCGGCGCTGGCTGCCAGGCCCGGCATTTATCACATTGAGAAGTCCGATGTGAACCAGTCCAACATCGGCCTCATCCGCCTTGCCGACAAGATGAGCGACCCGGCCTACTATGCGAACACGGTGATGGCCGACATCCTCGGTGGCGGATTCGCTTCGCGCTTGTTTAACAAGATCCGCACCGAGATGGGGCTCGCCTATGCCTCCTCGGCCGGCTACAGCCCAGGGATGGACATTCCCGGCACGATGACCGTATTCGTGGGCACCAAGAGCGAGACGACGATGAAAGCCCTTGAGGCGATGCGCGGCGAGATGAAGAAGCTGGCGGAAGCCGAGGTCACCGACGCGGAGTTGAAGCTCTCCAAGGAGAGCATTCTGAAGGGTGAGGCCTTCGATTACGCCTCCACCGGACAGGTTGTGGGCCGCCTGATGAGCTACGAATTCTACGGCTATCCCGCGGACTTCCTGCAGAAGTATCGCGTAGGCATTGAGAAGGTGACCAAGGCCGATGTGCTGGCTTCGGCGAAACAGTGGTTGCAGCAGGACCAGTTCATCCTGCTCGTGCTGGGCAAAGCCGCCGACTACGACCAGCCGCTGTCGAAGCTCGGTCCGGTGACGCCGGTTGACGTTTCCATCCCGCAGCCCGAGGGGCCGAAGCTCTCCGAGGCCACGCCGCAGGCCGAGGAACAGGGCAAGGCGCTGCTGGCCAAAGTGAAAGCCGCGCACGGTGGCGGCGCCATCGACGCAGTGAAAGCCGTCTTCCAGAAGGCGGAGATCAAGATCTCCACGCCGCAGGGCGAGATGGCGATCGAGCAGGAAGCGACGGCTTCGCTTGAGGGCAAGCAGGTGGCCAAGCTGATCACGCCGATGGGTGAGATGCTGCAGGGCTTTGACGGAACCGTGGCCTGGGCCAAGCAGGGTCCGAATGTGCGCGAAGCGCCCGCGTCACAGGCAGCGCAGGCCAAGCAGGCCATTGTCCGCGACACTGTGTCGCTGCTGCAGAACTTCGCCAAGCCCGGCTATCAGGTGCAGGTGCTGGCCGGTGAAAAGTTGGAGGGCCGGGACGTGGCCGCGGTGGCCATTACGCACGAGGCCACCAAAATGACGGTGAAGCTCCTGATCGATGCGGCCACGGGCATGCTCGCCGGCAAGAGCTACACAGGCAATGTGATGGGCCAGCCGGGCAAGGTGCTGGAGCGCTTCGTCAAGTTCGGCGACTTCTCCGGTGTCAAACTGCCAACCGAGACCATCATCAGCCTCAATGGCCAGAAGGCGATTGAGGCCACGGTGAAGGAGTGGAAGATCAACCCCGAGGTTGCCGCAAGCGCGTTCGCCAAACCTCAATAGGCGGGCCTACGGCATTGTGACGGGCGGGAGCGGCAACGCTGTACAATGATCCTCATGCTCCGCCGCACAGCCATTGCACTGGGAATCTCCGCGCCCTGGGCCGTCTCCTCGGCCTTCGCCGCAAAGCGAATCGATGTCAGCCGCCTCAGCGCAATCACCGACGAAATTGCGCCTGACCAGGCCGGGTCAGTCGCTTTCGCGCAGCAGTATGGCTTGAAATGGCTGGAACTGCGCTCCAAGCGCGAGATCAAGAAAGAGTACTTCCAACTCCCGGTGGAGCAGCTTAAAGCTGACGCCAAGGCGTTTCGCGACGGCGGCGTGGGCATCTCGTTTCTCAACACGTCGATGCTCAAGTTCGCCATTCCCGGCGTGGAGACCATGAACCCGCGCCACATGGCCAGCGCCGCGCGCTATGAGAAGCGCCAGCAGGAATTGGACAAGGCCATCGAGGCGGCGCACATCCTCGGCACCTCGAAGGTCCGCATCTTCACCTACTTCCGGGCCAAGGACCAGACGGGCATGATGCAGCGCATTGCCGACGACATTGGTCCGCTGGCCGCGCGCGCCAAGAAGGAGGGCATTGAACTCCTCATCGAGAACGAGAACGCCTGCAACGTGGCCTCCTCCGCGGAACTGGTCGACTTGATGAAGCTCATCCCCGACAAAAATGTGGGCATCAACTGGGATCCCTTCAACGCTGAGAATACGAAGGAAAAGGCCTTCCCCGACGGCTATCAGATGCTGCCCAAGAAGCGCATCGGCAACGTCCAGATCAAAGGCAAAAGCCTGCTGCCGTCCTACACGCCGATGGATTGGCGGGGCATCTTTGACACCCTGATCAAGGACGGCTACAGAGGGCAGGTGGGCCTGGAAACACACATTTTCGGCGAGACACAGATCCAGATGTCGCACGAGTGCATGAAGGAACTTGTGCGCATGGTGGCCGTTTAGTGGTCGCTCATGGTTAAGTATGCCGGCCTCGGGCTTCTGCTGATCGTTGCGCTGATCAGCGCCGTGTTTTTTGCGAACCGCGGCTCGCAGATTCGCATCGAAGGCACCATCAAGAAAGTGCGGATGCAGAAGCTCTACGACAAATCGACCCTGCTGGTGTTCGATTTTCGCTTCTCCAATCCCGCTGACTTTCCCTTCGTGGTGAGCGAGGTGACCTCCATCTGCACGCTGAAGGACGACAAGGAGGTGGAGGGCGATCTGGTCACCGACGCCGACGCCAAGCCCATCTTCGAGTATCACGCCCTCACGCTCGGCGCCAAGTACAACGAGTCGCTGATCCGCAAGAGCCGGGTCGCTCCCAAGACGGTCGAAGATCGTATGATCGCCATGACGTATCCGGTGGATCCGGAGGTTCTCGATGCGCGGACGGGGTGTGTGTTGCGAGTGAAGGATGTCGACGGCGCGGTGAGTACGATCGTCGAAACGCGGCCCTGAGCAGAATTAGCGAGTCAGCTTCACGAAGGCGAAGTCGCGCCCGTGGCCGTATTGCATGGCCAGTTTGATCCACAGCACGGCCCAGGCCTCCAGTAGGCGCGCGTTTTCGAGCGGCCCCGCATCGATGCTCTCAAAGCCGGCCACATCGGAGAGCTGCCGGGCCACGTCTTTGGCCACGCTGTCGTCACCGGCATAGAACATGAGACTGGGTTTGCCGTCGTAGACGGGGTTCTCCATGTTCCCGTAACCGGTTGTGTTGAACACCTTCACCACGCGCGCTTGCGGGGCCCAACGCTGCACCTGCTCACCGCCAGAGTCGTCGCCGCGGTGAGTGAGCGCAAAGCCGGGGCCGAGCGGATTGGTGGCGTCGAGCACGATTTTCTCCGCCAGCCCCCCGCAGTGGGCAATGACGGATTCGGTTGCTCCCCACGGCGTGGCCAGCAGCACCACGTCTGCGCCTTCGACGGCTTCCCTCGATGACATCGCGTGGGCGTTCGCCCCGGCCCTCGCGATGAGCTGAAGCATCTCCTCACTGTTTGGATTGCGCGACGCAAAGAGCACCGCATGGCCCGCCCGCGCCCACTGCGTCCCCAGCGCTCCGCCCACATTGCCCGACCCCAGCACCGCGATCTTCATCTGCCCAATACCTCCATCACGAGTTCCGCCGTCTTGCGGCCTGAATACTGCTGCTGCCCGGTGACCAGGCGGCCATCCCGCACGGCAAAGGCGCGCCACAGGCCGCCTCCGACATAGTTGGCGCCCCGTTCGCGGGCGGCATCCTCGATGCGCCACGGCATCACCTTCATCCCCACCAGGGTGTCCACGAAATCTTCCTCAACGTTCGAGAACCCCGTCATGGTTTTGCCCGCAATCAGCCAGGAGCCATCGCTGAGCTGCACGTCGATTAATGCGCTGACGCCATGACAGAGCGCGGCCACCACTTTACCGGACTCGAAGAACGCGGCCACGGACGACTTCAGGTGCTCATCGCCGCGGTAGTGGAACATCGGCGCCTGTCCGCCGCAAATCACCAGCGCGTCAAACCCGGCGGCCGGGCAATCGGCGAGACGGGGCGTGGACTCCAGCAGCCCGGCGTGGCGCGGGGAGTTGAGAAAGCCCAGGCTCACCAGGTCGTCGGCGGAATAACCGCTCTCATGGCGGGGATCGCTCATCGCGTCGAGTTCCAGCCTGCCTCCGAGCGGGGAGCAGATGACGACCTCGTAGCCCGCTTCGGTGAAGGCCAGCCAGGGGTGGGTCAGCTCTGAGGCCCAGAACCCCACCGGCCAGCCTGTATTGGTGGCCAGGCCGGGGTTTGCCGCCACCATCAGCACGCGGCGGGGACGGGCCTGGCCCGAATTGATGTGTTCGCTCAAGCGCATATCCTCCTGAGATGGATATAGCACCTCCGCGCGATATTCACCTAGCAGTACAATACTTACCGTATGGATACTATGAGCGCGGCGGATCTACGCAGGCACGTGCTGGGTTCCGAAGAGGTGGTGGCGATGGTTGCCGACAAGTGGCGGTTGCAGGTGCTCTATGCGCTGAAACCGGGGACGCTGCGGCATGGCGAATTGCAGCGCGCCCTGGGCGGTGTGTCGGCCAAGGTGCTCTCAGGAGCGCTGCGGGCGCTGGAGCGGGACGGGCTCATTCACCGTGAGTTGTACCCTGTCGTGCCGCCGAAGGTGGAGTATTCGCTGACGCCGCTCGGCCGTGGGATCTTGAAGCCGCTCCGCGACCTGTGTCTCTGGCACAAGGCGAATGCCGCCGCGTTCCAGAAGGCGCGCGCCCAGTTTGACCGCGCGCGGCGCCCGCAATCCCGCACTTCAGCGGCTTAGGGGCGCGTCAGAACGAAGTCCACCTCGAACAGGTCATAGTCGGCGCGCCGCATGCCTTGGCGCGCATACACCTCTTGGGCGCGCTGATTGTGCTTCTCCACATACAAGCGAACGCCGCACACCCCGCCGTCCTCACGCGCGCGCCGCATCAGTTCGGCATAGAGCGCTTTGTAGACGCCGCGCCCGCGTGCTTCCGGCTTCACATAGACGCTCTGAATCCACCAGAACACGCCGTTGCGCCAGTCGCTCCACTCAAAGGTCACCATCAACTGCCCGACTACCTCGCCGGACTCCAAGGCCACGAGGTACCAGCCGCGCTCGGGGCGGTCAAACACCGTGCGGACACCGGCCAGCACACGGCTCTCATCCAACTTGATCGCCTCCGTTTCCTGGGCCATAAGCGTGTTGAAGAGGGCGATGGTTGCGGCCTCGGCGGCGACAGCGGTCCGGATCTCCATGGCGGCCATTATCTCAACCCTGGGGTGGGCCGCCGGGGCGCCACGGGCCTGATCCCGCTCCCACGACCGATTTCCTGAACCAACGGCCCGCAATCTTCGTTACACTGTCTGAGTACCTTGTGGAGGGGTGTGGGCTGACCAGCCCGGCAATCCCCGACACGATCCGTGCAGGAGGGCACACATGTCGTTTGGCGATACCGTTAAGAGCTTCCTCAAGAAGCAATTTATTGACGTCATTCAATGGACAGAGCCCGAGGATGGCATCCTCGCCTGGCGCTTCCCCATGCAGGATATGGAAATCCAGAATGGCGCGAAACTCACAGTCCGCGAATCGCAGATGGCGCTGTTCGTGAACGAAGGCCGCGCCGCCGACGCGTTTGCGCCCGGCCTGCACACACTGAACACGCAGACGCTGCCCCTGCTCACCAACCTGATGAACTGGGACAAGATGTTCCAGTCGCCGTTTAAGAGCGACGTTTACTTCTTCTCCACGCGCCAGCAGATCAACCAGAAGTGGGGCACGCAGCAGCCGATCACCATCCGCGACAAGGAATTCGGCGCGGTTCGTCTGCGCGCGTTCGGTATCTACAGCTGGCACATCGCTGATCCCAAGCTGTTTCACCAGAAGATCAGCGGCACGCGTGACACCTACCGCTCGGCGGAAATCGAAGGGCAGCTTCGCGGCACGTTGATCGGCCGCATGAGCGACGCATTTGCCGAGAGTGGCATTGCGTTTCTCGACATGGCAGCCAACCAGCACGACATGAGCCAGCGCATTGGCCAGTTCCTGGCGACATCGTTCGCTGAGATGGGGCTTGCGCTGGATACGTTCGTGGTGGAGAACCTCTCGCTGCCGGACGAACTGCAAAAGCGCCTGGACGAGCGCATTTCGATGAACATGATCGGCGACATGGGCAAGTACACCCAATACCAGGTGGCGCAGTCGATTCCGATTGCCGCCGCAAACGAGGGCGGGATTGCCGGTGTGGGCGCTGGGCTTGCCGCCGGATTCGGCATGGCGGGACAGATGACGGCGGCCCTTGGCGCTTCGATGAATCCGCCTCAGCCTCCGCAAGCGCCGCCTGGGGTGCCGCCGGCGGCTCCGCAGGGTGGCGCGCCGCCCGCCGCTCCGGCCGCCATGGCCGGCGCCGCCGCTGGCGTGACGGCCACGGCTGACCTGAAATTCTGCTCGGAATGCGGACAGCGCATTCCGCGCGCTTCCAAATTCTGCCCCGAGTGTGGTAAACCACAAGGCTAATGTCAGGTTGCGAATGGGTCGTGGACGCCCGCGGCTGCGACCCTGAAACCCTCCGGAATCCGGCCCGCCTCCGTGCGCTCCTGGAGCGCATGGTGGCGGAGTTGTCATTGCACCCCATCGGTTCGCCGATGTGGCATCAGTTTCCCGGCGAGGGCGGCATTACGGGATTGTGCCTGCTGGCGGAATCGCACTTCGCCTGCCACACCTTCCCCGAATTCGGCTCGCTGTGTGTGAACCTCTTCTGCTGCCGCCCGCGACCGGAATGGGATTTCGCTTCCTACTTCCGGCGCGAGTTCGGCGCGGCTGAAGTGGATGTGCGCAAGCTGGAGCGCAACTACGGCGGTCTGCTCGCGCCCGCCCGAAAGGACGCGCCGGCGGCATGAAATCGCAAAGCAGTTGTCCGCAGTGCGGCGCGCCGGTGGAATTTCTGTTCTCCAACGCCGTCCAAACTACCTGCCCCTACTGCAGTTCGATCCTGGTGCGGACGGACCTTGATCTGAAGCGAGTGGGCGAGATGAGCGACATCGCCGCCGACGCTTCGCCGATTCAGATGCGCACCGAGGGCATCTACCGAAACAAGGCGTTCCAGGTGGTGGGCCGCATCGCCTATGTGTATGAAGGCGGCAACTGGAACGAGTGGCATCTCGGATTCCAGGACGGCACGAGCGGCTGGCTGAGCGATGCCCAGCTCGACTATGCCATCAGCTTCCCCGTGAAGGACCATCCGCGTATTCCTCCCGCATCCAATGTCGGGCGCGGGTGGCGCATGAAGATTCGCGATGCTGAACTCACCGTCACCACGATCACCAAGGCTCGCTACGGCGGCGTTGAAGGTGAGCTGCCGTTTGAATATTGGGACAAGACGGAGATGGTGTTTGCTGATCTGCGTTCCGCTTCGCGCGGTTTCGGAACGATCGATTATTCCGAGGACCCGCCGCTGTTCTTCCTCGGTGAGGCCGTTGAATTCGATGAATTGAAGTTGCGCAACCTGCGCGAGTTCGAGGGCTGGTAGAGCATGACCCCGGCCAAACCCCGCATCAAACCACGCGCGTTGGAATGCCCGAACTGTGGCAGCGCGGTTGCTTTGCGCGGCATGATGCACTCACTGAACGCGGTGTGTCCGAATTGCATGTCTGTCCTCGACGTGCAGCATGAACAGGTGCAGATCCTGCAGAAATATGCAGGCAAGACGGCCTACGCGACGCCGCTGGTGCCGCTTGGCTCGCGCGGCAAGTTAGAAGGCGCGCAGTTTGAGGCGATCGGCTTCCAGGTGCGGCGCATCGTGGTGGACGGGACGCCTTACGAGTGGCGTGAATACCTGCTGTTCAACCCCTATAAGGGCTTCCGCTACCTCTCCGAATACGACGGCCACTGGAACATCATCCGCACCGTTCCCGGCATGCCGACGTTTGGCAATATCGATGGCCGCAAGGCGGCCTTGTGGCAGGGGGAAGGGTTTAAGCACTTCCAGCACGCGCAGGCCGTGACCGTGTTTGTGCTGGGCGAATTCCCGTTCCAGGTTCGCAATGGCGACCAAGCCACGGTGGATGACTACATTGCGCCGCCGAAGGTGCTGTCGAGCGAGATCATTCCCGGCGAGATCAACTGGTCGATCGGCGAATACAAGACGGGCGTTGAGATCTGGCAAGCGTTCCAGTTGCCGGGTTCGCCGCCGGCAGCACAGGGCGTGTATGCCAACCAGCCCGCGCCGCCGGAGTTGAAATCGAGCGCATGGTCGGCGCTGGGCGCCGTCGTTGTCCTGGAAGCCATCCTGTTTGTTGTCCTGGTGGGCAGCATGCTGTTCATGGGCAACGAGAACGTCTTCAAGCAGAGCTACTATTTCCGCGCCAATGCCCCTGGCGAACAGTCGTTTGTCACGCCGGTGTTTGAACTGAAGGGCCGGCCTACGAACGTCGAAATCGACCTGGAAACCAATCTCCGCCAGAACTGGGCTTACTTCAGTATGGCGCTGATCAATGAGCAGACCGGGCAAGCCTGGGACTTCGGCCGTGAGGTGAGTTACTATTCCGGTTCCGACTGGAACGAAGGTTCTTCTTCCGACAGCGTGCGCGTGCCCACGGTGCCCGCCGGCCGCTATTACCTCCGCATGGAGCCGGAGATGGACCCCAAACCGGTGGACACCTACACCACCGGACCTCGCGAGATGACCTATACGGTCACCATCAAGCGTGATGTGCCGGCGCTTTGGCCCATCTTGCTGGCCATGCTGCTGGTGCCCATTCCGGCGTTGTTCCGATTTGGCAAGAAGGCTAGTTTTGAGTCGCTGCGCTGGGCCGAGAGCGATTACGGGTCAGCCACTGGCAGCGGCGACGACGAGGACGAATAACGACCATGCGACTCGGCTACTTACTCTACGGTCTTATGCTGGTTGGCGGCGCCGGTTATTACAACTACCGCGGCATGAGCCTGTCCGACATCAACGAGGTGCGCAACGTGCCCAAGTCCGTTCGCGACAACCCTGGATCGTACCGCTCTCATTACGGCGGTCACTCGCGTTACTTTGGAGGGAAATAGGAGAAGCTTATGATGGAGTTCCACATCGGGAATCTGATCAACGCCTTTGTGTATGCGCTGCTGGGGATCTTTCTGTTTGTCATCAGCTTCGCCATACTCGACAAACTGACGCCGTATGCGCTTTGGGATGAGATCGTCGCGCACAAAAACGTGGCTCTCGCGATCATGGTGGGGTTCATGTCGCTGGGCATGTGCATTATCATTGCCGCCGCCGTCCATTAGTTCCATTGCGCGCGCAGCGGGTCCGGCGCCTTGGCACGCATGGACCCTCGCGCGTGGTTGTTGTTCCGTCCACTCCCCCCTTACCCCATGACCGCGGCACTCTTTCTTTCCGTCTTCCTCATCGCCGCCTGCGGTCTCATCTATGAGCTCATCGCGGGGACGCTTGCGAGCTACCTTCTCGGCGACAGCGTCCTGCAGTTCTCCACCATTATCGGCAGCTATCTGTTCGCGATGGGCATCGGCAGTTATCTGTCGCGCTTCCTGACCGGGTCGCTCGTGTCGCGCTTCATCGCCATTGAGCTGATGGTCGGCCTGGTGGGCGGATTTTCCTCCACCATCCTCTTCCTCGCGTTTGCCTACACGGAGAGCTTTCGATTTCTTCTCTACGGGCTGGTGCTGCTCATCGGCACCCTGGTAGGACTTGAGATCCCGCTGCTGATGCGCATTCTCAAGGAACGGTTTCAGTTCAAGGACCTGGTGGCCAACGTTCTCACCTTCGACTACCTCGGCGCGCTCGGCGCCTCGATTCTGTTTCCGCTGCTGCTGGTTCCCAAACTCGGACTGGTGCGCTCGGCGATCCTGTTTGGGATGCTCAACGCGGGGGTAGCACTTTGGTCGACGTGGCTATTTGCGAATGAACTGCCGCGCCGCCAGAGCCTGCGTTTCTCGGCCATCCTTGTCCTGGTGGCGCTCTGCGTTGGATTCGCCGGCGCCGAGCGCATCAACACGCTCGCCGAGAGCAACCTCTACGCCGACGACATCATTCTCACGCGCACCACCAGGTACCAGCGCATCGTCCTCACGCGCTGGCACGACGATCTGCGGCTTTTCCTGAATTCGCATCTGCAGTTCAGCTCCCGCGACGAATACCGTTATCACGAAGCGCTTGTGCATCCGGGGCTCGCGGCGATCGAGGCGCCGAGCCGGGTGCTGGTTCTCGGCGGAGGCGACGGCCTGGCCGTGCGGGAGATTCTACGCTATGAGGGGATTGAGTCGGTAACGCTTGTCGATCTCGATCCGGAGATGACGCAGCTCTTCAAGGAGCACTCGCTACTGCGCAGGATGAACGCTGATTCGCTGCGGTCGCCCAAGGTTCGCGTGATCAACGGCGACGCTTTTGTCTGGCTCGACAACATGCGCGAGCCGCCGTATGACTTCGTTGTGATCGACTTTCCCGACCCCACCAACTTCTCGCTGGGAAAGCTCTACACCACGGCCTTCTACCGCATGTTGAAGCGCGCGGTGCGGCCGGGCGGGATGGTGGCCGTGCAAAGCACGTCGCCGCTGTTTGCCCGGCAGAGCTACTGGTGCATTGTCGAGTCGATGAAGCAGGCTGGCTGGATTACTCGCCCCTATCATGTGTACGTGCCGTCGTTTGGCGAATGGGGCTATGTGCTCGGCGCGACGCAACCGAACCTGCCGCCGGCTCAATTGCCCTCTGGATTGCGGTTCCTCACCCCTGCCACACTTGCGCAGATTTTTGAATTTCCGCGCGACATGGAACCCGTGGAAGCCCTCCCCAATCGCCTCAACGATCAGGTGTTGGTGCGGTATTACGAGAAAGAATGGGGGGCGATTGCGCGCTGACCGCCTGTTGCTGGATGGAGCCGCGAGATAAGATATCTCGCATGAAGCCCACCCGCCGCGCAGCCCTCTTCACCGCACTCTCCGCCTCGCGCATCCTCGGCGCCAATGATCGAATCCGTGTTGCCGGCATTGGTGTCGGCGGACGCTGCAAGGGACTCCTCGACAAACTGGTGCAGCTCCCGGGCGCCGATCTCGCCGTGGTGTGCGACGTCTATGAGCCGCGCCTGGCCATGTTCCCGCAAGCGGCCACTACTCGCGACTACCGCCGTGTGCTGGAGCGCAAGGATATCGACGCGGTGGTGATCGGCTCGCCGGACCACTGGCATGTCCGCATGACGCTGGATGCCATGGCCGCTGGGAAGGATGTCTACGTGGAGAAGCCGCTCACGCGCACCGTCGAGGAAGGCGATGCCATGCTGAAGGCGCACGCCGAGTCGAAGCAGATTGTGCAGGTCGGCTACCAGCAGCGCAGCACGGACACCTTCTTTCGAGCCAAGGAGCAGTTGGAGGCGGGAGCGATTGGCCAGGTGACGATGGCGCTCACCTACTGGTATCAGAACTACGCGCGCAATTCGCCGGACGCGATCCAGGTGGATGCATCGAAGCTCGATTGGAAGGCCTGGCTGGGCAACGCGCCGGAGCGTCCTTTTGATAAGGTCCGCTTCCGCACCTGGCGCTGGTTCTGGGATTACGGCGGCGGCACGCTCACCGATCTGTTCTCCCATTGGGTGGATGGTGTCCACTGGCTGCTTGGCGAATCCAAGCCCAGCTTCGTCATGGCCAATGGCAGCATTTATCGCAACCGCCATTTGGAAGCCCCCGACACGGTGAGCGGTTCCTGGCGCTACAACAAGTTCATGGTGAGCTACGAGAGCACGATGGTGACGGGGTTGGAAGATGGCGGCATCATCCTGCGCGGCACCGAGGGCATGATGAAGGTGAATCGCGCCGTGACGATTGTGTATCCGGAGAAGGGCGCACGCTGGGACCGGCTCACCGAACCGACCTTTCAATACAAGGCCCAGAGCGATGGCACGGCGGCTCATATTGCCAACTGGCTGGAATGCGTCCGGTCGCGCAAAGCGCCGAACTCGAACATTGCCGACGCGGTGGCCAGCGCGCGCACGGCGCACTGGGGCAACCAGTCGATTCGCGAAGAGCGGCCGGTTCGGCCTTAGCTTTTCAGGTCAGCGAAGGCGGCTTCGATTTCTTTCCTGGCCTCCGGACTTGCCGGCACAAGCGGCAGTCGCGGAGGACCGCCATAGTAACCGTTGAGGTCCATCGCGTATTTCAGACCGGGGATTCCGTATTTCGTCGTCACCAGCGCGGCTGCGGCTCCGAGGCGATTCTGCCAGTCGAGCGCCGCATCGTACTCGCGTGTGCGGAAGGCTTCCCAAATGGCCACCACCGAATAAGGCGCGGCGTTTGCGTAGGCGAGCACGGCGCCAACGGCCCCGATCATGAGAGACGGGTAGAGCGTGGGCGCGCTGCCCACCAGCACCTGGAAGCCCGGCTTGACCGTGCGAATCATTGTCATCACCTTCTCCAGGTTGCCTGACGACTCCTTGATGGCGATGATGTTCGGATGTTCGCTCAACTGCGCCACGGTGTCGGCTGGGATGTCCACGCCGGTGGCTTGCGGCCAGTTGTAGATCATGAGCGGGATCTTCGACTGGTCGGCCACGGAGCGGAAATAGAGAGCCTGAGCATCGCCCTTGGTGAGCAGATTTTTGTAGTAGTGCGGCGTGCGCACCATGGCCGCTTTGTAACCCATTTCGGCCGCCTTGTTGGTGAGCGACACGGTTTCGCGGACGCTCTCCACGCCAGTGCCGGCCATGAGGAGTTTCTCGGGCGCCGCGGCTTCGGCCACCAGGCCGAAGAGTTCGAGCTTTTCCTCGAACGACAGATAGACGCTCTCGCCTGTGGAGCCGCACACGACGTAGCCCGACAACCCGACGCGATTCCAACGCTCGACGTTGTGCCGGACCTTGGATTTGTAGAGATTGCCGTCGTGGTCAAAGGGCGTCGCGATGGGGGGATAGATGCCTTGCAGTTTCAACATGAGAATGGACCTTCCAACCAAAAAGGCCCGGCGCTCGCGTGAGCACCGGGCCTTCGAAATGAGGACGGCTGTTTAGCGGCCCAGCGAAATCAGCGTGAACAGCGCGAGGGATTCGACGAAGGCGAGGCCGAGGAGCAGCGTGATGCGGATTGCGCCGCCAGCCGAAGGATTGCGGGCCATGCCCTCCACAGCCGAGCTGATGGCCTTGCCCTGGGCGAGGCCGCAAAGGCCGGAAGCGATGGCCATGGCGAAGGCCGTCGACAGGTGGAACCCGCCGGCGGAGGCCGCGGCGGCGCCTTCCTGCGCGAACACAGGCGCGGCGACGAGCGTCAGCGCCATCAGAAACAGAATCGATTTCAACTTCATGGGTACTCTCCTAACGAATGAAAATCGCACTCCGGAGGTGGTTCCACGGCGCCGGTTGGGACCAGGCCGGGCTCACGCGGTTTGCGTCACAATGCCCGGTTAATGATCCTCGTGAGCGACAGCGCCGCCCACGTAGACCATCGTCAACACAGTAAAAATGAAAGCCTGCAGAATCGAAACGAAGAAGTGCAGCAGCATGACCAGCACCGGAATCACGAGCGGCACCAGGGCCAGAAAGCTCAGCGTCACCTCTTCGCCGGCGAACATGTTGGCGTACAAACGAATGGTGAGCGACATCGGCCGGATGCAGTGGCTGATGATTTCCAGCGGGAACATGAACCAGGCCAGCCACCACACGGGACCGGCGAAATGTTTCAGGTGGCCGATGATGCCCTGTTCGGTGATGCCCGCCCAGTTGTAGTAGAAAAAGCTCAGGAGCGCGCAGCCGAGCGGCACTGCCGGATACATGGTGGGCGCCTCGAAGGTGGGGATCATGCCGAGGAGATTCGAGGTGAGGATGAACACGAACAGGGTCAGGAAGAGGTAGATGTACTTGTCGCTGTCGTGGCCAATGACGTCGTGCGCCTGGCCGCGGATGGCCTCGAAGATGACCTCGAAGAACTGCTGCAGCGTGCCCGGCTTCTTGACGCTGATCATGGGCCGCAGGATGAGCGGGATCAGGACCAGAAACGCCAGCACCAGGACCTCCATCGCCATGTAGTTCGTCCACGGCTTGGCGGGGTCGGCGGCGGGCTGCCCAAAGGCATTCAGAAGCGCGTTGGCCGGGCCGGCCAGAAATTGATTCATCAGCGCGGTGAACCAGAGCTCATGCATAAAAGTGTTCGCGAATGACCTCGATGGAGATGGCGGCGATCGCAACCAGCAAACCCGTAACAAGGGCAGGCTGCGGCAGCCGGTAATTCTCTATCGTAACAAACAACAGGTAGCCGATGATGGCCAGGCGGAGGGCGCCGCCGATGGACTTTGCCGGGGAAACCTTTTCGCTGCCCACGGCGCGCACCATGTGCGACAGGAACCAGAAGCTGGCCGCCGAGGCCAGCGCCCCGGCGCAGAAGGCCATGGCGTGGAGCTTGCCCGCCGCCAGCCACCAGGCCAGGGCCCCGACCACAGCCAGCGCGATCTTCCAACGCGTGACGTTCGAAACGAAGCGGTTCAGGTCCATCTACTCGCCGTCCTGCGCCGGGCCGGGTTTGCCTTGCCTGCCGATGCGCTCAATCCGCACAGCTTGGCGGTAGACCTCGTACAGGCCCGCCCCGAAGCCCAACATGAGCCCGACGGTGGACCAGTAGTTCGTCCCCATTCCTGCATCGGCATGGCCGCCCAGCCAGTAGCCCGCATACATCGCCGCCGGAATGACGAAGGCGAGCCCGGTGTAGGCCCCTGCCTTGGCATAGACGGTGTTGCGGCCGCGGCTCGCGCGGTCTGGCTTGCCCGGCTCAGGGGCCGGCCTCACGGTCCGGCTTTCTTCAGCGTGTGCGGAACGTGGCAATTGGCGCAGAGCACCTTCGCCGTGGTCTTCGCGGGAGGCTGTTTGCAGGCATCCGGCCGCTTGTCGTGGCAGCGCTCGCATTGTTGCTGCGTGGCTGCCGCCGCGCGCAGGGCGTGGTTGCCATGGCAGATGGCGCAGTTGGCCGTTTTTCGGGGGTCGGCTTGCAGGGCGGTGAAGTGCTTGCTTTGCTTGAACGCTTCCAACTGCGACGCATGGCATGTGCCGCACAGCTCGGGCACTTCCTTGGGGCCGGAGGTTTTGTCCGGCGCCGTCATGCCTTGCGAATTGCGATGGCTTTCGCCCATGCCGTGGCAGGCGTCGCAACTGATGCCTGCTTTCTTGTGGGGGTGTTTGTCGAAGTCCTCGGAAGGACCGGTATGGCAGGGAGCGCACAGCTCTTGTGCTTTTTCTTGCGCGAAGGTCCCCGCCGTTAGAAGGAGTGCGAGGAGGATAAGTTTCACGGTATGACCTTCACCTTGAGTTTACGCAACTCGGCCACGTTTGTGGCTCCGGCCAGCGCCATGGCGAGTTTGAACTCCGCGCCGAGCATCCACAGGACGCGTTCCACGCCTTCGCGCCCAAAAGCGCCCAGCCCCCACAACGGCGCGCGGCCGACGAGCACGGCGTCGGCGCCCATGGCGATGGCCTTCACCATGTCGATGCCGCGGCGGATGCCGCCATCCATCAACACGGGAATGCGCCCGCCCACGGCCTGGGCCACTTCAGGCAGGCAGGTGAGCGAGCCGGGAGCCCCATCCAACTGCCGTCCGCCGTGGTTGGACACGACGACTGCGTGCGCTCCGTTTTTCACGGCCAGTTCCGCGTCTTCGGGGGCGAGGATGCCCTTCACGATGATGGAGACCTTGGTTGCCGCGCGGAGCCAGCCAATGTAGTCCCAGGTCATGTTCGGCGTGTGCGGCCCCCACATGGCGGGCGTGGCCGGACTGCGCGGAGGACGCTTCTCGCCCTCCTTGGGTATGCCCGTCTGCATGTAGCCGTAGTCAAACTTGTTGCGGTTGTTGCGGTCGCGGTTGGACTGGTACGCGTTGTCCACGGTGACCACGATCGCCTTGCCGCCGGAATCCTCGATGCGCTTGGCGTAGGCCGTGGCGGTCGTCCTGTTGGGATTCCCGGTGGTGTTTGACCACCAATGGAGCGGCTGGCCCTCTTCGAGGATCTTAGAAACGCCGGTGGCAGAGCAAATGGGGGTCTTTGTTGCGAGCGCGGCCTGGGCGACCACCTCGTCGGCATTAGGCAGGACGAGGTTCTTGCCGCCGGTCGGGGCAATGATGAGCGGCACGGGCATGGGGACGCCAAGGACGGTGGTTGAGGTGTCGATTTTCGATACGTCGCGCATCAAGCGCGGCACAACGAAGACCTTTTCGAAGGCCGCCCGGTTGGCGCGCAGGGTCTGTTCGTCCTCGACGCCGCCGGCGATGAAATCGTAGGCCAGTTTGTGCAGCTTCTTCTGGCAGTAGGCCTCGAACTCATGCACATTCACGAGGTCCAGCAGTCCGGGTTCCTGCGCTTGCAGCACAGTGGCCAGCGGGGAGGCCGCCATGGTCAGAATGGAGCCGAGCGCACCCCGGCGCGACAATGCACAACGCGTCATGGGGCACGATTCTATCGCATCAACGGGCGGAGCAAGCCGCACCGCGCCGAAAAGTCCTTGCCCGCGCCGCCCCATGCTACTCTGAAACACAGTGTCATCGCCGTTAAACGT
This sequence comes from Acidobacteriota bacterium, assembly GCA_017304135.1. Lineage (GTDB taxonomy): Bacteria > Acidobacteriota > Terriglobia > Bryobacterales > Bryobacteraceae > JAFLBB01. The sequence continues at coordinate 29,242 of JAFLBB010000032.1, read as the reverse complement.
CCATTTGGAGGCCTACGAGGGGCCTCTCGACCTCCTGCTGGACCTGATCCGCAAGCAACAAATCAACATCTACGACATCCCGATCGCGAAAATCACGGCCCAGTACCTGGAGTACATGCAGCGCGCCGCCGGGATGAGCATCGAGTTGAGCGCAGAATTCGTGTACATGGCGGCCACGCTTATCCACATCAAGTCCAAGATGTTGCTGCCGCGCGACCCGGAGCTGGAGAAGATCGCTCCGGAGGAAGACCCGCGCCAGGAACTGGTGGACCGCCTTCTTGAGCACGAACGGTTCAAGGACGCCGCCGAGATGCTGCAGCAGAAGCGGATGATCGAAGAGGCCGTCTGGTCAAACCCGCAGATCGACCAGTTTCTGACCAACGACGAGGAGCCCGGGCTGGCCGTCACGCTGCACGATCTGATTAAGACGCTGCAGAAGGTGCTGGACCGGGCCAAGCTGCGGCCGCAGTATCAGATCGCGACCGAAGACGTGACGGTACCCGAGATGATCGTCTTCCTGCGAAAATCAATGAAGCAGCTCAAGACGGGCGAGACGATGTCGGCCGTTGAGCTGTTTGAGCGCGCCAAGAGCCGCCGCGGCATGATCTGCCTGTTTCTGGCCATCCTGGAGATGGTTCGCATGCAGGCCGTGGCGCTGACCCAGAAGGAGCTGTTCGGTGAGATTCTGCTCAAGAAGCACAAAGGCTTTGACGAGCTCGAAGCCAACGAACAGGCCCTCGAGACCATCCAAGAGGAATACAGCTAGTCCGCAATGAACGAGCAAGAACTCACGGCTCCGGAACCCATGCCGGAAGCCGAAGAACAAACCGTGGCCACCGCGGCCGAAGCTGAACCCAAGTCCGCCGAAGCTGAGCCGGGTGTGCCCGAGCCGGGTGTGCCCGCGACGGATGCCAGCGACGCAGAAGCGAGCGAACCGGAAGCGAGCGAGCCGGAAGCCGATGCCCCGGAAGAGGGCGCCACTGAAACCGAAGCCGCCGCCGAAGCCGGCGCCTCTCCGGAGTCGATGACGGTGGAAGAGCTGGGGTTGCCTGACCAGACGGCCACCGCCGAAACCGAAGACACACGGCTGCGGGCGATCATCGAAGCGGCCATCTACATCACCGACGAGCCGCTGCAGTCCAAGCAGATGGCGGAGGCTCTCGTGCAGCCCCTGGAGCGCATCGAGGCGATCCTGGCGTCGCTGGTGGAGGAATACGGCAAGCCGGATCGCGGCCTCACCATCCGGGAACTGGCCGGCGGCTACAAGATGGGAACAAAGGCCGAGCATCACGAGGATCTGCGCGTCTTCGTGAAGAAGCTCAAGCCGCAACTGAAGCTCTCGCTGGCAGCGCTGGAGACGCTGGCCGTCATCGCCTACAAGCAGCCCATCACGGCGCCGGAGATTATGGAGATACGCGGCGTGCAGGGCGCGGGCGTGCTGAAGACGCTGCTGGATCGCAAGCTGATCACAGCAGCCGGACGCAAGGCCGTGGTCGGCAAGCCTGTCCTTTATAAGACGACGAAAGAGTTCCTCATTCAGTTTGGCCTCAAGGACCTTTCCGAACTACCGACGCTGAAGGAATTCGAGGAGTTGTCGAGGCTTGCCCTCGGCGACGAGCCGGAGCCGGCGCCCGCCGCGCCCGCCGAATCTCAGGGCGGGGAAGTCCCTGCCGGCGAACAGGCCGAGGCCGCGGCAGCCGATGATTCCGCTGAGCCGGAAGTGGCTCAGGAATCGTCCGACGCCGAAGCCGGCCAACCCACACCAACCGAAGAACCACCATCCACCTGATGCCCCAAGAACGACTGCAAAAGATCCTCGCCCACCACGGCATCGCCTCGCGACGGCATGCCGAGGAACTGATTCTCGCGGGCAAGGTGCAGGTGAACGGCAAGACGATCCTCGAAATGGGCGTCAAGGCCGACCCTGAGGTCGACGACATCCGGGTCGGCGGCAAGCCCCTCAAGCCCAAATTCGAACCCGTCTACCTCGCCTTCCACAAGCCCAAGAACTGTGTCACCACTGTCTCGGATCCCGAAGGCCGTGAGACGGTGATGAAATTCTTCCGCAAGTTTCCCACCCGCATCTACCCCGTGGGCCGGCTCGACTACGCCAGCGAGGGCCTGCTGCTGATGACCAACGACGGTGAGCTGGCCAACGCCATCTCAGCCGCCCGCAGCCACGTCCCGAAGGTGTATCACGTCAAGGCCAACCACGCACTTTCCGATGATCAATTGCAGCAGTTTCAGAACGGCATTCCGCTGTTCGGCCGCCGCACCCACCGGGCCCGCATCAACCAGATCCGCCGCGGCGCCAACCCCTGGTATGAGGTGGAGATCATGGAGGGGCGGCAAAACCAGATCCGCCTCATGTTCCAGTATTTCGGCGTGATGGTGGAGAAGCTGCGCCGCGTGCGAATCGGTTCGCTCACCTTGGGCGATCTGCCTCCCACGGCCTGGCGCGCGCTGACGTTCAAGGAACTCGCCCTTCTCAAGCGGGAAGCAGGACTCACCGCTCCGCCGCCCAGGGCAAAGAAAGCGGCGAAGCCGAAGGCAGGCGCATCCGATAAGGCAGTTGAGCCCGCCCCATGACCGACTCCGAAATTCGCACCCTGCTCGCCGAGGCCAAGACGATTGCCGTGGTTGGGCTCTCTTCCAAGCCCCATCGATCGAGCCACGAGATCGCCCAGTACATGCAGCGCCATGGCTACCGGATCATCCCCGTCAACCCGCGTGAGACCGAGGTGCTCGGCGAGAAAGCCTATCCCACTCTCGCCGCCGTGCCCGTGCCCATCGACATTGTGAACGTATTTCGCAACAGCGAAGATGTGGCGGCGTTGACCGAGGATGTGCTGGCTCTCACCGCCAAGCCGCGCGCCTACTGGCTTCAGGTGGGCGTGCACCACGCCGAGAGCGAGGCTCGCGCGGAGGCGGCTGGAATCCCCACCATTTCCAACGCCTGCCTGATGGTGTTGCATAAGCTGATGGGCCCCGCCTAGACAGCACTCGCGGGCCCTGATACCATCCCCACCCAGAAAGGGGATTGTTCCATGCTCAAGCCCGCTTCGCTCCTCTGTGCCGCGGCCCTGCTGGCGGTTTCACTCGCAGCGGCCGCCGACGTTACCGGGAAGTGGACCGCCAAGGTTCCACGGCGCGACGAAACCGTCGACACCACGTTCACCTTTACAGTGGAGGGCGCCACCCTCACCGGTACTGTCGCCACCGACCGCGGCGACCGCCCCATCGCCAACGGTAAGGTGGAAGGCGACACGATCACGTTCACGGTGGAGGCAGCGCAGGGAGGAAGCCAAACCTACAAAGGCGCCGTCTCGGGCAGCGAAATCAAGTTCAGCCGTGAAGGGGGACGGGGCGGGCCGAGGGAATTCGTCGCTAAGAGGGCGAACTGACGTCGCGTAGGCCTGCGTGCGCGGACGCTGCCGGCACGGTGATTGCGGGCGAGGGCCTCCGCCCCTAGCGGGTCCTGGCGGCCTGCGCCGCTGCCGTTTCGAGCAACTTCCAGTTGTCGGCATGCACCTGCTTCCCACCCGTGCCGAGCAGCGTTCCTTGGTGCATCGCTTGCGCCATCTTCACCCACTCCAGCAGAGTCTGCCCGTTTTGCATGCGGTGATCCACGCGTGCCCCGGAGTCGAGCAGCAACTTCACCATGCCCGGACATCCGTACACAGCCGCCGCGGACAACGCCGTGAAGCCGCCCGATTCCGCGGCATTCACATCCGCCCCAGCTTTGAGCAGCAACCGCATCGATTCGGTAGCTTTGGTGCACATGCCGGCGCCGAAGTATGCCGCCGCGATGAGCGCCGGACGATACTGCATGCCGAAGTGGGCGTCGGCGCCAGCCGCCAGCAGCGCCTCGACCATATCCGGATTGTGGACGGCGCCGTAGAGCGGCGCCTCGGTACCGTCGGCGGTACGCTGGTCCGCCTTTGCCCCGGCCTTGAGCAAGGCTTGTACGCAGGCCACGTGGTTGCCTTCCGGATAGTGGTTCACTGACTCCAGGTTCACGGCGTGATGCAATGCCGTGCGCCCCATCCGGTCCATCTCCGACACGTTCGCACCGGCCGCCAGCAGCCGTTTCAACTCATCCACGTCCCCCGCGTAGGCCGCCCGCAAGAGGGGCTTTTCCCGTACGGAGCTTTCGGCGAGTGTTTCGTTGCCGCCGGTCCACGCCCAAAACCCCAGCACGGCGGCCACCAAAATCAATGCCGCCTTTTGATTGCGGTCCATAGTCAGTCTATCGGCGTTCCCATAGCGACCCTTCAGGAGATCCGGGCGGTTGGCGGCCGATTTTGCCCTTCTTCGTTCGCTTGCGGGCAGTGAGTTGAATCGATTGTGCCGCCCTCGCATCCATTCTTGTGTTATGACAAATATCGGACACGACAGTCAGCCTCTCCTGCAGCCCGTGCGCCTGGGGGCGCTTACGCTGGCAAACCGCCTCGTCATGGCCCCGCTCACCCGCAACCGTTCCGCTGCCGGCTATATCCCTTGGGACCTGAACGCGCTCTATTACGCCCAGCGTGCCTCAGCCGGGCTCATCGTGTCAGAAGCCACCGCCATCAATCCCTTCGGCCATGGGGGAGCGAACACGCCCGGACTATACACGCCGGAACAGATCGAAGGCTGGAGGCTGGTAACGAGTGCGGTGCACGGGAAGGGCGGCCGCATTTTCGCGCAACTGTGGCACACGGGACGCCAGGCTCCAGCCGAGACCATTCCCACCGGCAGCGAACGCCAAACCACCTTGAATCTGACGAAGCAGGGCATTGCGTTGATCACGGCCGAGTACGCGCAGGCCGCGCGCAACGCGATTGCCGCGGGCTTCGACGGCGTGGAGATCCATGGCGCCAACGGCTATCTGCCCGACCAGTTCCTGGAAGATGGGACCAATGCGCGCAGCGATGACTACGGCGGTTCGATTGAGCATCGTGCCCGGTTCCTGCTTGACGCGACCCGCGCCGCCATCAGCGCCGTTGGGGCTGACCGGGTGGGCGTGCGGCTGTCACCGGGGGGCACCTTTGGCGACATCTCGGATTCGATGCCGTGGGAGACATTTTCTTACGCCGTGCGCGAGTTGGACAAGTTGGCGCTGGCTTACATTCACCTGGTGGAACCGCGCAACGACCGTGGCGAACCGGCTGAACTGGCCACGGCGCGTTTTCGACCGCTGATCTCTCGCCCGACTCAACTCATCGTGGCCGGCGGGTATGACCGGGCCTCCGGCAATGCCGCCATTGCCGAAGGTACGGCCGACCTGGTCGCCTTCGGGCGGCTGTTCATTTCCAACCCCGACCTGCCAGCCCGGTTCGCTCGGGAAGCCAGCCTGACAGCGTACGACCGGTCCACCTTCTACGGTGGCGGAGCGGCAGGCTATGTGGATTACCCGACGCTCCAGGCTGGGTGAATTGGCCCTCCAGTTGCCGTAAGCTGTTGCGAATAGCTCCAGATTCCTGAATTTCTGGACGGCACTCGAATTGCACCCTCGTTTGCGGGAGGATGTAATGAATCTGGAGAAAGCTCCACTGCAAGTCATCTGGGAAATGACACAGGCCAGCGACGGCGTCTGCGAGGAATGCCAGTCGTGCCGCCGCCCGGATCGCCATCCTGATGAACTGACGACCGAAGAAGGCTTCCGGCTGATCGAGGAGATCCGCCGTTTTGCCGACGACGCCAACGGAACACCGACGCTGGTTTTCACGGGGGGCGACCCGCTCAAGCGCCCTGACCTGATGAAGCTCGTCCAATACTCAATCGACATCGGTTTGCATGCCGTTGTGAACTGCACGCAGAGTCCGCTGTTGGATGCCGATGCGATGGAGGATTTCTACCGCGCCGGGGTGAAGCGCATGATTTTGCGCACCGATACGCCCGACGCGCCGTTGGCGGCGCTGTTTGTGGCCCGCGATCTGGGACTGGAAGTGGAACTGGAAACGGCGCTGCGGCGCGACACGATTCCGCTGCTCGATAGCATTGGCCGCATTGCCGCCACCGTGGAAGCCAGGATGTGGACGATCATCTTCCCGGTTTCTGTGGACCCGGATAATCCGGCCAGCGACCTGCGCGCGACCGAGTACGAAGAGGCGTTCGAGGCCATCTGGCGAGTCTCGCAAGGCGCCAGTTTTGGTGTCCGCACCGGCAATGCCTCCCATTACCGCCGGTTTGTCGCCCGAAAACTCAAGGAGATGGGCCGCGAGGAGCACTCGCTGCTCGTCCCCGTCGCCGAACAAAGGGAAGCTTGGGAATTGGCCGGGCTCAACGCCGGACGCGGTCTGCTGTTTATCTCGCATCTTGGCGACATTCACCCCAGCGCCGACCTGAGCCTGCTTGCCGGAAATGTGCGGACGGAATCGATTGTGGAGGTGTATCGAAAGTCGTCTCTGTTCCGCGCTTTGCGCGATGCCGACATGAAGGAAGGCAAGTGCGGGGACTGTGAATACCGCTGCATCTGCGGCGGTTCCCGCGCCCGAGCGTACGCCATGACGGGCAACTTCCTGGCCGAAGACCCGCGCTGCTTTTATCACCCGGGACCGATGCCCAACGGGCAGCGTCCCGTGGAAGACGTCGAGTTCGCCTGAGGCGAGCTTAGTATCCCGCGCCGCTTCTCCCTGCGGCGCGGACCGAGAACCGAGGCGCTCCGCATCCTCCCAATGTTGCGGGCACCCACTGTCGCCCGCTGGAGCGCCTCGGCCTGTACGGCCAACTCCGCCTGAACCGATTTCGGGTCAGAGCATCTCTTCCACCGATGCATACACCGCACTCAGCGCGCTGGGCAGCGCCGCGGCGTCCTTGCCGCCGGCTTCGGCCATATCTGGCCGGCCGCCACCTTTTCCACCCACTGCCTGCGCCACCGCGCCTGCGAGCTTGCCCGCATGCACCTTGGCCGTGAGGTCCTTGGTTACCGCCGTGACGATATCCACCCTCCCCTCGGCGGCTGAGGCGAGGACGACGACGCCAGTCTTCCACTTGTTGCGGAGCGCGTCGGCGAGTGTGCGCATCTGGGCGCGGTCGAGCGAATCGGCCTGGGCCGACAGCACCTTCACACCTTTCAACTCGCGTGCCTCTGCTTCCAGGCCCGCCAGCGCCGCGTGTGCGAGTTTTTCCTTCATCGCCTCAATCTGCCGCTCCAGGGCCTTCTGGTGCGACAGGCTCTTCTCGAGATGATCGAGCAGGTCCTCTTCGCCCACGCGCAGCGTCTTGGACAGGGAATCGAGCGTCGCCGTCGCCGACTGCAGCCGGTGCAGCGAACCTTCGCCCGTCACCGCCTCAATGCGCCGCACGCCGGCCGAGATCGAGCCTTCGCTTACGATCTTGCACAAGCCAATGTCGCCGGTGCGCGATACGTGAGTGCCGCCGCACAATTCGCGTGAGAAGTCGCCTACCTTCACCACGCGCACCTTGTCGGCGTACTTTTCGCCGAACAACGCCATGGCGCCGGTTTCGATGGCCTTGTCGAGATCCATCACATCGGTATTGACCGGGATGTTGCGGAGAATCTGCTCGTTGGCCAGCCGCTCAATTTCGGCCAGCTCATCGGCATCCACCTGCGTGTAGTGCGTGAAATCGAAGCGCAGACGCCCGGGGTCCACGACGCTGCCGGCCTGCTTCACGTGCGTGCCGAGAACGGTCCGCAAAGCGGCGTGCAGCAGGTGCGTGGCGGTGTGGTTGCGCCGCGTGGAGGAACGCAGGGACTCGGTGACCGCGGCGCGAAGCTCTTCGCCTTCGGCGACAGGCGCAAGCATCTCCACGCGATGCACGACCAGGCCCGGCACGCCATAGTAGGTGTCGGAGACACGCCCTACCAGTTCGCCGTTCGAGGCGCGGTAGAGCTCGCCCTTGTCGCCCACCTGGCCACCCGTTTCGGCATAGAACGGCGTGCGATCCAGAACCAACTCGTTGCCTTCCTTGAGCACTGCGCGCACCTTGCCCACGGCCTCGAGCGACTCATAGCCGAGGAACTGCGTGCGGCCGCCTTCGGCCAGGCGCTGGAACTCGGGATCCACGTGGGCCTTCTCGGCGCCCTTCCACGACGCCCGCGCGCGCGAACGCTGGCCGTCCATCTCAGTCTCGAAGCCAGGGCGGTCGATGGTGATGCCCAACTCGCGCCCCATCTCCTCCTGCTCATCGATGTTCAATCCGTAGGTGTCGTAGAGCTTGAACGCGGCGGAGCCGGAGAGCACGCCTTGCTGCGCCTGCTTCACCTCGTCCTGGAACATCTTTTCGGCCACGAGGAAGGTGGTGGCGTAACGATGCTCTTCGTCCTTCACGATGCGCGCCACACGCTGTACGCTTTCCATCAACTCGGGGTAGGCCGGCTTCATGAACTCGGCGACGAAGCCCGTGAGCTTGTAGAGGAACGGCTCCTGGTTGCCTGACCGCCGCGCATGCCGCATGGCGCGCCGCATGATCTTGCGCAGCACATAGCCGCGCCCTTCGTTCGAGGGCACGACGCCATCGTGAATCAGAAACGCCGACGCGCGCGCATGGTCGGCCGCGATGCGCAGCGCCGCGTCATGTTCGGCGTTCAAACCCTGCTCGACCTTGAGCAGCTCGCCCGCATGGTCGACGATGGACTTCAGCAGGTCCGACTCGTAGTTCGACATCTTGCCTTGCAGGATGGCCGCTACGCGTTCGAGGCCAAGGCCGGTGTCGATGGACGGCCGCGGCAGCGGGGTCAGCTTGCCTGACGCGTCGCGATCAAACTGCATGAACACCAGGTTCCAGATTTCGACAAACCGCCCGCCGCCATCGAGAGGAAACTGCTCGTGCTCGCGGCCCGGCTCGGCCGCGCCTGGGCCGAGATCGAAATGCAGCTCTGAGCACGGCCCGCACGGGCCGGTCTCGCCCATCTGCCAGAAGTTGTCCTTCTCATCGAGCCGGAAGATGCGCGACTTGTCGACGCCGGCCACCTTCTGCCACAGCTCTTCGGCCTCGTCGTCCTCGCGGAACACCGTGATGTAGAGCTTGTCCTTGGGCATGCCGTAGCCCTTGGTCACCAGGTCCCAGGCATACTCAATGGCCTGCGCCTTGAAGTAGTCGCCGAAGCTGAAGTTGCCCATCATCTCGAAGAACGTGTGGTGGCGGCGGGTGTAGCCGACGTTCTCCAGGTCGTTGTGCTTGCCTCCGGCGCGCACGCACTTCTGCGCCGTCGTGGCGCGCGAATAGTCGCGCTTCTCGTTTCCGAGGAAGAGGTCCTTGAACTGGTTCATGCCCGCGTTGGTGAACAGCAGCGTCGGGTCGTCGTGAGGAACCAGGGAGGAAGAGCGCACGATGGCATGGCCGCGCTCGGCGAAAAAGTCCAAATATTTCTGTCGAATCTCGTGACCGGTCACAGATTCTATTGTGGCATGGGAGGCGGGGTCAACCTATGGAATCTGTTCATAAGGCGGCTTCTCCGAGCTGTCCAGGGCCTTGTAGTAGGCGAGGTCAACATCGAACAGCGCCTTGGTGAGGAACACGATTTGCCCCGTGTGATAGCTGAAGTGCTCCACCACGTGGAAGATGCCTTCGAGCACGGTGATGGGGTAGTTTTGCACGTTCATCGGTTGGTCGAGCTGGGCTGACCGGATCACCGCCGCGGCTTCAGCCACAGTAGTCCGCAGCTCCTCCAGCAACTCATTCCGGCCCACACCGCCGCGTGCGGCGAACTCAGCATCGCGGTCGCGGACATCGGCCTGCCCGTCTACGCCCCGCAAAATCCACTGGCGCACATTGCCCGACAGGTGCAGGGCCAGGTTGCCGGGGGCATTCGAGGCATCGCCCGCGCGCTGCCAGATCTGCTCGTCGTTCAGCCGTCCCAGGCAGTCGACGATGCGCGCCAGGTTCTGTTCGAGTTTGGACGCGGCATACTCGCGGAACGCCGCCCCGGTGGCCGCCGTCATCCCGCGCACCGCTCGGGACGACCGGTTTCCCCTGAGCGCTTGGCATGCAGGCAGATGTAATTGGCGCGCTCGATGTCGCGCCACGAGATCGGTTCGGGTTTGCTGTTGTAGATGTGTTCCAGGAATTCGATGAAGAGGTGCCGCGGGGCAGGCAGGTCGCGGATCACCTCGGGTGGCTTGTCCTCGGTGACCAGCGTGATGCCGGTTGCCGCCATGTATTCCAGCACGCCTTGGGAGCCGACGACACGCATGCGGTCATCGCCGTGTGTGGGAGCCGCTTTGGGGCGGAAATAGTCCATGCGCAGCATGGCGAGGCCGCGGTTATCCATTTTGAAGACGCTTGCCGTGACGCTCTCCATGGTCGCCGTCTTGCCGAAGTCTAAAACGGATTGCATGGAAAATGCCTCGGTGAACTCGCGACCTGTGACAAACCGCATGAGGTCCACCATGTGGATGCCGATCCAGGGGATCGTTCCGCCGTAGAGGTCCTTGTTGAGCCTCCAGTCACCCGGCGCGGGGGCTCGATACGACTTCTGCGTCCCCACCTGGACCACCTCGCCGATGGCGCCCGACTGCACGACCTGGCGCAGAGCCAAATACTCCGGCGAGAAGCGCATCGGGAAGAGCGTTGTGATCTTACCCTTGGAGGCGCGCACCGCTTGTGAGACCTTGCCCATCTCCTCAAACGTGACCCCCAAAGGCTTCTCGGCGATGATGTGAACGCCGCGCCGGGTGCACTCGAGCACCGCTTCGGCGCGTTCACCGTTGGTGTTGCACACCGCGACCAGGTCGGCCTTGTTCTCGTCGAGCATCTTGCGATAGTCGCTGTAGATTTTGGCCTTGGGGAACTGGCGGCGCGCCTTTTCGGGCGTCGCGTGCATGGCCGCCACCACCTCGACATCGGGCAGCGCGGGCAGGGCTTCCTTCACCTCGCCGAGATGGCCTTCCACGCCGATGACGGCGAGCTTCACCTTCTGGGGCAGCTTCAGCGGCGCCGCCGTTTGCGCCCACATCAGTCCACTGCCGCCGGCGACCACGGCCCGTCTGCTCAACTGTGCCATGCGGCTAGCTTAGCAAGCGCGGCCATGGGGCCCAAACGCGGGAATCCGGAGCCGGCCCGCCGTGGGCCTGCTCCGGATCGGATTACCGGGCTTGTTCGCGCGAGGCCTTACAGCACCGCTTCGCTCCAACCTTCCAGCACGGCCTTCACCTTCTGGCAGAACTGGTCGGCCATCGCGCCGTCGATCAGCCTGTGGTCAAACGTCAGCGCCAGGTGAGCCTGAGAGCGGATGGCGATGGCATCGCCTTCCACCACCACCGGCACCTTTTCCACGGCGCCCACGCCAAGGATAGCCACCTGGGGCTGGTTGATCACCGGCGTGGCGAAGATGCTGCCGAAGCTGCCGAAGTTGGTGATCGAGAACGTGCCGCCCTGCACCTCATCCGGCTTCAGTTGCTTGGAGCGGGCTCGCGCGGCCAGGTCGACCAGGGAGCGCTGCAAACCGACCACATTCTTCTCATCGGCCTGCTTGATCACGGGCACGATGAGGCCGGAGCCGCCATCGAGCGCCACCGCGACGCCGAGGTTGATCTCGCCGTGGTAAATGATGTTGCCGCCGTCGATGGACGCATTGCAGATGGGAAACGCCCGCAGCGCCTCGGCCGTGGCTCGGAGAATGAACGGCAGGAAGGTGAGCCCGAAGCCGTAGTGAGCGGCAAACTCGTCCTTCACCTTGGCCCGCAGCTTGGCCACCTTGGTCATGTCCACCTTGTGCACGGTGGTGACATGCGCCGAGGTCTGCTTGGAGTAGATCATGTGTTCGGCGATCTTCTTGCGCATTGTCGACATGGCTTCGACGCGCGCCCGTGGCGCTTCAGCCCGCGCGGGCGGAGGCGGAGCCGGCTGGCGGCTTTCGGGAGGCAGAATCACCGGCGGCGGCGGTTCGGTCATCGGAACAGCGCGCCCGCCGCCCCGCGTGGCCATGAAGTTCTCCACGTCGTACTTCGTGATCCGGCCACCGGCGCCTGTACCGCTCACCTGTGACAGATCGACATTGTTTTCGCGCGCCATCTTCCGCACCAGCGGTGAGAGCGGGCCGGCGCTTTCGCCGCCCTGCACGCTCTCCGGAGGCAGGATCACCGGCGGCGGCGGTTCAGGCGAAGCCACCTGGGCCACGGGCGCGGGAACTGCGGCGGGCGCCGGTGGGGTTGGCGGAGGAGGCGGCGGGGGCGGGGCAGCCTCTTGCGCTGGAGCCGGGGCCGCGGCAGCCGCACCGTCACCGATGCGCGCCACCACCGTGTTGATGGCCACCGTTGCGCCTTCCTGCACCAGGATCTCGCTCAACGTGCCAGCCGCGGGCGACGGGATCTCGCTATCCACCTTATCGGTGGAGATCTCAAACAGCGGCTCGTCCCGCTCCACCTTGTCGCCGACCTTCTTCAGCCAGCGCGTCAGTGTGCCTTCTACAATGCTCTCGCCCATCTGGGGCATCACGACATCTGTCATTCGATTCTCTCCGTCACGCCCGCCGGCTCACTGCCGGGAGCGGAATCTCTATCTCGAAAACCTCGGACAATGCGGCCAGCAAGCTCTCTTTCACATCCTCCACCGGCGCCTGGCATCCCAGCGCGCGCAGCGATGTGACCGGCTTGGTCAACCCGCAAGGGACGATGAACTTGAAATGATCGAGGTTCGTCGCGACGTTCAACGCGAACCCATGCGAAGTGACCCAGCGGCTCACATGTACGCCAATCGCCGCCACCTTCGCTCCGCCGACCCAAACACCCGTGGCCCCCGGCACGCGTTCGCCCTCGAGGCCGAATTCGCCAATCGCTTCGATCAGGGCCTGCTCGATTCCGCGAACGTAGGCCACTACATCGCGCTTCCAGTCCCGCAGGTCGTAGATCGGGTAGCCCACAATCTGTCCCGGACCATGATACGTGACATCGCCGCCGCGGTCGCATTCGCGGACTTCCACGCCGGCCGCCAGCAGCGCTTCGCGCGAGAAGAGAATATTGTCCTCGCGTGCGTTCCGTCCCAGGGTGATCACGGGCGGATGTTCCACAAACAGCAGTTGGTCGGGAATCTCACCCGCCTTGCGCCGCAACACGAGCGCGCGCTGCAGCTCATAGGCTTGTTCGTAGCCCATGCGGCCCAGATCGCGAAACTCACACGGTCGTCCCATTGATTCGGTTGTCTCCGGCGGCGCCGGTTCAGGCGTTGATCGCCATTCCGTACACGGCGTTGAAGGCTTCGCCCACGGCCTCATACAGGGTTGGATGCGCGTGGATGGTGTGAAGCATCGTCTCAATCGTCGCTTCCGACTCCATCGCCGTCACCGCTTCGGCGATCAGCTCGTAGGCGTGCGGCCCGATGATGTGCACGCCGAGGATTTCGCCGTACTTTTCATCGATGACCACCTTGACGAATCCATCGTGGGAACCGAGGATCGACGCCTTGGAATTGGCCAGGAACGGGAACTTGCCCACCTTCACCTGGTAACCCTGCTCGCGCGCGGCTTTCTCGGTCAGCCCGACGCTGCCGATGCCCGGCTCGGTGTAGGTCGCCCCCGGAATGCGATTCTTGTTCACCGGGCGCGTCTGTTTGCCCGCGAGGTGGGCCACGGCAACCATGCCTTCCATCGTCGCCACGTGCGCCAGTTGCGGCGTTCCGGCCACAATGTCGCCGATGGCGTAAACTCCCGGCTCGGCCGTCTGCTGGTAGGCGTCCACCTTGATGAAGCCGCGGTCCACTTCGACGCGGGTGTTTTCCAGGCCGACATTCTCCGTGTTCGGCTTGCGGCCCACGGCCACGAGCAGCTTTTCAAACTCGCACGTCTCTCGGTTGCCGTTGCCGAGCAGGACTTCCAGCTTCACGCCCGCGCCGGTTTTCTCGATCTTCTCCACCTTGGTGCCGGTTTCCACGCGAATCTTCTGCTTCTTGAACGAGCGCTCCAGTTCCTTGCTGACGTCTTCGTCCTCCACCGGCACGATGCGCGGCAGCATTTCGAAAATGGTGACGTCGGAGCCATAGCGCTTGTAGATGGAGCCGAACTCCACGCCCACCGCGCCTGAGCCGATGATGCCGAGCGACCTCGGCACCTGCTGCATTTCGAGGATCTCGACGTTGGTCATGATCGTCTCATCGGGCGTGAGCCCGGGCAGCATGCGCGCCTCCGAACCCGTGGCCAGGATGATCGACTTGGTTTCCAGCGTCCTGGTGCCCTCGGCGGTGGCGACTTCCACCTTGCCCGCGCCCTTCAGTTTGGCGTAGCCGGCGATGAGCTCGACCTTGTTTTTCTTTAGCAGGAATCCGACGCCCTTGGAGTGCTTGTCGACGATGCCCTGTTTGCGTTTCAACACCAGGGGCAGGTCGAGCGAGGCGCCCTGGCAATGGATGCCTTGCTCTTCGCTGTGCTGGAAGTAATCCCACACCTCGGCGGTGTGCAGCAGCGCTTTGGTGGGCACGCAACCCACCAGAAGGCACGTGCCGCCCAGCTTTGGCGACTTCTCAATGAGCGCTGTTTTCAGCCCGTATTGCCCGGCCCGCACAGCCGCGGAATAACCGCCGGGACCGCTCCCGATCACGATGACGTCGTATGACATGGAAACCTCCAGTTTACCACCGAGGTCTCCACGCGCCCGGTCACCGCCGTCAACCCTTCTTGCGGTAGACGGGGTAGGAAGGCCCCGGCAATTGTGGAGTGATCACCTTCGGCGCCGGCCGTTTCCCGGTGGCTTTATCGCGGGTCGCTGTGTGGATCGTTCCACCCGTGTTGTGCACGGGCACTGCAGTCGGCTTGGGCTTCTCCATCTTTGCGCTGAAGGCCGGGCGCTCGATCTGGCTGAAGTCCTGCGGTCGTTTAATCTTCCGTTCGCCCTGCGCCTTGATCATGCGCGAAAGAACATATTTGGCCATGATGAAGCTCGCCCGCTCGCGCACTGAGTCCTTCCCGAACTTCTGCTTGTGCAGCGGCTCGGAACCGCTATAGCAGCGCTCCTGATAGCGCGCGTGCACCACGTCAATGGCCATTTCCCAGAAGTCCTTTGCCGAGCCGAGCGGAGGGTGATGATCGCTGAAGACGTTGTGCAACTTCTGCGACAGCGACATGATCACAGCCTGCTTGGCCGCCCCAGGATTCTGCTCCACCATCTTCTTCCACTCCGCGTCCGACATCTTGCTCGATGGCTTGTGCTTGTACTTCAGCCCTTCGGCCACAATCGACAGGAACTTGTGCGCCAGGCCCACCTTGTCGTGGCCTGTGAAATCGACCTTCGTCAGGGCATCGCGGTCGGCGATGAACGCCGTCATCTCCTCGTCGCTGAACTCCAGCCCCTCAGTGGCAAACAGCCGCCGGATCCCATCCCTGCCGAGTTTTTTCCACACCGGCAGGTAGCAGTTGACGATGTGCGCCGACTGCTCCAGAACGCGCGCATGCCCATCGGTCTCTTTCACGAACCCATAGAGCGTCTCGGCCTCAATTTCCACCTCAAGCCGCTCCAGCATGATCTGGCGTTCGGCGACGGCATCGCCGCGGCGGTGCGCCTCGTTTTCCAGCCGCTGCAGAGTGTCGGCCTCCTTCTTATAGGCCTTGTAGTTTTCCTCCCAGGTTTTTGTGCAAATGTTCTCTCCCCGGGTGCCCGTCGCGATGGCCGCCCGCTCCACGGCCTCGGCCTTCTGCTTGAACTGTTCCGGCGTGATCCTGCCGTTACGCAAATCCTCCTGCAGCCCCGTCAAGGGCGACTCCGGCCCCTGCTGCGCGCGCGCCGTAGCTTGCTGCTCGACGGCCACCTGCTTCTTGCCCGCACTCATCCAGCGCTCCGGCGTCACATTCAAGACCTTTTCGCGGAACTGATCGGCCGGAAAGGCCTTGCCCGCAGGGGTCAACACGGCCTCGGTCATCTTGCCGCCGATGTGACCAGCCAGCAGGCCGCTCAGGATGGCCGCGATCGCCTCCGCTCCCTGCTCCAGTCCATTGGCCGTGGTGCGCTGTGTCGCGTTGCGGTAAAAGAGCCGCCAGTGCGACTCGTACTCCATGTAGTTCGTAGCCACATCGAGCATGCCCAACAGGACCTTCATCGCCCCAATCAGCAAAGAGAATCCCATCGCGCCGGCCACTACGAAGCAGGCGAAGATACCACCGGTGGTCTTCAAATTTTCGGCCGAGACCAGCCCCGCCAGTTGGGATTTCAACTCGGGAACGATGTATTTCTCCGAGGCGATGAACAGCATCTCCTCGACCTTCTCGCGCGTCGTCATCTCCCCCGCGTCGAGCTTTCGCCAGTAGTACGAGTAGCTGAAATAGACGTTGCGGATGCCGGTGATGATGTTCCCCTCGGGCTTGGGGTTGGGATCACAATGCAAGAAGCCCTTCAACTGCTTGCGGTTCGCGATGGAGAAGTAGCGCAGCGCCACCAACTTGTTCCCGCTCGGCGCCAGAAGCTCGGTGTAGTCCATGCTCTCCGCAATGGTTCCCGAGCCTGGCCCGAACTTCGCCACCCACCCCCGCAGGTTCGACCGCACCTTCCACTTCCTGGCGTCCAGATCCACGAGCACCGTCGCCGTTCCGTCGTCGGGCTGATCGGGCACGTAGGATAACCCGATCCCCATGTCTTCGATGGGGTACTTGTCCAGCAAAACCGACACAATATATGCCATTCCTGATTCCCTCTCACCCCGGTTTGCGTAGGAGCCCTACGCGATGCGTCAAAAAAAAGCTTCGCTTCTTCCCTCATCTAAGCCCTCGCGCAACCCGCGCCCCATCCGCCGCGTCGATGGACAATAGAAGAATGCGCCCGCTTTCCGTCCTCCTACTTTGCGCCC
Source organism: Acidobacteriota bacterium (assembly GCA_017304135.1). Taxonomy (GTDB): domain Bacteria; phylum Acidobacteriota; class Terriglobia; order Bryobacterales; family Bryobacteraceae; genus JAFLBB01. The sequence continues at coordinate 12,529 of JAFLBB010000032.1, read as the reverse complement.
TGCTGCTGCCCGCGCAGACCACGACCAGGAAGTCTACCCGTCGCAAAGCCACCCCTGCCCCGGCCGTCACGAAGCCAGCCGAGGCCCCGCTCCAGGTTCACACTATAGTCAGCATCCGCACGGAGGGCAACAAGATCTATCCCGAAACGGGAATACTGGGTCTCATAGGACTAGCCCAGGGCGCCCAAGGGTCCAAGCCGCTTTTTGACGACGCCCGCGACCGGCTGCTGGCTACCGGGCTGTTTGAGTCGGTCGCCTACCGCTATCAGCCCGGCCCTTCCGGTACGGGGTACGCCCTCACGTTCGAGGTGCTCGAAATCTCACAGGTCTACCCGGTCCGGTTTACGCGTCTCGGTGTGTCTGACGAGGAGGCCACCGCTGCCCTGGCCAAGGCGATTCCGCTCTTCAACGGTAAGATCCCCCCTACCAAGCCTATCCTTGCCCTCGCCACGCAAGCCCTGACTGAAGCTGCAGCCGCCCAGTCTGGGCCGGCCTCCATCTCCACCAAAGTCACCTCGGACAATCCCGCCGACCTGCACATCCTCTTCTATCCCACCGGCGCTCCGCCCATCGTGGCGGAGGTCCATTTTCGCGGGAACAAGATTCTGCCCACGCCGCAGCTGCAACTCGCCATTCACGGAGTCGCCATCGGCACCGAATACCGTGAGCCCTACTTCCGCCAGGTGCTCACCAACGCCATCGTGCCGTTGTATGAAGCACGCGGCCGTCTGCGCGTGAAGTTTCCCACGATCACGGTGTCCAACGCCGAAAAGGTGAAGGGCATCGCCATCACCGTCACCATCGAGGAAGGGGAGTCCTACAAGGTCAGCCGCGTGGCGGTAACCGGCGCTGAGCCCTATAACGAGGACCTCCTTGCCATGGCGAAAATCAAAGAGGACGACATCGCCAACTTCGACGAGGTTCGCGCCGCCCAGGCCCGCATCGCCGACAACATGAAGCAGCGGGGCTACCTGCGGATCACCTCCACGGTCGACCGCGTGCTCAACGATGAGAAGCTCACCGCGGAGCTGACCCTCCGCGTCTCCCCCGGCGCCCAATACACCTTCCGCAAACTCATCATCGCCGGACTCGACCTGATTGGCACCCCCGCCGTGGAGAAGCGCTGGGCTCTGGAGCCAGGCAAGCCCTACAACGCTGCCTACCCGAAGTTCTTCATCAACCGCATCGTCGAAGAGCGGATGTTCGAAGACCTCGGCGGCATCAGTGACCAGCCCGTGATCGACGATGCCAACCACACCGTCGACGTGAAGTTGACCTTCGCTCCTCCTAAGCCGCCGGAGAAGAAGGATAAGTTCTGACCAGCATAATTCCCGGAACATCCTCCTGCTCGTGTTCGTTCCTTTCGGCATGCGATTCTCACGACTGGCATCCCTTGCCTGCCTCACCGCCTCGCTGTTCGCGCAGGACATCTCGGGCACTTACGCCGGAACGATCACCATTGAAGAGGAAGGCAGCTCCCGCACGGAGAAGGGCCTGATCATCGTCAAAGAGAACGCTGGCGGCCTCTCCATCACCGCCGGTCCAACGTCAGCGGAACAGTACACCGCCAATAGCATCCAGCGCAACGGTATGACGCTCAAGTTCGAAGTCACGGCTGGAGTCGAAACTCCCCATATGCTCAGGTTCGATGTTGCAGTGAAAGACACCGCGCTCTCGGGCACGGTCACCTCGCAGCGTGAGGGTAAGACCAAGACCCTGCCATTGGAGTTCAAGAAGCAGTAGCGGGCTTTGTATGGATGGCCGAGCGGCCCCCGCGACGCCGCCCTGTGTTAGCCTCCGGTATCGATGCGGCTTCTCAGGTTTCTTCTCTTTCTGGCTGCGACATCCCTGGCCGCCGAACAGCCCACCCTTGTACTCATCCCCGGCAGCTTCAACGGTCCCGAGGTCTTCGACGAATTCAAACGTCACCTCGACCCTCGTCCCACGCTCATCGTGGAACTGCCTGTGCGGGAGCAGAACCCGACTGTCGAAGGCTTCGCCGATCATGTTCTGCGATCCATCGGCCACCTGAAGCGCTTCTATGTGGGCGGGCACAGCATCGGCGGCATGGTTGCTGTTGAGATCGCCGCACGCGCTCCGCAAGGCCTTCTCGGCGTGATTTCCATGGAAGGCTGGACCCACCATGAGGTTCAGGTCCAGGCTTTCGATGGCGACAAGACGACCACGCTCACCCCCGGCCAGGTTGCCTCACGCGAAGCCATGCGGCAGCGCATCCTCAGCCAGATTACGCAAGCCGAAGCGCGCGCCTTCGCCTCGGCCTGGCGAAAGTGGAACGGCCTGCCGATCCTCGAATCCACGCACATCCCGGTTCTGGAAATCTGGGGCGACCGCGCGCGGCCCCGGCCAGCGCGCTCATTGCTTCGCATCCCAGAGCGCGACAATATCGAACTCGCCTGGATCGCCGGCTCTCCGCACCAGGTGCTCCTTCACTCGCCGCGCGAAACCGCGCTCGCCGTCAACCGGTTCCTCGAAGCCAACATGTACGCCGCCCGTCGCATGGGCAAACTCAGCGGGACGCTCACCACCATCTTTCGCGCCACCGACCATCGCCACGGCTTCAACATGCACCCCTACATCGCCTGGCACGAGGGCCGCTTCTGGGCCATGTGGAGCACGAACCGCGTTCGTGATCTTCAGTCCGGCCAGTATGTCCGCTATGCAACCAGCGCCGACGGCCGCGCATGGTCCGCCCCCGAAGCGCTCACCCCGAGCGAAGAGGGCTTTCGCACCTTTGCCCGCGGCTTCTGGATCCGCAATGGCGAACTCATTGCCCTCACCGCCCGCGATGAAGCCGTCCGCCCGCTCTTCGGACCCGGCCTCGCGCTTCTCGGCTACCGCTGGAACCCTTCCCGCCGCCGCTTCGACTCCCCCATCGTCATCGCCGCCGACACGATCAACAACTTCCCACCGCGCCTGCTGCCCAACGGCAACTGGCTCATGTCGCGCCGCGACCACCGCATGCGGGTCTCCATGCTCGAAGGCGGCGTCACTTCGCCCTCTGACTGGCAGGTGCGTCCGATTCCGCCCAGCGGCACGGCCCTCGACGAGCCCGAGTGGTGGACCACCGCCGACGGCGATACCCATCTTCTGTTCCGCGACGGGAACCGCTCGCGCCGCCTCTACCGCTCGATCAACTTCAGCCCGCCCATCCGCACTAATTTTCCCGACGCCATGGCCAAGTTCAATTCGTTGCGGCTTTCCCATGGCAACTACGCGATGGCTCACAATCCCAGTACCGACGGCGTCCGTATCCCCCTAGCCCTCTCCCTTGCCGAGGACGGTGTCGTCTTTGACCGCACCTACATATTGCGCGACGAGCCCACCCTGTATCGCTATTCCGGCAAAGACCCCGGCTACCGCGGTTATCACTACCCGCAACTGCTCGAACGCGATGGGCGCCTATACGTCATCCACTCCGAGAACATGGAAGACATCCGTGTTCTGGAGATTCCCCTGAAGCAACTTCATTGACCCTCGACTGAGGCCCTTCTGCCGGCCATCCACAGCAGACCGGATCCCACCATTCCGGCCGCCAGGGAACCGGCGAGAATGCCTACCTTTGCCTCCACCAACAGCGGCTCCTGGTTGAAGGCCAGCGCCGCCAGGAACAGCGACATCGTAAACCCGATACCTCCCAACCACCCGGCGGCATGGACTTGCAACCAACTCAGCCCCTCCGGCAGCGCCGCCAGGCCCGCCCTCACCGCCAGCCACGCCAGGAGTGTGATGCCCAGCGGCTTACCGAACAGCAGTCCGGCCGTTACTCCGCTTGCCACCGGCGAACCCAACTGGCTTCCCAAATCACCACCCAGCCTCACCCCGGCATTTGCCAGCGCGAACAGCGGCATGATAGCGAACGTCACCCACGGATGCAGCGCATGCTCCAGACGGTGCAGCGGCGACTGCACCTTCTCGCAGGAATCCTCCAACGCCTCGATCGCCATCTGCCGGTGCTCCTCCACCTCCACCGTGTCCTGCGCCTGTAGCGTTCCCGCATACTCGCTGATCACACCCTGCGCATGCTGAAGAAAGGCCGGATGGTCCATCGCCGTGCGTGCCGGAATCAACATGGCCAGCAGCACCCCGGCAATCGTGGCGTGTACGCCGGATTCAAGGATCGACGCCCACAAGAGTACACCCACCAGCGCATACGGAATCGGATGCCGCACGCCCAGCCAGTTGAAGGCGGCCAGCACGGCCAGGCACAGACCAGCAGCCAAGAGTGACGGTATCGAAATCTCCGCAGTATAGAACACAGCGATGACCAGTACGGCGACGATGTCATCCACAATTGCCAGCGCCGTCAGAAAGACTCGCAGTCCCAGCGGTACGATGTCGCCCAGCAACGCCATCACACCGATCACGAATGCGATGTCGGTGGCCATCGGAATCCCCCATCCCGCCGCGCCGGGCCCTCCGCGATTGAACGCCGTGTAGAGCAGCGCCGGCGCCACGACACCACCCAGCGCGCCCGCGATTGGAAAGGCCGCCTTCCGCAACGATGCCAGTTCTCCCACCAGCATCTCGCGCTTGATCTCCAGCCCCACCACGAAAAAAAAGATCGCCATCAACCCGTCGTTGACCCAGAAATGCAGGTCGTGGCTTAGCGTCCGACCGCCCGCGCCCACTGAAAGCTGTGTATGCCACAGCGCCGCGTAGCTGCCATACCAGGGCGAGTTTGCCCACACCAGCGCCACCAGCGTGCAGAGAAGGAGAACGATGCCGCCCGATGTCTCGCGTCCCGCGAATACATGCAGTGGCCTCATCAGGTTGACGATCGGCGCGGCCGACTTGGCCTTCAGCTCGTTCTTCTTCATCCCCCCCACCTTATCCCAGCCGCGCACTTCAACCGGATCAACTCCCGTCCCGGATGACGCGGCACGACTCGATGTCGAAGGTCACTTCACCGATCGCCAACCGTGTCTGGTCGCGGAAGCTTTCGACGAATTCCACGAAGCGCCGCGAGTCCTCCCAGTTGCTCGCCAACCCGATCGACGCCCGGATCGCGCCGGCGCTCTTGTTCTGCCCGCTCTCCTGCATCAGCCGCAGGAAGCTCTGCAGGTTGATGTCATCGCCCAGTGCGTAGGCGGCTCGCATGTCATCCCCGGTCAGCCCCTCGGCGCACTCGCCCGCTCCCGGATTGCAGAAACAACCCGTGCGCAGCGATATGCCCGCCTCGCCCGCGAGCTCCTCCACCCGCCGGTAATCAAGCAGGTGTCCCGCCGGATCGTAGAGATTCATCGTCACCGTGCCGCCACGGTCCTCGGTGTTGGAAGGCCCATAGAGCCGCACCATGGCACGTCCGTTGGAGTGCCGCAGCGCCAACAGCTCCTCCACAAGCCAGCCGGTGAGGCATTGCACGCGTGTTCCGATGAGCCCGATGCCGACTGCCTCCAAGTGCCGCAGGCCGATTTCCACCGCCGGGATCGACAGGTAGTTCAGCGTTCCGTCCTCAAACGCCGCTTCGTTTCGCGCCAGCACATGCGCCATTGCGCCGACCGAGGCGAAGTTCACTGTTCCCCCGGCGAACCACGGCCGCCGCAGCAGTCGCAGGGACTCGCGACGAACCAGCAGCGCCCCTACACCGGTCGGATAGCCGAACATCTTGTAGAACGAGAGGGTCACGAAATCGGGCCGTACCTGCCGCAGGTCCAGGCGGTTGGTGGGCGCATAGGCTGCGGCGTCCAACAACACTCGCCACCCGCGCTGCCGGGCCTCTTCGACCAGTTCGAGGGGATGCTTCACGCCGGTGAAGTTTGACTGCGCGGGAAAGGCGAACAATTTCTCGCCGCCACCCGCATCGTCGAGCATGCGCTTCGCTTCGGCGACATCCAGGCGCAACGCCGGCGCCACCACCGGCGCATATCGAGCGCGTGCGCCCTTGGCCCGGGCGAACTCGCGGATGCCGTTCACCGAATTATGGTTGTCCGCCGAGGCCAGAAACTCCCCGCCGGGCCCGAACGGAAACGACTCGCCGACGAGCTTCAGCGCTCCCGAGGCGTTCAGCGTGAACACCAGCGCATAGTCCTCGGCGGCCCCGAAGTAGGCAAGCGCCGCCTTCCGCGCGCTTTCCACCAGCGAGGTCATGTGCGCCGAGGTCGGGTTGGCCGAATGTGGATTCCCCAGCACGGCGCCGGCGATGAGCTTCAGATGCCGTTCCACCTGCGACCGCGCGTATAAACAGCCGCCCGTATAGTCCAAATAGACGTGGCCCTGCTCGTCGAGCCGCGCATACTCGGTTGCGCGCAGTTCATCGAGCAGGGCCGTCGCGCGGTAGTCGGGATACCGCGTCAGAAACTGCTCGTAGCTTCGTCCTGTGAGTTGCTCTGCGGTTTCGCGAGGCTCCACGAGCTTCAGGTTACTCCGGCTGAGCCACGATGCGCAGGTAGGGCTTCAGTGTCTTCCAGCCGTTGGGATACTTCTCCTTGGCTTGCTCGTCGGACACAGCCGGCACGATGATCACATCCTGGCCGGGCTTCCAGTTCACCGGCGTGGCCACCTGGTGGCGCGCGGTGAGCTGCATCGAGTCGAGCACCCGGAGCACCTCGTCGAAGTTCCGCCCCGTTGTCATCGGGTAGACGAGCATCAGCTTGATCTTCTTGTCCGGCCCAACGACGAACACCGTACGCACGGTAGCATTGTTGGCCGCCGTTCTGCCTTCCGACGTCTCACCCGCATCGGCCGGCAGCATGTCGTAGAGCTTGGCCACCTTCAAGTCCGGATCGCCGATCATCGGGTAGGTCACCGCGTGCCCCTGCGTTTCCTCGATGTCGGCGGCCCACTTGCTGTGGTTGGTCACCGGGTCCACGCTCAAACCGATGGTCTTGCAGTTTCTCTTGGCAAACTCCGGCTGCAGGCGGGCCATATAGCCCAACTCGGTTGTGCACACCGGCGTGAAGTCCTTCGGATGCGAGAAGAGGATGGCCCAGCCATCTCCGATCCACTGATGGAAGTCGATCACGCCTTGAGTAGTCTCGGCCGTGAAATTCGGCGCTTGGTCATTGATTCGTAGCGGCATAATGGTTACCCAGTCTCCTTGTTTTCGTGAGGTGAACCGATCTTATGACAAAACGCGCAGGCGCAGGAGAATTCCGACCACGATGACGGAAAGCAGGTGACCGCGCATGGAATTCCCTTGGACGATGCTGGCCCTGGCGCTGCTGCTGCCCGCCGTGGGAGCGATTCTGTGGATCCTCTCGCGCCGCAGGTAGCGGCTAGAGTTCCCACACCATGGCGTTGAACACCCGCCGTGTGGCGAAACCGATGCGTTCGTAAAGCGATCGAGCCCCCGTGTTCGACGACGTCACTGTGAGGCTTGCATGCTGGCAGCCGGCCATGCGCAGGGCCGCAAGTGAACGCCGCATCATCTCATAACCCAAGCCTAAGCCGCGATAGGCGGGGTGCACACACACCTGTGTCACATGTCCGGTATCGAAGGCGATCAGTGAGGTCAGGCACACGCCCGTCATATTGCCGGAGGACTTGTCGAAACAGGCAAACGAGGCCGGTTGGAAGAAACTGCCGCAGCCCGGGTACTGCACGATGTTGTGCAGGAAGCGTTTGGCTCCAGGCACTGTGCGGTACTGGTCATTAATGTCGGCATCGACATGGCCCTGATAGCCCTCGGCGATAAGATGCGCCGCCTGATCGCTAAAGGCGTCTGACCAGAGTTCGAAGCGCGCACCTGCTGCCCTCGGGTCTTCGCGCAGTGGTTCCTCGCCGGCCAGATGGGCCACCATGTAGTCGCGGGCAAACGCGCGCCCGCGATCGGGGAAGGGAAGCGCCACCTGCGACTCGCGGCTCATCAGCATCAGCTGCGACTCCACCCGGCGCAGATGCGGCACTGCCAGCAGCGTGCGGACGCTAGCTTCCAGAAGCCGCGCCTCGGCCTCCGGCGTGCGCACCTCCGCTTTCACGTACAGGTCGCCAATCAGCCCTTTGTGCTCTTCGCAAACGAAGTAGGCGTAGCCCACCACCTCTTCGCGCCAGCATAGGGCATGCCCGTTCAGCGCCTGCATGCCGACAAAGCGCCGGACGAGCTCGGAGGACGGGCGAAAGTCCCACAGCATATCCCGCAGCCAAACCTCCGTTTCCTCCTGCAACAGCGGGCGCAGCAGTTCGGGACGCAGTTGCCGCAATTCGAGAAGTGTGGGAACCTCCGCGGTCGCGGCCATGACTGGATTATACGGGATCGCCCTGGCGGACCCCAGCGCCTCCAGGCGTGTATTTTGGAGTCCCGCTCTGCCGCCGTGCTGATTTAGGAAGAATTCCTTATAAGATCCTGAGCCAAATCCGCCGATAGCGAAACAGGAGAACTTGCACCATGACGTCGATATTCCCTCGCAGGGCCACCCGTTTGAGCCTATTTGCCGTTGCGCTGGTTCTCGGCGCCAGCTCGCTCGGAGCTGAGCCGCAAAGTGCTTCCTTACCCACCTACTGGCGCTACTCCCATCCGGAGGCCAAAGTCCTGATGGGCGTCGATGTTCGCGGCATCCTGAATTCTCCCCTGGGCCAGAAGCTCTTCCAGGAGATGAAGTCCATGGGCGGCGCGTGGACCTCCAGCGCCAGCGCCGAGGACATGGAGTTGCTCCAGGGCATTGAGCGCGTCTTTCTCAGCGCGCCGGCCCAAGCCGGCAATCTCAGCGGAGCGGTCCAGCGCGAAGCCGTCGTCGCCATCCAGGGGACGTTTGACCCGGCACGGTTGCGCCGTATGCTCGGAGCCCGCGGCAAACGCAGTTCTTACAAAGGGGTGGAGATGTGGAGCGAATCCGGATCGTCGGCTAAAGCCGTCGGGGCGCAACTGGCCATTGTCAGCCCCCAGGTGATCCTCATCGGCGACAGCGCATCGTTGCGCGCGGCGATCGACCATCACGCCAGCGCCGACCCCAACCGCGCCTATGACCCTGTTTTCCTGCGCGCCACCGAGATGGCCCCGTTGTATGAAATCTGGTTTGTAGGCAACATCCCGCCGAAGAGCCTCACCGGGGACGGCGCCGCGCCGGCTGGACCAATGGCTGCTTTCGATACGGTGGAGAGCTTCGAGGCGGGCATCTCGATTAAACAGGGCATGCAATTGCAGTTCAACCTGAACACGGTGTCTCCGGCGGAGGCCTCCAAGATCGCGCAGGGGCTGGCCGGCATGATGATGTTCGCCACCGCCGCACAGGCCGACACGCCGGAACTGGGCGAGTTTCTCAAACGCGTCAAGTTCGGCAGCGCTGGGGCACAGGTTCAGGTTAGCGCCCTATGGAGCCAGGCGGAGTTGGAGTCGGGCATGAAGCAGATGCAGGCGCGTGTGAAGCAAGCCTTGCCGGGTGCCCTGGCCGCCGTGCCCACGCGGCCGGCTGCCAGCGGCGTCTCCGATTGGAATGTGGCCCCTGCCGCATCCAGGCCGACGGTGGCAAACGCCGAGCCTGCCTACACGCCGGAACCACCCCCGCCGGCCGGCCCGCTCACCGTGAAGATCCTCAACGCCGAAGGCGGTAACAAAGAAGTGGTCATCAATCCAAAGCCATAACGCAAGAGGGACGGGCGGCCGATCCTCGCCTCACGCAAGGGGCCTTGATTGCCCCTGTGCATACAATTGGGAGTCATGACTCGCCTTCCGGCCCTCGTCCTGTCTGCCTGCCTCCTGGTCTCCTGCGGCGGCTCTGCACCGGAACAGCAGTTCTCCGGAATGCTGCAGGAGTTTGTCACCACAACCCTCAGCTTCAGCCCGGTGGCCGCTACCGCGGCCGGCTACCACAGTCATAACGGCATCCCGCTGGATGATCAGATTGACAGCTTCTCTCTGGAGGCAGTTGCCAGGCGGATCGAGTTCTACAAGAGCTTCGAGCAGCGGCTGCAGGCAAAAGTCGAGGCCGGCGGCCTCACCCCCCAGGAACTGGCCGACTATGAGTTGATGCGCGACCAGTGCCGTCTGGCGCTGTTTGAGCTGACCGTGCAGGAGCGCCACAAGCACGACCCCACGCTTTACGTCGAACTGGCTGGAAATGCTATCTTCACACCGCTCGTAGTCGAGTATGCTCCGCTGGATAAACGCTACCAGCACATCGGTATGCGCCTGGAACAGTTCACGCGGCTGCTTGGCGAGGCCCGCAACAACCTTGTCGACGCTCCTGAACTCTCGCTTCAGGTTGCCATTCAGGAGAATGACGGCAATCGCGACCTGATCGTCAACCGCCTGCGCCCGGCCGCCCCCCCCAGCGCGCGCACCGCTTTCGAGCGAGGGGCCGGCGAAGCGCTCCGCGCCATTGACACGTTTACTGAGTTCCTCAATAGCGAACTTCGCAAGAAGCCCTCCAGTTGGCGGCTCGGCTCCAACCGCTACGGCGCAAAGTTTCCCTACGCCCTCGGCGTCTCGCTGTCGCCCGGCCAGGTGTTGGCCGAAGCGGAAGCGGAACTGGAGAAAACAAGGTTGCGCATGCACGAGTTGGCCCGTCCCATGTATGGAAAGCTCCTGCCCGGGCGTACCGCCCCCGCCAATGCCGACGCCCTAACGAAAGAGGTTCTGTCCAAGATCGGCGAAAAGCACGCCTCGCCGGAAACCTATTTCACCAACGCCCGGCGCGACCTGGAGGAGGTGCGTGCCTTCACCGCGCAGCGTGGCTTCGTACCCAATCCGCCGCACGACAACCTGAGCGTTATCCCCACACCGGAGTTCATGCGCGGCGTCTATTCGGTGGGCGGGTTCAACGCCGCGCCTCCACTGGAACCCAAACTCGGCGCCTTTTACTGGCTTACTCCCATCCCCGAGACCTGGGACGCCTCGCGCGCCGAATCCAAGCTCCGCGAATACAACGACTACGGCCTGAAGATCCTCACCATTCACGAGGCCATTCCCGGCCACTACCTCCAATTCGAGTTCGCCAATCAGGTGGAACCGCAGTGGCGCCGCCTGCTGCGGGCTGTGTACCCCAATGGCCCCTATGTGGAAGGCTGGGCCGTCTACGCCACGCAACTCATGGTTGAGCAAGGTTATCTGCGCGACGACCCGGCCTTTGCCCTCACCTTCCACAAACAAATGCTTCGAGTGATCGCCAATACCATCCTGGACATCCGCTTTCACACCAGTGGTATGACCGATGAGCAGGCGATGGATCTCATGATCAACAAGACTTTCCAGGAGCAGGAGGAAGCCGCCGGTAAACTCCAGCGGGCCAAACTCGGATCCACCCAGCTTCCCACCTATTTCGTTGGTTGGCGCGAATGGCTCCGTACTCGCGAAGCCGAGCAGCGCCGCCTAGGTAACTCTTTCCAATTGGAGGACTTCCACCGCCGCGCTCTGCTCAGCGGAGCTGTCACCATGCCCGCACTTCGTAAACTCTTGGCGGCGCCGCTCGTGAGCGTGCCAAAATAGCGCAACCTCGCTCGCCAGGCTCGCGTCTCTCCGCACAGGGGGCCCGTTGTATAGAGCCTCTTGTGGATCGCTTCACCAGGCAGTCGTGCAGTCTGACCGCCAGTGGGTGACCCGTGGGGAGGGCGGCTATGGCGCGCAGGCAGGCAGCGCCATAGCCCCGCCCCTAGCTTTCGGCAGCCACGGCTTGTTCGCCGAATTGACTCTTCCCTCCGCCTGCGAGACAATACAGGGGTTGGCAGCCCCCATCGTGCGGATGTGGCGGAATTGGCAGACGCGCTAGATTCAGGTTCTAGTGTTCGCAAGGACGTGGAGGTTCAAGTCCTCTCATCCGCACCACACTCAAAACACTCCGGTTAGATCGTCTACCACCACCACAAGTTTTCCATATAGAAATCAGGGGTTGTCCGTGTTTTGGCCGTGTCGGGACTGCCATTCGATGATTGGGGTGATGGCCTCGCGGATGGCAGCGGTCGGTTGTGAGTGGCCGAAGCTGCGCAGAAGTTCGACAGTAAGGTCGGTCGTTGCCACGTCGAGGCCCGTAGTGCGGTCCCAAAACGTGAAATGACGTCTTGCCATTGCGGTTCGACTTGGTGGCTTGGTGAATCGGAAGTTTTTGATGTGCAGTTGGGGCACGTCCTCGTCAATGAGTGGGAGAAAGGAACCGTCCTCTCCTTGTGCAACGTCGCGTCCAAGTGTCTGGACTTCGATCCGGACGACGGACTCCCCGTAGTACCCGTTCTTCGTCCACCACTCGTGTGCGGTGCGAATAGTGGCCACGGTCCGTGCGACGGTGTCCGCGAGACTCCAGCACTCGTCGTTAGGGGTGCGGATCACGTTTTGTGTGATAAAGCCCACTTTGCCTTGGTGTGTGGTTACCCACTTTGCGTGGAGTCGTCGCTGCCGATTGACGTATTCGAGGATGAATGCAAAGCGTTCGTGTGACTGCTCGATGTCGAGGCTTTCGTCCTGAAGGTGTGGCTTGACGAATGGGTAGTATGTCCCGAGGTGGTCTAGGAAGGTTTGTGAGCGCTACGTGAACCACAGGGCGGACCTATTTCTGGTTGGAATCGGCCGCCAGAATCCGGCGCACCGAGGTGCGGCCGATCTCAAGGCGGCGGGCGATTGCGGATTTGCTGATTCCGGCGCGGT
>JAFLBB010000311.1 GCA_017304135.1 Acidobacteriota bacterium | reverse complement strand
CTCATCATCGTCGGCGCCGCACAGTCGGGCGCGCAAACCCTCTACAGTGAGGGCCTGAATCACGGCCAGGTCATCCTCGGCGTTCGCATCGTCAACCCGTTCCGCTAACACCGCCCCTCCCAGACGTCCCCCCATACAAAAAACGCGGGGCATCCCAGAGGACACCCCGCGCGCCAAGGAGCGTTTTGTGGCGAAAAAACCCGTGCGATGCACGGCCGCCACGCGGCATCAGCCGCCGGCAGCCGCCCGTGTGAACCCGCTACTCTATCAGACTCCCAACTCGCGCAACAGGTTTCTCGCCGCCGCCGCAGGATCGGCCGCCCGCGTGATCGGCCGCCCGATTACAAGGTACGTCGCCCCGTTCGCCATCGCCTCCGCAGGCGTCGCCACCCGCTTCTGATCGCCCACCTCGCCCCCCGCCGGCCGCACCCCCGGCGTTACCAGCGTCGCCCCCGCGCCCGCCATCGCCCGCACCTCGTTCACCTCCAGAGGTGAACACACAAACCCATCCACCCCCGCCTCCACGCCTTTACTTACTAAGTGCCGTACTAACTCCGCCGGCGTCTTCGCATAACCCAAATCCGCCAAATCACTCTCATCGAAACTCGTCAATACCGTCACACCCAAAATCTTCAGCGACGTCCCCGCCTTCCCCTCCATCGCCGCCCGCATCACAGCCTTCGACGCATGCACCGTCAGCAGCTTCGCCCCCGCCTTGGCCACCTGCGCCGTCGCCCGCTTCACCGTCTCCGGTATGTCGTAGAACTTCAAGTCCACGAACACATCCTTCCCGGCGTCAATCAACTCCCGCACAAACGGCATCCCCTCGGCCGCATACAACTCCATGCCGACCTTATAAAACCCAATGCTCTCCCCGCACGCCTTTACAATCGCCCGCGCCTCGCCGGCATTCGGCACATCCAACGCCACAATAATCGGATTCGTCATATCAGTTCAATCGCATGTTCCCCGCGCGGCAACACTCGCCCCACGCGCCAAAACGTCTGCTTCAACTCGTCAATCTTCTCCGCTTCATCCTCCGCCATCGCCACCAGCAACCCGCCCGACGTCTGCGGATCGAACATCATCGCCAGCAGCTCCGGCGCAATCTTCTCTCCGCCCCCCACCACACACTCCGCAAACTCCCGGTTGTTCTTCAACCCTCCCGGCACCGCCCCCAGCTTCACACACTCCAACGCCCCCGGCAGCAGCGGCACCGCCTTCACCTCAATCTCCAGCGTCACCTCGCTCCCCAGCGCCATCTCCCGCCCATGCCCCATCAATCCAAATCCCGTCACATCCGTGCACGCATGAACTTCGGCGTCCCCAATCGCCTCCCACGCATACATGTTCAACTCCGTCATGCTCGCCGTCGAGTCCTTCACCCAACTCTCCTCGGCCACGCCGCGCTTCAACGCCGTCCCAATCACCCCCGTCCCAATCCGCTTGCTCAGCAACAACACATCCCCCACCCGCGCCCCCGAGTTCCGCCACACCCGCCCCGGATGCACCGTCCCCGTTACCGCAAAGCCAAACTTCAACTCCTCATCCGCCACCGAATGCCCGCCCACCAGCAAACAACCCGCCTCGTGAATCTTCTCCATCCCCCCGCGGATGATCGCTGCCAGTACCGCCGGATCGGTCTTCGGCGGAAAGCACGCCACCGAAAGCGCCGTCACCGGCCGCCCCCCCATCGCCCACACATCGCTCAACGCATTGGCCGCCGCAATCGCCCCAAACGTCGCCGGGTCATCCACAATCGGTGTGAAAAAATCCACCGTCTGCACCAGGGCACACTCCGGCGTCGCCCGCATCGTCGGCCGTCTCAAACCCCACAATCAACTTGTCGCTAGCTACCCGCGGCAGCAGGGCCAGCACCTGGTCCAAAACCTTTGGACTCAGCTTGCTCGCTCAACCAGCCGCTTTGGCATGCGCCGTAAGCTTCTCCACGGACATCCCCACCACGCTACCATCAAATCTCATGCCCGCCGAAACCGCCTCCCCGAGCCCCCTGCCCACCCCCCTCCGCGTAGCCATCGTCGGCGCCGGACCCACCGGCCTCGCCTGCGGCATCGAACTCAAGAAACGCGGTGTCCCCGCCGTCTTGTTCGATAAAGGCTGCGTCGTCAACTCCCTCTACAACTACCCCACCAACATGACCTTCTTCACCACGCCGGAGCTCCTCGAAATCGGCGGCATCCCCATGACCGCCCTCAACGAAAAGCCCGTCCGCGCCGAAGCCCTCAAATACTACCGCCGCGTCGCCGACCACTACTCACTCGACATCCGCCAGTACGAACACGTCCACCGCATCGAAGGCCTCGACGGCGCCTTCATCCTCCACGCCACCGCCCGCGACGGCTCCGCGCTCACTTACTCCGCCTCCAAAGTCATCCTTGCCACCGGTTACTACGACCGTCCCAACTTACTCAACGTCCCCGGCGAAGATACCGGCAAGGTAATTCACTATTACAAGGAAGCCCACCCCTACTACGGTCACGATGTCGCCGTCGTCGGCGCCAAAAACTCCGCCGCCATCGCCGCCCTCGAACTCTGGTGGACCGGCGCCCGCGTCACCCTAATCCACCGCGGCGAAGGCATCCACCCCCACGTCAAATACTGGATCAAGCCCAACATCGAAAACCGCATCAAGAACAACGAAATCAAGGCCTACTTCCAATCCAGCATCACCGAAATCCTCCCCCACTCCCTCCGCCTCGCCACCCCCGAAGGCCCCGTCGAACTCAAAAACGACTTCGTCTTCGCCATGACCGGCTACTCCCCCGACGTCGACTTCCTCGCCGCCCACGGCATCACCTTCGACCCCCAAACCCGCCGCCCCTTCACCCACCCCGAGACCCTCGAATCCGACCGCCCCGGCATCTACTTAGCCGGCGTCTTAGTCGCCGGCATGCACACCAACGAAATCTTCATAGAAAATGGAAGATTCCACGGCTCCCAAATCGCCGCCGACATCGCAAGTAAGCTGCACGAATCTTGATAGTACAGTTCTGTACAAAAACACCCTCTACTGTGGCAAATCAGAGTACTGGCAAGCTGAACCCTTGAAAAGGAGGCCGTTGGAGGCCATCCATGCCGTTCGTACCGGTATGGTGAGGCATTGATCTATAACCGCAAATCTCCTATCGTTGCCCACGAACGGAGGTGAATGGTGATGCGCTCTATCCTGGCGGCACTCGTTCTCGTGCTCGCCCTTCTTCCCGCGGCCCAGGCTGCTCAAATCCTTTACGGAATCAACTCCACAAGTTTGATTACGATCAACACTGCTACAGGTTCCGGTGCCCTCGTGGGCAACGGCGATTTTGGAGATTACCCCTACGGTCTCGCCGATTACGGGGGCAAGCTGTACACCCTGAATCAGGGCACCGATCAGGTCGTGGAGTTGAACCCCACCACCGCGGCCATCGTCAACACCGTCAGCATCGGGCTCAATACGACCGGGGAAGGCGCAATGGCCTTCAACTCCGTAGGGACGCTCTTCTTCTCCCGCTCCTCGGGCAGCATTGGGATTCTCTATTCGACCACGCTAAACGGCTCCAGCAACGTGATCGACTCGTCTCTGGACCCAAGCATGGACGGAATGGATTTTGCCCCCAACGGCACGCTCTACGGGATCGATCAAACAAACCTCGGTCTCTACACCATCAACCCCGCTAACGGTGACACGACCCTCATCGGCCCCACGGGAATTCCTGTTGATGGCGTCGCCGGCTTTGCCATCCGCCAGGACGGCGCACTGTTCGCCGCCGTCGGACGGTCTCTCTACAGCATCAATCCCAGCACCGGCGCCGGCACCCTCATCGGCGTCACCGGCTACGACCGGATCTCCGGCCTCACCTTCCTTGAGGACGGCGGCGGCGGCCAGGTCCCCGAACCCTCCACCTGGGCCCTCATGCTTTCCGGCCTCGCTGGACTCGCCTTCCGCAAGCTACGCCGCAAGTAACGCTCCGTCCTCCCTCATTCGCGCGAACGGCCGCCATCCCGGTGGCCGTTCGCTTTTGCCGTCGCCCCTCACGGCACCCGCCACAAATACACATTCCCCGCGCTCCCCTCC
>JAFLBB010000310.1 GCA_017304135.1 Acidobacteriota bacterium | reverse complement strand
CCTGCTCGAAGAGAACCGCGACAAGGTCGAGGCGATGACGGCTGCGCTGCTCGAATGGGAAACCATCGACGCCGAGCAGGTGAATGACATCATGGCCGGCCGCCCGCCGCGTCCGCCGAAGCCGGCCTGTCCGCCTCGCGGCTCGAACACGCGGCACGCCTCCTCAGCGCCGAAACCGCCTCCGGCCGCGTGCTCGCCGCCTCGCTCCTCGTTGCCCGCCACGGCCGCATCGTCCTCAACCGCGGCTTCGGCCGCATCTCTCCCGCCGCTGACAGCAAGCCCGCCGCACCCAATACCGTCTACCTCCTCGCCTCCATCACCAAACCCGTCGCCGCCTGCGCCCTCATGCTCCTCGTCGAACGCGGCCTCGTCTCGCTCGACGACGCCGTCTCCGTCTACCTCCCCGAGTTCGACGCCGCCGACCGCCGCGCCGCCCGCGTCCGCGACCTCCTCACCCACACCTCCGGCCTCCCCGACATGCTGCCCGAAAACACAGCCCTCCGCCGCGCCCACGCCCCGCTTTCGGAATTCACCCGTCTCGCCCTCAAAACGCCCCTGCTCTACCCGCCCCGCACCGCTTTCCAATACCAGAGCATGGGCCTCCTGCTGGCCGGCGAAATCGTCGAGCGCATCACCAAACAGCGCCTCCGCGACTTCCTCGCCCGCGAACTCTTCACTCCCCTCGGCATGACCTCCAGCGCCCTCGGCCTCGGCCCCTTCCGCATTGAGGACACCGCCTGGTGCCAAACCGGCCCCGGCAACGCCGCCGACCTCGCCAGTTTCGGACCAAACAGTCCCTATTGGCGCGACATGGGCCATCCCTGGGGCGGCATGCACTCCACCACGCACGACCTCGCCCTGCTCCTCCAAACCTTCCTCAACGGCGGCGCTCTCGGCCCCACACGCGTCTTCAGCCCCGCCACCGTCGCCGCCATGACGCGCGACCACAACACCGCCATCGCCAAACCCTGGGGCCTCGGCTGGGGACTCGCCTCCTCCCCCGTCTGGTGCTACTTCGGCGAACTCGTCTCCCCCCGCACCTTCGGCCACAGCGGCGCCACCGGCACCGTCGCCTGGGCCGACCCCGATACCGGCCTCCTCTGCGTCATCCTCACCACGCGCCCCAGCGGCGACGACAACGGCGGCCTCCTTCGCCGCGTCTCCAACGCCGTGGCCGCCGCTGTCGCCACCGCCGGCGCCAAGCCATGACTCGCCTCACGCCACACGCTCTCCCGCGCCGGTCCTGATCTAAAATTGAGAACCTGGAGCCTCCCACATGCCCGCTGAAGACGGAACGCTGTTAGCCCGCGACGCCGCGCTCTTCCTCGATCAGCAAAAGGAAGCCATCGGCCTTCCCGGCCTCCGCATCGTGATGCAGGAGGAGTTCCTGCGCGAAGCCGCCGCCCTGCCCGGCCTCACCCGCGACGAGCGCCTCACCGTTCTCACCCAGGCCGAAGTGGTCTTGAAGAACCTCTACGCCCACCTCGCCTTCAAAAAGACCGATGATCCCGCCGCCAATCCCTTTGTCGCCTTCGCCCAGATCCGCGACCAGATCGATACGTTGAGCGACTTCGACTTCCACACCTGCATGTTGATCGCCCTGGCCAAGGTGCGCGACGTGCACACCTCCTACCTCGCCCCTTCGCCCTACCAGGGAGCCGTGGCCTTCCTGCCTTTTCAGATCCGCTTCTTCGAACAGCCCAAGGGGCAGTTCCGCTTCGTCGTCGCCAAGACCATGGCCGCGTCCGGCGACGGCACGCTGGGCCACGAGGCTTTTGTCATCGGCGCCGAGATCGTCTCCTGGAACGATCTCGATCCGCTCGAAGCCACCCGCGTGGCCGCTGAGATGCAGCCAGGCGCCAACCTCGACGCCGAACTCTCGCGCGGCGTCGCGCGCATGACCATCCGCTCCATCGCCTCCCATGGAGTGACGGGCAAAGGCGGCGCCCCGCCCTTTCAACTCAGCCATCACGCCGTCATCCGCTACATCGCGCCCGGTGAGAAGAGGAAGCGTGAAATCGTCTTCCCCTGGCAGGTCGCCACCGGCTTCGGCGCCACTTCGTTCAGTTCGGCCGCCTTCAGCGTCAGCGACGCCTTGACGCTCATGCAGCACTGGGCCAAGTGCAGCTATCGCCCGGATAAGCTCCTCAAAACGTCCCCGCCGGACCACGCCGCCGCCGCTGCCCCCGCCGCTGCCGCCCCCACCGGCGCCGACGACTGGCTCGAAGCCCAATTCGCCACCGATCCGCCCCGCCCCGGCTGTCCTCATCCTGATCTCCTGCGCAACGACGCCGACCCCGAATATCCCCTCGGCTATCTCCGCATCCGCCACTTCGCCGGCGACGCCCCGGCGCTGCTCGAAGATGCCAAGCTTGCCCAGGCCGCCGATCTTCTGCGCCGCTTTGACCGCGAAGCCCGCGGCGGCCTCATCCTCGACATCCGCGGCAACCCCGGCGGCCAGATCCGCCTCGCCGAGCGCATGCTCCAGCTCTTCTCGCCCGGCGAGATCCGCCCGCTCAGTTTCCACTTTCCGCGCACACAGCTGGTCACCGACGTGCTCGCCTTTTTCCGCGCCCACGCTGGCTCCGCCGGCCGCTTCGAAGAGTGGATCGAGGCCCGACCCGGCGATGAGACCGCCGCGGAACACCTCACCCCAGGGCGCACCATCACTCCCCCCGCCGCGGCCAACGACACCGGCCAGATCTACCAGGGCCCCGTCGTCCTCCTGCTCGATGCGCTCACCTACAGCGCCGCCGACATGTTCGCCGCCGGCTTCCAGGACCATGGCATCGGCGAACTGATCGGCGTCGATTGCAGCACCGGCGGCGGAGGCGCCGACAAATGGTCCTATCAGGACATCGTGGAGAGCCTTAAGCCCGTCCCCGGCTTCGATCTCCCTGATCTCCCGCGCGATTGCCGCCTCACCCTCGCCGTCCGCCGCTGCACTCGCCCCGGCGCCGGCCAGCAGCCCATCGAAGACATCGGCGTCACGCCCCACCTGTTTCACGCCCGCACCGAACGCGACGTGCTCGACACCAACAACGACCTCTTCGCCCTTGCCTGCGAACGCCTCATGATGCCCCTCGCCCGCATCGACGTCGAAGCCCACCAGCGCGACGGCGGCAAGCTCACCCTCACCGTGAGCGCGGTCGGCGCCGCCTTCATAGCCTTCCGGCTCGATGGCACTGTCCTTGCCTCCGGCCCGCTCACCGAGTGCCACCCGCACTCCTTCAGCATGGAGATCCCGGAGGCCCAAGGCGAGTCGCGCCAACTGCGCCTGGAAGCCTACGAACATCAAGCCGCGTTTGAGGCCGCCCTCGCTCCCCTCGCCAGCCCGCGCCTGCCGCTGGCCGCCCCGCCGTCCAGGTCCAACCTCGGCTTTCTCCGCACGCCCCCCAGCGCGCGCCGCAAACGCGAAGCGGCGGCCTCGTGAACCCCGGCGACCAGATCTCCCGCTACCGCATCGAACGCGCCATCGGCCGCGGCGGCATGGGCATGGTCTACCTCGCCCACGACCTCCGTCTGCTGCGTCCGGTGGCTTTGAAGTTCCTCCCTGCTGAGTCCTTCAGCGAAGCCGACAAACAACGCTTCCTGCATGAGGCCCGCGCCGCCGCCGTCATCCGCCATCCCAACATCTGCCCCGTCTACGACATCGAAGAGAGCGACGGGCGCCTCTTCATCGCCATGGCCTACATCGAGGGCGAAACCCTCGCCGCCCGCATCGAGCGCGGCCCGCTCCCGCCTGACGAAGCTGTGCGCATCGCCATGCAGGTGGCCCACGGTCTGGACAAGGCCCATGCCGCCGGTGTCATCCACCGCGATGTGAAGAGCCGCAACATCGTCATCGCCCCTGACGGCCACGCTTCGATTCTCGATTTCGGCCTCGCCCTGCTGCCCGGGGCTGACCGCCTTACACTCACCGGCCACGCCGTCGGTACGCCCGTCTATATGTCGCCCGAGCAGTGCATGGGCCAGGCCGTCGATGCCCGCACCGACGTCTGGTCGCTCGGCGTCGTGCTCTATGAGATGCTCACCGCCGCCGTGCCCTTCCAGCGCGAACACCTCGCCGCGGTCACCCACGCCATCGTCCACG
>JAFLBB010000309.1 GCA_017304135.1 Acidobacteriota bacterium | reverse complement strand
GGAGGGGGCGGAGTTCGGGGGCGATGTTGCCTCGGAGGGTGGAGTCGGTTTTCTTGTAGAGGAGGGACGGTTGGCGGGATTGGGCGAAGGCGGCGGCGGCGCGGAGGGTGGCTTGGGCTAGTTCGGGGGTGAGGTGGCGGGATTCGGTGTCGAGGATGAGGGCGTCGAGGCGGGGGAGGGGCTGCGTAGGGATTTGCGTAAGGACGAGGGCTGAGGCGCCGCGGGCGGCGAAGAGTGCGCCGCATTCGAGGGCGCCTGTGAGGTCGTCGGCGAAGAGGAGGGACGGGATGGTGTGGGAGGCGGGCAACAGGAGAGTATATGCCAGGGGGCGGCGGATGGGGAGGATGGATTGGGGATGCGGGTTTGGCAACGTTTGCATTATGCTGAATGGAGGTTGTGAAGCGGCTATCGATCAAAGACATTGCGAAGACTGCGTCGGTCTCAAATTCGACCGTGTCGCGGGCGTTGCGCAATTCGCCATTGGTGAACCGGGAGACGGGGGAGTTGATCCGGAAGTTGGCGGAGGAGGCGGGGTACCGGCCGAGCGCGGCGGCGCGGAGCCTGGTGACGCGGCGGACGGACACAATTGGCGTGGTGGTGACGAATATTTCGGACCCATTTGTCGCCGGAGTGGTGAGCGGGATTGAAGATGCGGCCGAGGAACGGGGGTATAGCGTCTTCCTGGCGAATTCAAACGCCGAGCCGGCGCGCGAGAAGCGGGTGGTGCGGAGTTTTGAAGAGCGGCGGGTGGACGGGATCATTGTGACGTCGTCGCGTGTGGGGGCGCTGCATGTGCCGATGTTGACGCAGATGGAGGTGCCGCTGGTGTTGCTGAACAACCAGCATCCGAGCGAGGCGGCGCATTCGGTGATGATCGACAACGAGGGCGGGAGTTATGCGGCGGCGATGCATTTGGCGCGGTTGGGGCACAAGAGGATCGGGTATATCGGGGACCGCTACGGCCACCAATCGGACGCGGAGCGGCATGCGGGGTATGAACGGGCGCTGGCGGAGATGGGCATTGCGTTTGACGCGGCACTGTCGGTGAGAGGCGATGGCAAACCGGAGGGAGCGAGGGCGGCGCTGGGACAGTTGCTCGAGTTGCGTGAGCCTCCGACGGCGGTGTTCTGCTACAACGACATGTCGGCGCTGGGGGCGGTGCATGAGGCGCGGGCGCGGGGGTTGCGGGTGCCGGAGGATTTATCGCTGGTGGGGTTTGATGATTTGTACATTAGCCAGTATTTGAATCCGCCGTTGACGACGGTGAGGCAGCCGATGGCGGAGATGGGCCGGCTGGCGACGCATACGCTGCTGCGGCTGATTATGAAGGAAGCCTCGAGCCAGATTGTGAAAGTGCCGGGAGAGTTGATTGTGCGGGCCTCGACATGCAGGCCAAGGGAGACAAGATGAGCAAGCTGTTGAGGAGCGCGGAGAGTTTCGCGGGAGTGCGGAACGATTTCGGATTTGAGTATTTGTCGTTTGAGACGCGGGCGTTGAGCGCGGGCGTGAGCTTCGTGGCGGCGACGGGCGGGAACGAACTGGCGATGGTGGTGCTGGGCGGTGTGTGCACGGTGAAGTCGAGCGCGGGCGAGTGGGGCCCGATTGGCGGGCGGAAGAATGTGTTCGATGGGAAGCCGTGGACGCTGTATTTACCAGTGGGGACAGAGTTTGAGGTGAAGGCGGAGAGCGAACTGGAAGTGGCGTTGTGCTACTGCAGGGCGGAGGAGAGGTTTCCGGCGAGGCTGGTGAGGCCGGAGGAGGTGGAGGTGGAGGTGCGCGGCGGGGGGAACGCGACGCGGCAGATCAACCACATGCTGAAGCCGGAGTTTCCGGCGCAGCGGTTGTTGATTGTGGAGGTGTACACGCCGTCGGGGAACTGGTCAAGCTATCCGCCGCATAAGCATGATGCGCACAATCCGCCGGGGGAGGTGGATCTGGAGGAGATTTACTACTACAAGGTGGACCAGCCGGAGGGGTATGCGATGCAGCGGGTATACACGGCGGACCGGAAGTTGGATGAGACGATTACAGTGCGGAGTGGGGAGTTGGTGTTGATCCCAGAGGGCTACCATCCGGTGGTGGCGGCGCATGGGTACAACGTGTATTACCTGAATGCGCTGGCGGGGTCGGCGCGGTCAATGGCGGCGTCGGATGATCCGCAGTATGCGTGGGTGCGTGGGGCGTGGAAGGACAAGGATCCGCGGGTGCCGTTGGTGTAGGTGTGCGAGTGAGCCGGGTGTGCATGTGGAGAAGAAGATGATGGACGCGATTATTTTGGGCCGGATTGGCTATGACCTGTATTCGGAAGAGCCGAATGTGCCGCTGAAGAGCGTGCGGACGTTTTCGCGCTATTTGGGTGGATCGAGCGCGAACATGGCGGTGGGGCTGGCGCGGCAGGGCGCGCAGGTGGGCGTCATCGCGAGCCTGGGCACGGACAGCCTGAGCGATTACCTGGTGGACTTCCTGAAGCAGGAGAAGGTGGACACGGGGCACGTGCAGCGGGTGGCGGGATATTTGCCGTCGCTGGCGATTACGGAGATTACACCGCCGGACCATTTTCCGCAGGTGTTCTACCGGCATGATCCGGTGGATGTGATGCTGCGGGCGACGGCGGCGGATTTGGACTATGTGAACACGGGGCGGATGTTCATCACGAACGGGACGTCGCTGTGCGCGTCGCCGTCGCGGGAGAGCACGTACAAGGCGCTGGAGCGGGCCAAGGAAGCCGGGCTGAAGGTGGTGTTCGATGTGGACTTCCGGGCGATGTCGTGGGCGAGCGCGGAGGAGGCGGGGCTGGCGGTGCGGCTGGCGCTGCCGTTTATCGATGTGCTGATCGGGAACCAGTTGGAGTTGAAGCTGGTGGCGGGGTTGGATGATTTGGATGCGGCGCGGGCGAAGCTGCTGAAGCTGGGCGTGCCGATGCTGGTATCGAAGTTGGGCGATGAAGGGACGTGTGTGTGGACCGAGGGCGAGCCGGTGTTTGAGCCGCCGTGCAAGGTGGAGGTGTTGAGCACGATTGGGGCGGGCGATGGGTTTGCGTCGGGCTTTCTGGCGGCGATGCTGCGCGGGTTGGGATTGCGCGATTGCTTGCGGTATGGAAATGCGTCGGCGGCGATCGTGGTGAGCCGGTTGAGTTGTTCGGAGGCGATGCCGACGTTGCAGGAAGTAGAGGAATTGCTGCGGCGGCAGGCGGTGTAGGCCAGCCGGTTTAGGATAGTTTCCATGTTTAGCAGCAGAGAGTTTCTTCCTGATTCGTTGCTCGCGCGGTTGACCGATGTGCGGGTGAATGACCCGGCGTACAGCTGGCGCGCGGCGCAGTCGCGGGTGAAGCGGACGAAGATGGCGCCGGATGGGAAGTTGAACATCCTGGCGGCGGATCATCCGGCGCGGCGGGTGACGAAGGTGGGCGATGACGGGCTGGCGATGGCTGACCGGCGCGACTACCTGGCGCGGATTCTGCGCGTGTTACTCAGCGAGCGCGTGGATGGCGTGATGGCGACGATGGACATTCTGGAAGACCTGCTCACGGTGGACGGGTTGCTGAAGGAAGCGGGGGTGGCGCCGCTGTTGGATGGGAAGGTATTGCTGGGGAGCTTGAATCGCGGCGGGCTGGCGGGGGCGTGTTGGGAGATGGACGATCCGGTGACGGGTCCGACGTCGGCGACATGCGCGGCGTGGCGTTTGGATGGGACGAAGCTGTTGCTGCGGGTGGAGGATGGCGAGGCGGCGTCGTTGAAGACGATGCTCGAGTGCGCGAAGGCGGTGACGGAGGCGAATGCGCTGGGGTTGCCGACGTTTTTGGAGCCGCTGCCGGTGACGAAGACGGATAAGGGCTATGTGGTGGTGAAGACGAAAGAGGCGCTGGCGAAGCTGGCGGGGGTGGCGTCGGCGCTGGGGGATTCGAGCCGGTTGATGTGGTTGAAGCTGCCCTATTGCGAAGGCTACGAGACGGTGGCGAACTCGACGACTCTTCCAATTTTGCTGCTGGGCGGGGAGTCGGCGGGCGATCCGTCGCCCTTTTTGCGGCAGCTGGGCGCGGCGATGCAGGCCGGGCCGAGTGTGCGCGGGGCGCTGGTGGGTCGCAATGTGTTGTATCCGGGC
>JAFLBB010000308.1 GCA_017304135.1 Acidobacteriota bacterium | reverse complement strand
ATCACCGGCCTCGCCATCGACGGCCCCCACAAAGGCAAATCCCTCCAGCCCGTCGAGCACGGCGTCTTCTTCACCTTCGCCTGGCTCGCCTTCCAGCCCGATATCGTCATCGCCGGCGAGCCGCCCCTACCCGCCAGCCCCACGCCCTAACGAAGCCGCCCGCCCCATTCCTCAAAGCCGCTAACGAAATCATCCGGACGCCCATACCACCTCTTCAACGTCCCCATCGCGGGCTTCCCCCACGGCACCATGCTGTTGTCCAGTGGCCCGCCCGCGCCATCGGTCTCAATCTTCCACCAGTACACTCCCGCAAACCAAGGCTTCCCCGAAAACCCCGCGAAGATCGCCTCATACGACTTCACCTGCTCCTCCAGCGACACCGGGCTCGGCGGATGATCCGCCCACGGCGTCTTGTGCGCCCCCACCGCCGATGAATAGCCAGCCTCGGTCAGTAACACCGGCTTCCCATACTGCTTCGCCACACGCTCCACCTTCTCCACAATCGCCCCCGCCGAATAATCGTCCGGCAATGGGTAGTAGTTGTCCAGTCCGATGTAATCGAGCGCATCCCAAAACCGGATCGACTCAAACTCCTTCCCAAAATTCGCCGCATACACCAGCGGCCCCGCGTAAATCGCCCTCACCCGCGCGATCAACCCGCGCCACTGCGCTTCGTCCTCGGTCAGCGAGCCAAACTCCACGCCAATGCAAAACGTGTCCGCATGGATCCGCTTCGCCATGCGCGCGTAGTGCTCCAAAAACGTCCCATACTCGCGAAACCACCTCTCGCGCTCCTTCTCCGTGAGCGGCTGATCCCCCTGTGGCCGCCACACATGCGGCTTCAACATCACCTTCATGCCCAGCCCGCGCGCCGTGGCCGCAATGATCTCTACCCCCGCATCGCTTTCCCACGAACCTGCCCGCGCCGGCGCCATCCGCAGCGTCCGCCGGTCCATCCCGCCATACGGCACCACCGCGATCGACTGAATCTCAAACTCCGGCAACCGCCGCAGCAACGCCCGCGCCCGCTCCGACTCATACCCATATCCATTCGCCGTGAAGTTCACCCCGCGATGGAAATACAGCTTCGGAAACGGCGCGCCCTCATCCGGTTTCGGCAACCCTGCCAGCACGCGCTTCACTTCAGCCGCCCTCTGCGCCGCCTGCCACTCGCGCCCCTCATGCAACGCCCCAAAGACCAGAACCGACGCCACCAAGCCAGCCACCACGGATACTGCGCGCACCTCCCCAACCGCCGTCCTTACTCGAAACACCAGCAACGATCCCACCACCATTACACCCGCCGCCGTCGCAATCATCCAGGCTCTCCCCCCGCCGGCAAGCAGCAGAGGTAAAGTCGCCGCTGGCGCCGCCATCCCCGCCAGCGCCATTCCTGCTCTTGTCCAATACCCGCCCGCTACCGTGGCCGCCGCCCACCTCACTCCCACCACAACCAGCGCCACCCCCACCACTCCGGTCCACACGCCCCTGCCCGGCAAGCCTCCCCGAAGTGTCACTGCGACCAGCCAGTTCCCGCACAAAACGAACCCAACCAGCGCCAGCGCGCGTCCCGCCACATCCGGCCACCGTCTTCGCGCAAAGCGCAGCAGCACCCACGCCGCCACACCCATCGCCACCGCCATCCCCTGCTGCCCAAACCACGCACCCGCGCCAGGCCCTCCCCGCGCGCCCGCCGACACCAACAGCGGATCCACTCGCAACGGCCCCATCTCCGCCCCTGCCAGCCAGTGCAACCAGTACGCGGGCGCCACCCAGAGCCACACCTGCGCCGCCATGTACAGCGGGTAATAACTCGCTACCCAATAGAGCAGCCGCATCCACTCCCGACGCGCCGGCATCAACGCCGCGCCCCGCTCAACCGCCGCAACAAATCGATTTTGAACTCCGGCTTCGCCACTGAGCAGTACGTCACCTCATCGCCATCGCCCTGCGCCGCCGCCACCAGCAGATAGGGCTTGCCAGCACTCGCCCCCGTATCATCGGCCCGCTCTTCCACCCAAGCCCGCATCCGCGCGCATTCGAGCGAATCCGGCTTCACCACATAACCCACCGCCAGCGCATCGAACGGATTGAATCCCTCCGCCCCAAACTCCCGCTTCCACAACCCGATCCAATCGAGCAGCGCCGGCAGCATCCACCGCACCCCCGCATTCCCCTTCGCCGCCTTCTCCACATCCTCACGCACCATCCACACGCCCGACGAGATCTCCCACGGCGCCAGCACCAGCGGCACACGCGCCGCCAGCAACACGCGAAACGCCTCCGGGTCCAATTCGAAATTCAAGTCGCGAAACGGCGCCTTCTGCTTCGGCCCCGCCCGGAAGCTCTGCCCCGGCCGCCGCCCCGCCACCGCCACAACCCGCGCAATGCGCCCCACCAGTTCCGGATGCCGCCGGACCACCGTCGCTACGTTCGTCGCCGGACCTAGCGCCAACACCGTCAGCGGCCCGCGTCTCAACTCCGCCGCCAGCGCCCGGCTCGCCGCCGTCTCTTTCCCGAGATCGCTCCTCCCTGCCGCCCCGTCGTGAACCGCCAGGCCCGTCGCCCCAAACCTCCCCACCATCTCCCGCCCAATCCGGCTCGCCGCCGCCAGTTCCGCATTGCCGAATACAATGCTCACCCCGCGAATCTCCAACTCCGGCGACGCGAACGCCTGCAACAACGCGACCCCATCATCCACCTCATGCCCGCCCGGAGCCACCGACGGGTCCGTATCAATCCACACCGGTGCGCGCCACACCGGCACGCGCGTCTGCGCTCCCGCCACGCCCACCATCCACACCGCCAACACTACACCGCGCATACCCACTCCCTCGACAACTCCAACCATCCCCGTTTCGCCGCCAGGCCAGCCGCCAGCGGTAGCTGTGCCACGCCAATCAACCTCCGCATCAACTCCGCCCCTGCGAACGCCCACGCCAGCCGCCAGTCCAAGCCGTCGCCATAGGCCTCCCTCACCCGCCCGCCATGGCACCCCGCGCCCATCAGTTCCAGGTGCGCCAGAAACACGCCCAGGTCATACTCCGCCGCGCCCAGAAAACAGAACTCCGGATCGATCACCGCGATCCCGCCTTCCCCCCGCAGCCAGCTCCCCGGAAAGTAATCGCCATGCACCAACACCGTGCCATCGGCCAGATACAGCCTCCCCAACTCTGCCACCCGCTCACGGTAAATTGTGTCCCGCTGCAGCCGCTCCGCTTCCCGCGCCAGCCCCGGCGTGATCCGCTCCAGGTCCAACCCGTTCTCCGCTCGAAGCGGGAAGTCGTATTGGTGCTCGTGGTTCAGCGCCCGCATCGCCCGGTTCTGAAACACGCTCGCCTCCACCGCCGTCACCTTCACCCTGTGCAACTCCACAAGGTACCGCGTCAGCTCCGCGCACTCCTCCACGGTGAACTCGCCAGTCCGGTACAGCGGCGTCAAGTCGCCGCCCTCGCCCATGTCTTCCATCCATAGCAGGTGCGACTCCTCATCGAATCCCCACAACCGCGGCATCCTCCGCGACACCTCCGCTCTCGCGCCCACGGCCTCATAAAACGTCGCCTCCACCCCTGCGCGCTCCACCGGCGCGGGAATCTGCGGATACTTCACCACCCATGGCCGCGCCTGCTTGAGTATGAAACTCGAATCCGCCGTGCGCACCCGCACCGTCATGTTCATGTTCCCGTCGCCCACTCGCTCGGCCGAGACCAGCCGCCCCCCCGGCTGCCAACCCAACGTCTGCATCCGCTCCGCAATCGTCCCCACCGCCCCTGCGTCGAGCACAAACCCAGCCGCCACATTCTCCATTGCGCGAAGCCCCTCCAGAACGTTAGTGTCAGTCGGCTTCAGTCTATTACCCAGATCCAACTCTGCACCGGCAAGGACTGTACGCCTAGGATCCTTCATGGTAGTGTTTACAGGCGCCGACCTGCCTCGGTACGCTACCAATCCGGCAGGGGCTCCCGCGCCGGCTGTGTGCACGCGCCGTGTTCCACGATGCGCGTGCAACGAGCCGTCGCGCGCACCAGGCCGAGAAAAGGCGAGTCGGGCCCCCGCTGGTCCTTCGCGCCGACGAAGTCGAGCGGAGTCCAACGCACGCTTGACTATCCGGCCTTCCTCAAGCCCCTCCTC
>JAFLBB010000307.1 GCA_017304135.1 Acidobacteriota bacterium | reverse complement strand
GTACCTCTGGGAAAACCAGGAGACCTACATCCCGCTCCTCGACGCCTGGGAAATCGCTAACCGGGACAACCCGTTCGCCCCCATCGCGCGGAAGCGCCTTCCTTTCGTCGCGAACAGCGACTTCCACAAGCCCCGGCACATCTACTCCTGGAAGACGGTCCTCAACTGCGAGAAGGACCCGGCGGCCATCAAGGCCTCAATCCTGCGGCGGCGTTTCTGGCGGTGTGGGTACGTTCGCCTCGCCCGCATCGCCCCCCGCATGAAAGCCTTCGTCGATCAGGGCGCCATCTCCGGCGCCGTCACCCTCCTCCTCCACAACGGCAAACTCGTCCACCACGAAGCCGTCGGCATGGCCGACCTCGAAGCTCGCAAGCCCATGGCCAAGGACTCCATCTTCCAGATCATGTCCATGACCAAGCCCACCGTCGCCGTCTGCATCATGATGCTCGTCGAGGAAGGCCGCATCGCCCTCACCGACCCCGTCGAAAAACACCTCCCCGAGTTCCGCGGCCAGCTCCTCATCGCCTCCAAATCCCCCGACGGCGCCCTCACCCTCAAAAAACCCTCCCGCCCCATCACCATCCGCGACATCCTCACCCACACCTCCGGCATGGCCGGCAACCCGCCCGATGGCCTCAAAGAGCTCTATCAGAAGATGGACCGCCCCCTCCGCGAAGCCGTCCTCGTCTACTCCCAGACGCCGCTCATCTTCGAACCCGGCACCCAGTGGTCTTACTCCAACATGGGCATCGCCACCCTCGGCCGCATCGTCGAAGCCGTCGCCGACCAGCCCTTCGAACAGTTCCTCGCCAACCGCGTCCTCAACCCCCTCGGCATGAAGGACAGCTTCATCTTCCCCCCCGAAGACAAGAAGGCCCGCATCGCCGCCCTCTATGATCTCCGCAACGGCAAACTCACCAAGGCTGGCCCCGAAAAACTCGGCGGCGACGCCATGCACTACCGCAAAGGCGCCGTCTACTCCGCTCCCGAATTCGGCCTCTACTCCACCGCCGCTGACCTCTCGGCCTTCTACGAAATGACCCGCCTAGGCGGCGTCGCCCCCTCCTGGGTCCAAGGCCCCGGCGCAACCCCCGGCAAGCGCCTCCTCTCCCCCGCCTCCGTCGCCGTCATGACCAAGCTCCACACCGCCGGCATCAAGGCCGGCCACAACCCCGGCACCGGCTTCGGCCTCGCCTGGGAAGTCGTCCAATCCGAACAAGGCGAACTCAACCTCTGGTCCGTCGGCTCCTACGGCCACGGCGGCGCCTTCGGCACCCACGGCTGGATCGACCCTGCCAAGAACCTCGTCGGCGTCTTCCTCATCCAAGGCGGCGACGCCACCACCGTGAAATACTCGTTCCTGAACTTAGCTGGGTCTTCCGTGCAGTAACACTCGCACTTACTGCGGACGCGTCGTCTTCCGGTCGAACACGCCCACGTCGACGATCCGATGCGTCCCGGGCGCGGCTGTCTCTATGGCAGTCTCAATCGCTGACAGGCTCTGGCGAATGATGTGCCATTCAATCGCCGACAAGACAAGAACAGCGATTCTTCTGCCCGCCAGATTTTGTTCGTGCGGAATGGTCTGGTCGCCCGTGAGGAAGACTGCGAACCCGCCCCGCTCCGCCGCCGTGAGCAATTCCCCATTCTTCAGTCCTGACCAGCCTTGATACCGGACCGTGAACACCTCATGTCCGGCGAGTGCGTTCCGCAAACGATGCGGCAGGTTCTCGTCCAGCAGCACCCTCACGAAACCGGCTGCCCCCGCCTGGAGTGTGCGAACTCGACCAGTCTCTGAATTTGAGTCATCGTGAGGCCAGGGTAGTCCTCATGAATCTCCTCAATCGTTGCTCCGCAATCGAAGCTGTTCACCACGGCGTCGGGCAGAATGCGCGTACCGCGCACGATGGGTCGGCCCGAGACTTTGCCTGGAATCTGCTCGATAAGTTCGCAAGCCAGCCAGTCGACTTCTCTCACCATATCCACCACGTTTGCCCTCCTTTTCATGATAGCGCCGGTGTCGAGTGAGCCCGCTCGCGCGCGGACTACACTGGGCGGTGCCCTCGGTCGGCTTCCACAATCGGTTCGCCATCTTCGCGCATCCAGGCCAGGTGCATCTCCATCGCCTTTGCCATCCGCGCCCTGGTTTCATCCAGCGTGCGGCCCGTGGCAACACACCCCGGAAGATCATGCGCGTAAGCCCCATAGCCCGTGGAAGACTCCTCAAACAGGACCAGAAACTTCATAGGCCTCTCCTCATTCCTACAAATCACCTCGTCTGGCGCCGCCCCCCTACCGCCGCAGCCCAAACACAAACAACCCATTCCCCGCCGCCACCGCCACATACTGCTGCCCGTTCACCGCATACGTAATCGGCCCGTTCGCCATCGCCCCGCCCAGCGACGTCCGCCACAACACCTTGCCCGTCCGCGCATCGATTGCAAAAAAATGCTCCTCGCGATTCCCCGTGAACAGCAGATCCGCCGCCGTCGTCAGAATCCCCGAATCCGTCACATCGATAAAATCCAACTGCCACTTCTTCTCCCCCGTCGACCCCTCCACAGCCATCACCGCCCCATGCCCTTGATCCGGCTTCCGCGTATTCACCTGCGTCCCCCGGCTCAAGCCAAAACTCGATCGCGGATAACCACCCAGAAACCGCTGCCCCTCCACATACTTGTCCGGCGCCTTCACAAAGGTCGAGTAACTTCCGTCCCAAGCCGAAAAGTAAAACAGGCCTGTCCTCGGACTATAAGAGGGCGAATACCAGTTCGTGCCCCCCTGCACCCCCGGATAAATCAGCGTGCCATCCTTCGAC
This sequence comes from Acidobacteriota bacterium, assembly GCA_017304135.1. Classification (GTDB taxonomy): domain Bacteria; phylum Acidobacteriota; class Terriglobia; order Bryobacterales; family Bryobacteraceae; genus JAFLBB01. The sequence continues at coordinate 1,367 of JAFLBB010000307.1, read as the reverse complement.
GGCGCTGCGCCCTCCACCTTCTTCGGCCTGCCCTTCGCATCAAAGCCGTCCATCCAAGTCACCTTGGTAAACGGCTTCCCCGTCAAAAACTCGCCCGTCTTCCGGTCCAGCACGTAGTACAGCCCGTTGCGGTTGGCCCACAGGATCACCGCCCGCGTGCGCCCTTGCACATCGAGATCGCCCAACACCGGCACCTGCACCGCGTCATAGTCCAACTCATCATGCGGCGTGAACTGATAGTGCCACTTCAGCTTCCCCGTATCGGCATCCAGCGCCACAACGCAATCCGAATACAGGTTGTCCCCCAACCGCCCATCGCCATTCCAATCCGGACCGGGATTGCCAATCCCCCAGTAAGTCAGGTTCGTCGCCGCATCATACGCGCCAGTTACCCAAACCGAGCCCCCGCCCGTTTTCCACGAATCGCCCGCCCACGTTTCGTTGCCAGCCTCGCCCGGCCCCGGCACCGTGTTGAACCGCCAGACCTCCTTCCCCGACTTTGCGTCATAAGCGGCCAGAAAGCCACGAATCCCATACTCGCCCCCCGCCACGCCCACGATCACCTTGTCCTTCACAACTAACGGCGCGTGCGTTAACGAATACCCGGCTTCCGCCCTGCCCACGGCGATGTTCCACAAAGCCTTGCCGCTCTTGGCATCCACGGCGATCAGCCGCCCGTCAATCGTCCCCATAAACAGCGAATCGCCCAGCACCGCCAAACCCCGGTTCACCCTGCCGCAGCACACCCGGCTCTCTTTGGAAGGCGTATGGCTATAAGTCCAGAAAATCCGCCCCGTCGCCGCATCCATCGCCACAATATCGTTCGGCGCCTGCACCGTATAGAGAATCCCGTCCACCACCAGCGGCGTCGCTTCGAACTTCTCAAACGAAGCCGCCTGAAACACCCACTTCAGCTCCAGATCCCGCACGTTCCCCGGATGAATCGACGTAAGCGTGCTATACCGCTGGCTCAGGTTCGTGCCCGAGTATGTCAGCCAGTTCTGCGGCTCCCGCTCGGCATTCTTCAGCCGCTCCCAACTCACCTGCCCCTGGCAAATACAAACACTCAACGCCGCTACCAATAAACTCGATCTCATTGCGCACCCTTCTGTCTTGCCAGATAGGCGATCAGGTCAGCCAGCTCCTGGGCGTTCAACCTCCCCCGGTAGGAAGGCATCCACGACCGCGCCGGCCCCTCTTCCTTCACCTCGCTCCGGTCAATCGATCGCAACGAGCCCTCCTGGTCTACTAACTGCAAACTATACATATCCTGATTCAGTAGTAACCCCGATAACACCGCGCCTGACTTGCGAATCACCCGCACCGGCCGCGTCCCCATCGGATAGGCCGCATCCGCATCCAGAATG
>JAFLBB010000306.1 GCA_017304135.1 Acidobacteriota bacterium | reverse complement strand
CGACGCGCGGTGGTGGGGCGGAGTACGGGATGCCGGCCTGGCGGCTGATCGAGGACGCCGAACTGCAGTTGGTGGCGGTGTACGGGTACGACCACTGGAACCGCCGGGTGGTGACGGCAGTGGCGACGACGGCGGAAGCGGGGACCTGGTTCCACGCGTTCGACGGATGGCGTCAGGTGGGGCAGTATGGGCTGCACTACGCGAGCGGTTACTACGCGGTGCCGGTCAAGGAGTTCGTGTGGGGTTCGCGGTTGGACGAGCTGTTGAGCTACCGGCGTAGGGTGGTGGTGTCGGGGACGGTGAGTTGGGAGACGTACTATGTGCTGCATGGCGGTCAGGACACGGCGGCGAAGCTGGTGTCGGCGGCTGGGGTGGTGGTGGAGCAGTACGAGTACGATCCATATGGGCGGGCGTCGGTGTACGTGGGTGCGAGTACGACGGCGGCAGCGACGTCGAGTGTGGGGTTGCCATTCCTGTGGAAGGCGGTGCGGCTCGATGCGGAGACTGGGCTGCTCTACATGCGGAATCGGTACTACTCGACGGGGCTGGGGCGGTTCTTGACCAGGGATCCGCTCGGGGTGTGGGGAAGCAGCCTCGAGCTTGGCAACGAGTGTTCCTATGGTGGATGCGGTCCTTTGAGTTGGGGAGACCCTCTTGGATTGCAAGCCCAACCCGGGCCCATGAAGCGATTTCACCCGAGAAGCTATGCGTTCGACATGTCGCCAAGCATCGAGGGGAGAATTGAAAGCGCTATCAAAGTGATTGAGAGCTACTTGCTGCGCGGGGCGTGGGGGCTGTGTCACTATTACGTTGATCTGCGCGTCATTTGGAAGTATAGGTGGTTTCGCTATAATCCAGGAAATCCTTTGCCTGGTGGGCGTGGAGCTGAAAACCTGCCTGATGAAACTGACGGCGGTGTTATCGGGGCTGACGGCACTCGTACCAGATTCGACGGAAGGCTGAACGGTATATTTATCGATCCTTCCATACGGCTCATGGATGATTATAGCTTGGCAAGTCTGCTGGTCCACGAGGCAGTGCATTTGCGCCAAAGCATTGATGGCAGTGAGCTTGCCACTTACTTTGCGGAAGTGCAGGCTTACGCGGCGCAGATAGCCTTCCTGGAGATGCTCTTAAATAAGGGAGGGCTTGGCGAGGCTGAGGAGGCGGTACGAAGATACCTGAATGGTGCAGTGCGAAGTGGTTACGCGGCTTACACGCTCGCCTATATTGGCACATTTTGCCAGATTCCGGGGCTATGAAATGATAATGCTTCGACGTGCAATTCAAGAAATGATGGCTGCATTCGTGGCCATGGCCTCACTGGCCGCGGGAGCTGTCTCGCAGCGTGCGCAACTCGGCTTGCCAGTGGTCTTTTCGGCTCCCGGCGACACGTTGCAAGGACATGCGGTCTTGGTCTCTAGTTCAGCGGCGGTGTCATCAGTTGAGATTCGTCGAGCATGGCCCCATGGTGGGGGAGGCAGAGAGGTCGTGACCCTGCCACCAGGAAAGGCGGCGCTTTATGGATTTCTGGGGGGCGGATTATTGGTGGTTGTGAGTAATGGGCCTGCATCGACGCTTTACGCCATCGACACTGGCGGCGCAAAGCCTGCGATTAGGGAAGTCTACTCAGCTTATGGTCCGGGTGGTATTGCTGCCGTGGCCCACAATGCTCAAGAGCAGTCAGTCTACTTGGTGGATTCTTCGAGGCGTGTATTGGTGCGCTTATGGGTTCCCGCTGCGGCAAGTCGTGGTATCTCTGTGAAGTCGTGTAGTGTCTACAGTTTGCCGAGCGAGTGCTTTGCTGGCAGTCTGACGTTGGCTGCGAGCCTGTCTGATGATCCTAGTATGGGCATTGAGCGTGGGGTGGTTTTGTTTAGCTTTGCCGATGGCCCGGGCCTCCATAAGATGGTAAATCGTCATTCTATGGCTTGGCGGATGAGAGTCGACGACGGGCGGCTCATCTTGTCACGTATCAGTCTCGATGAGTTGAGCGCGCCGCCAGAGTGCTCGTGGTCGGTTAGGTCTTTGGGCGATGGATTGGTGCGCATACAAGGCCGGCGCTGGGGCCAACCAGAGTTGGTAGTCGCGGGGCGAGATATTCCCTTCGCTAGGGTGTCGTGCGTGCCTGGCAGGAATGGGTCTGTGGAGGCGTTCTTCGACATGCGATCTCACAAGGACAAGCTGGGATTGTGGTGGAAAGTCATCGGCGGCGGCATGATGGGGAGTAATCCCTTCTATTCATGCTTGGTCTTGCCGTGCTTTGATGGCGCTGAATCATCGAGCCTTCGTGTCCTGGCGCATTATCCCAATGTTATATATCCTGGGGTGCGGCTGTTTCCTCTGGAGGTAGACATTGGTGACGTGTTGACTTCAGGGTTGGATGACTTGCAGCTGGTGATGATGGTGACCGCTTTGCCTAGCAATAAGTTCTGGGATAGTTATCGCGATAGGGTAGACTTCTCAGGGGCGTCGTGCGCTGTAATCAGTGCTGCCGAATTGGAGTCTGGGAAGTGCCGCTTCGGAATTGATGTTCCTGGGCGCACGCAGGTTGGCGACGTTTGTGCGTGGCAGGCTTTGGTGTTGTGTCGCGGATCTGGGGCGACGCGTCTGGTTGCTGCTAGTTGCGTGTATGCTGCGCCGATTGTCGAGCCGCCAAGCGCGCCGCCGCCGGTTGCGGATGAATCGGGCATAATGAGAGTAGACCTGCAGGGCCCTGGCCCGGCTGATCTTCTAGGGGTGATCAAGCATCTGCCTTCGATTGGGCTGCGCCCTGGTGCCGATTTATCGCACAAGCGGTAGGCCGGTGCGACCGCTGCGTCGCGATGCGAGATCAGTCGTGCGCATCTGGCGATGTTGATCGAAGGAATCGATTGGCAGAAACGAAAGATTCGCGAGCCACTGTCGTTGCCCAGTAGAGCCGGCGCAGGACGGCGAGCGCATGGCCGGCCTGTTCTTTCTCGCCATCGAGAGCATCGAAAAAGCGTCGCCGCGCGTGAGCCATGCATCCGACTTCGGTGACCTGCCCGGACTGGAACACGACGTCGTAGCCGGCATAGGCATCGACCTGCAGGAGACCGCGGTAGTCACCGAGGAAGGCGCGCGAGCCTTCCCGCCCGCGTCCGATCGTGAAGTCGAACACGACTTCATCGCGATCGCCGACGTAGACCCAAAGGTAGCTGCGTCGGCTGCCGTTCTGGTGCGACGGGTCCAACACCGTGATGCGTAAGCGTCCGACGGAGAAGCGGCTCCCCACTCGCAGAGCGCCACGCTCGCCGGCCTACGCGACTGCCACTGGCCCGAACAACCGAGCCCAGTTCTCCGGCAGCAGATCCTCGATCCTGCTGGCCGGGTGGGAGCCGACCCTGACGAGCACGTCGGCGAAGTAGTCGACCGGGTCGACGCCAGCAAGTCGGCAGGACTCAGCCAGGGAGAGCACCGTCGCGGCAGCCCGGCCGCCGCGTATGCTGCCAGTGAACAGCCAGTTCCGCCGCCCGATGGCAACCGGGCGAATGGCCCGCTCGCACGCGTTGTTGTCGATCGGGATGCGGCCGTCCTCGAGAAACCGCCGCAGCGCGAGGTGCTGGCCGCGCACGTAGCGAATCGCCTTGGCCATGGTGCCGGAATCGCTGAACCTGCCGCCCAGTCGCCATGCGTGCAGGAAGATGTCGAGCACGATCGGCGCGGAGCGCCGCTGCCGCAGCTCGGTGCGGGCTTCCGGCTTCCGGGGTGATCCCGGCCGCGTCGGCCTCTTGCTCGATTGCGTAGAGCTTCCGGATGCATCCGAGGAACAGCATCGCGGTGTTTTCGGACTCCGCGGTGGCATCGCGGAACTTCCGCAGCACGTGCGCCCAGCAGCCGGCGATGCGGATGCCCGAACGCAACGCGTGCGCAGCCTCGGCCTTCTTGGCGACGGCGCGGATCCCGCCATAACCATCGCCTACGAGCCAGCCCTCGAAGTCGCCGAGCAGTTCGGCGAGGGACGCACTGTCGCGACCCGGCGACGGCCTGGGGCGCATCGTCGAGCACACGCGCCTCGACAGCGGCAGCGGCTACATCCGGAACACGGCGGAGTTCACGGACTTCGGGCTCGCGGAGGGGCGGACGACGGTGGCCCGTTACGACGACCTGAACCACCCGACGATCGAGCAGTTCGACTTCGCCGGGCGCGCGATCATCGTGCAGAACCCGGGCGGTTCGACAG
>JAFLBB010000305.1 GCA_017304135.1 Acidobacteriota bacterium | reverse complement strand
TAGATGGCCTCCACCGGCTCGCGCAGGTGCGCGGGCAGCAGGAAGGACGCAACCGGGAAGTTCTCGTAGTGGTCGACGGACATGGGCGGGCGGCTCGCCGGCGATGACGATATCGGGCTGGAAGGCGAGCCAGGCGAAGGTGAAGAAGACGCCGTGCTCGACGGGCTGGAGGGATTTGCCTTTGTGGGGGCCGTCGATGGCGAGGCCGGTGATGTTCCAGACGCTGCCTGTTTGGCGGTCTTCAATGCGGTTGCTGGCGCGGCGGAAGCGGATGCGGCCCGAGGGATCTTCGGCGCGGAAGACGCCGATGGAGCCGATGGCGCGGGATTGCGACATGCGGGCGGCGTCGACGGGGCTGAGGCCATCGGCGGAGTAGAGCAAGACGATGGGTTGGCCGTCGAGTTTGTCTTCAATAACGCCGTTGCGGGCGAGTTGCGATACGGGCCAGGCACGGTAGCCGTTGCCGTTTTTGACCACGACGAGTTTGTCCATTGGGCGCAGAGCGGTGGGGCGCGACGAGCGGACGGGCATGATGGGGCCTTTGCCGAATTCGTAGCCGGTGTAGGGGTTGCGGCCGTAGTCGCGCTGGAAGCCGGTGTCGCGGCTGAGGACAAGGCCGTTGGGGTAGGAGTGTTGGAACTGGTCGAAGGGGATCATCTGCGAGGGGAGGATGCGGAGCGTTGCGCCGGTATGGTGGCCGACGAGGGCATCGCCGGTGATTTGCTGCCAGAGGGAGTCGGTCTGGCGGTCGTACATCACCATGTCGCTGTTGCGGAGCATGCCGGAGACGCCGAAGTCGAGGGTGGCGCCGGAGACGCTGCGGTCAAAGACGAGGGCGCTGTTGCAGAGCGGACAGTAGCTGACGAGGATGGGCTGTTCACCGGCAATGTCGTTGACGAGTTCGTGCCACATGAGAATTTGGAGCGGGTAGGCGCGGGACTGGCCAGCGGAGGTGAAGGCGATGACGAGTTCCTTGGGGGCGAGCCAGTCGACGGAGGCGGCGGGGAGGAAGCGGGGTTTGTCGATGGAGGGGATGCCGTCCTTGGGCGGCCCGCCGCGGAGGAGTTCCGAGAGCTGGATGGAGCGTTTGGAGGTGTCGGTCTTCCATTCGCCTTGCGCGAATTGCGCGCGGAGGGGGAAGGTGAGGAACAGGAAGAGGAGTACGGGAAGACACTTCATGGCTGTGAGTGAGTTCGCTGAGCGAGGGGGAACGGTAACGGTGGAGGGGTCATCTGGCGGCGAGGAGGAGAGCGGCGGCCGTGGTTGTGAGGAAGAGCCAGATGAGGAGAGCGGGGAGGCCGCGCTTCTCGCGGGGGAGGAAGCGGAGGCGGTCAGCCACGGTGGCCATGAGGGCGACGGGAAGGGCCATTTTCCAGAAGTCGGCGCGGGCTCCGCGGCCGGCATCGTTGAGGACGGGCGAGGTGTAGCCGACCGATTTGAGGATGGCGGGCAAGGTGCGGGTGGCGGTGAGGAGGGGAGGCGCGCAGCCGGAGGTGACGGCGGCGAGGGCTTCGTCGATGGCGGCGGTTTCGTTGGCCCATTGGGCGCGGAAAAGGATGGTGCCTGAGGGGGAGAGGAGATAGGCGCTGTTGGGGCGGCCACCGAGAGTCTGGTGGAGAGCGCCGTCGATGCTGTCCACGGCCACGTCGAAGGGCAACTTGCAGGCGCGCTTGAGTTCGATGGCGTGCTGCATCTTCTGCTCGAAGGTGTGAGGCTGCGGAATGCGTTCTCCGGGGTGGGCTTCGCGCACTTGCACCATGACGAAGTGGACGTGTGCGCCGTAGCGGGCGTGGAGTTGCTTCAGGCCGTCGACGCCGCTCACCATGACGGGGCAGGAGCGGGAGCCGAAGATGAGGAGCAGCGGTTTGCGCTGGGCGGCGAGGGAGGCGCTGGTGAGAGCGCCTCCGGTGGTGAGGGGAAGGTGGAAGTCGCCGAGGACGTCGCGCGGACCGGGTTCGCCGTCGTGGATGACCATATCGCGGAGGACATCGTGGATGCCGGGATGTTCAAAGCGATAGTGGTGCGGCTCGGCGGACGGGCGCGTGTGCGGGGTTGCGGGCGCTTGGGGCATGATTCGGTTTCCTGTTCAGTTGCCGGCGTGGCGGCCGAAGAACTGCTCGGCGACGGTGATGAAGCGGATGGGTTCTTCGGCCATGGGGTGGTGACCGGAGCCGTCCAGCACTTCGAGGGTGAAGTTGGGAAACCATGAGCCGAGGGTGCCTTGGATGGCTTCCGGGCCGAAGGCGGGGAAGTCGTGCCGGCCGGCGATGGCGAGGACGGGAACAGGAAGATGTTTGACCTCGCGATGAAAGTCGGTGGCCGACCACATGCGGAGGAAGCCGGCGGCGGCTGCGGGATTCACCTGGCTGCGGAATTCCTGGAGGTTGGACTCATGCCAGAGCGGGGTGAGGCGGTTGCCGGTGATCATGTGGGCGATGGTTTTCCAGTCGTCATCGTCGCCGATGGCGGAGGAGAAGAGGGCCTTGCCGGCGGCGTCGAGAGGGACGCCGCTGGCGGGGACCGGAGTGACGGCGATGATCGACTTCACGCGATCGGGGGCGTTGGCGGCAAGGCGCTGGGCGACCATGCCGCTCATGGAGTGGCCCATGACGTGGAAGCGCTGCCAGCCGAGTTCGGTGGCGAGGCGGAGGCCGTCGGTGGCGGCCTCCTGGGCGGTGTAGTCACCAGCGAGGTGCAGGGAGAGGCCGTAGCCGCGGTGGTCCATGAAGGCGTAGGTGAAGCGCTGCTGGTCAAGCAGCGGCCAGACGGGCTGGAAGCTGCGGTGGGTCGCCATCCAGTTGTGCATGACGAGCACTTTTTCCGGCCCGTGGCCGATGAGGGTGTGACCGTTGGTTGAAGGCATGAGGTGTCCTTATGCCTTCGCGGCGACGGTGGGTTCCCAAGCGACGGGCGCGAACTGCGGATCGAGCGGGGTGCGCGCGAGGTGGTTGGTGTAGTTGGAGAGCGTCTTCATTCCGACGCCGAGGACGACTTCGAGGGCCTGTTCGCTGGTGTAGCCGGCGGCCAGGAATCGCTCATAGGCAGTGGCGGAGGGCCAGCCGCGGCGTTCGACGATTTCCCTGGTGAGGACGCGCAGGGCCTCAAGCTTGGAGTCGGCGATGGGTTCGCCCTCGCGAATGGCGTTGACGACCTGCGAGGACACCTTTTGCATGCCGGAGATGGCGGTGTGGGCGGCGACACAATAGCCACAGGCGTTTTCGGTGCTGACGGTGAGCAGGACGACCTGGCGCTCCGTTGCGGTGAGCGAGGTTTGGTCAAAAAGCGCGCCGACGGCAAGGTAGGCCTTGAGGAGCGTGGGAGCGTTGGCCATGTTGCCGAGGAGGTTCGGAATGAAGCCGAAGCTCTTCTTGGTTTGAGCGAGCACTTCGCGGGCAGGCTCAGGGGCGTTTTGTTCGTTGCGTGGTTTGAGGTTGGTCATGTGAGTTTGTCCTTTCGGGTGGTTGGATGCTTTGTCTGGAATAAACGTTCCAGACAAGAGCAAAAAAATTTATGTCTTCACGTGAGCAGGCGCGATACCTGACTGACGACGGACTCCAGTGTGGCTTTGGGCGCCTGCGAACGAAGGAGGACCATGAGGCCGACAAGTTGGCTCATGAGAGTGCGGCCCATGTCGGTGGGGTCGATGTGTTGGGGGATCTGGCCTTGTTCCTGTCCGGCGCGGACCAGATCGGCGAAAAAGCGTTCCACGTCGCGGAGGCCTTCGCGGACGATGAGGGAGACCTCTTCATCCTGGGGGGCGACCTCAAGGGCGGAGTTGACCAGGAAGCAGCCAAGACGGCCCAGCGGGCCTCGGGAGCCATCGATCATGCTACGAAATACGGCGGTGATGGCTTCGCGGGGAGGGTATCCGGCGGCGGCGGCGCGAATGGCGGAGGCGCGGTTGTCGGTGTCGTAGCGGCGCAGGGAGCGGATGAGGACGTCGCGTTTGCTCTTGAACGTGTCGTAGAAGCTGCCGCGGTTGATGCCCATGGCCCTGAGGAGCATTTCCATCGAGGTCGCCTCATAGCCGTGGGTCCAGAAGACCTCTTTGGCTTTGTCCAGCGCCACGTCGATGTCGAACTGTTTGTCCCAGGGCATGAGGAACTCGCTTCGGGCATTCACAGCTTCCCATGTTTGGAACGATCAGTCAAGACAAATTTCCAGACAAGTTGCTGCGCGGGTGGCGGGCGCAGGTGCTGGGGCGCGGGCGGCGGATTTGGCGGGGG
>JAFLBB010000304.1 GCA_017304135.1 Acidobacteriota bacterium | reverse complement strand
CAGGTACGGCTTCAGCGCCTTGTCCACCGCCGGATCATGCGTCCGCCACACCAGGTCGCCCACCCGAATCCGCCCAAACCGCACATCGCCCCCGCCAAACCGCAGCTCCACTCTCCCCGCCACGCGCGCTGTCACCTCATACACCCGACCGCCTTCTTCCTCCTCGCCCGGATCGCGCCAATCCGCCGCATCGAACACCACCCCATCGCCCGCCTTCAACGGAGCAATCGCATGCGCCTCCCCCGGCTCCATCACCACGCCCGCCGCCTCCACCAACGCCACCCGCCCCATCAACACCCCGCGATGCCTCGGCGCCCGCCCCCGCACCACCGCCTGATGATCCGTCCCCGTCATGAAAAACGGACCCAACCCTCTCGAATACACCTGCTCCAGCGCCAACTCCTCGGCCTTCGTGATCGTCAACGGCCGCTTCTCCCACGCCTCATCCACCGCCCGCCGGTACGCCCGCGTCGCCGCCGCTACATAATCGGCGTCCTTGTACCGCCCTTCGATCTTCAACGCCGCCACGCCGCATTCGATCAACTCCGCCACCTGGTGCAGCGCATACAGATCCCCCGGCGATAGCAGATACCGCGCATCCCCCAGCGGCTTCAGCACCCCATCCACCAGCATCTCGTACGGCAACCGGCACGCCTGCGCGCACTGCCCCCGGTTCGCGCTCCGCCCACCCCATGCCTCCGACGAAAAACACTGCCCCGAATACGCCACGCACAGCGCCCCATGCACAAACACTTCCACCTCGGCCGCCGTCGCCCCCGCAATCGCCCCAATCTCGGCAAGCGACAACTCCCGCGCCAGCGTCACCCGCGACGCGCCCATCTCGCGCGCCCACTCCGCCCCCCGCGCATCCGTAATGCTCATCTGCGTCGAAGCGTGCAGTTCCAAATCCGGACACAACTCCCGCGCCAACCGCAACACCCCCACATCCTGCACAATCACCGCGTCCGCCCCCGCCTCGGCAATCGCCTCCAGCGCCCGCGCCGCCTCCCGCCACTCGTGATCGAACACCAGCGTGTTGAACGTGACAAACCCCCGCACACCCCGCCCGTGCAGCGTCCGGAACACCTCCCGCAACTCGCTAAGCGCAAACCCCACCTTCGCTCGCGCCGTGAAGTGATGCAGCCCGAAATACACCGAATCCGCCCCCGCCTCCACCGCCGCGCGCAACTGTGGCCAGTAACCGGCCGGAGCCATCACTTCGGGTTTACGCCGCATGGACATGCGAAAAACAAAACTCGCGAGAGCCTCCTCCTAGTCTATCCTGGCCCTATGCGCGCACTCCTGCTGGGACTCACCGCCATCTCGCTCTGGGCCCAAATCCCCACCTTCGGACCCGATAATCCCGAAGGCCTCGTCATGTATCCCAACAAAACCGGCCGCTACGCCTGGCTCCGCAAAGGAACCTGGGTCCGCCAGCCCTTCCAGACCCAAAGCTCCAAAGGCGCCTCCGCCGCCATCACCGCCGCTGAACTCGCCTCCATCCGCGCCTCATTCGACAAGCTCAGTGACCTCTACCAGGCCACCCCCACCGGCACCGCCCGCATCGGCTTCTTCGTCAAGGAAAGCCGCAACTACAACTACACCAACCCCTCCGACCTGCCATCCACGTTCCCCCTCGCCCGCGCCCCTCTCCCTTACGACATCGGCATCTTCCCCTTCTACACCACCGATGTCCTCAACAAAGGCGTCTTCGTCCCCGTTACCGGCGGCGAAACCACGCCCGTCTACCACTACTTCAACCGCCTCCCCGGCCACCTCCAGCAACAGCCCGTCGCCAGGGAGCCCAACGGCGATCGCGACCCCATCGATTTCTATCCCCGCCCCACGGAGATCGGCCGCTACCAGGGCTGGCCCGTCTATGACGGCGGCGACCTCGTCATCGCCCGCGCCAACCGCGACCCCTGGATCGCCGCCCCCTACGCCCGCGTCCTCAAGGCCGCCATGACCCTCTTTGAACAGGACCGCGCCACCGCCGAAAACAGACTCGCCGGTCTGAAAAAGGAAAACGACCGCATCCAGTCCCCCGCCTACGAACAGGAGATGCGCGCCCACCTCGAAAAATACTCCGGCGAATTTCGCACCTCCAATCCCCAAAAGTGGCAGGGCCGCGTCGCCGGCATGGAACGCGAACTCCTCTACAACCGCGACCTCGCCGCCAAAAAGGCCAACCCCCAGCGCGACAAAGACGGCCTCTGGTATTGGAACCCCCTCGACGCCCACGCCGAAGCCGCCAAACGCCTCGCCGCCCTCACCCCCGCCGACGCCACCCGCCCCGCCTGCTTCGCGCCCTCCCCCAGCCAGGACGGCCGCTACGGTATCAAAGGCATGATCCAGCCCTCCGGCTCTACCCCCAACTGCACCGGCCTCGTCACGGACAACTGGGACTACTTTGACCCCAAGCTCCCCCGCGTCGCCCCGCAAATCCTCCTCCTCCGCAGCATCAGCCTCTGCGCCACCCTCGCCAATGGCAAACTCACTCTGCGCGACCGCCCGCGTTCCGACGTCCCCCCGCAGGGCTGTTTCAAACTCGTCCCCATGTGGGACGAACTCGACTGGAAGCAACTCGCCGCCCTCGTTGTCCCCTGACGCCACCCCGCGCTACACTCAACCCCATGTCCGCCCCGCGTTGCCTTCTCGCTCTCGCCCTGCCCCTTCTAGCCCTCGCCGCCTCGCTCGACAAGCCCGAGAAGCTCACCATCCACACCTGGGTCCGCGAAGACGTCTTCGCCGGTTGGATCGCCCGCGACGAAGCCGCCCTCGCCAGCGGCGTCGCCAAACTCGACCGCCACCTCGCCGCCAACCCCACTGATGAAAACGCCCTCGCCTGGCGCTACATGGCCGAAATGTACGCCATGCGCAAAGCCCAGGCCTCAAGCGACGCCGCCGCCTACGACAAAGCCATGGCCACCGCCGCCGCCACCCGCGACGCCATCTGGAACGGCCGCGCCCCCCAGGCCGGCGCCCACATCATCGTCGGCAGCACACTCGTCAGCGGAGCCTTGTGGGCCCGCGAAGCCGACAAACCCTGGATGTACCGCGACGGCCGCGCCCTCCTCGCCAAAGTCCCCGAACTCCAGAAAGGCGCCTTCGACACCCTCCCGCCCCACATGCGCGGCGAACTCTGGTCCTCCATCGCCTTCGCTTCCGACCGCCTCGGCGACCGCCCCGAACGCGACCGCGTCATCGCCCTTATGCGCGAAAAACTCGCCGGCTCCCTCTACGGAAAACGCGCCGAACGCTGGGCCACCCTCCCCGCCCTTACCAACGAGGTCGACAACATGTGCATCTCCTGCCACGAGCCGGGCCGCCTCAAACCGACGGCAGCCCGCCTCGGCATCACGCTCTCGGAATAGCGGCGCCCCGCGCCGCCCCCAACTACCCCGCGTCCCCCCTTACCGCTCCGACGACGGCGGCGTCATCCCCTTCAACCGCATGTAGGTCACGATGTTCCCATAGTGCTCGTTCATGTGAATCGTGTTGAACATCAGCAGGCTCAGCTTTGACCGCTCCGCATTCCGGAACTTCATCATCTGGTTCCCGCTCTCGTTCGTCAGCGCGTCATACGTCTTCGCGCAATAATCCAGCGACGCCTTCAACGCCGCCGTCAAATCGGCCTTCGAAGTCTTGCTCTTCTCGATGCCAGGGTTCGGATTCGCCTCGCCCGCCGCCGCCGCGCAGTAGTTGTTATTCGCATCGGCAATGTGGCCGATCAACTGCCCCAGGCTCCGCACCTCCGGCGTCGCTTTGAACGCATAATCGGCCTCGGACACCTTCTCCGCCGCCCGCTGCACATAACCGCCAATATTCTTCTGGTACGAACGCGCGCTGGCCGCCGTCGAGCTATGGTCCTGCTGCCCAAACGCAACGCTGCTCAACGCGGCAAAAACAAGCAAAGGGATGGAAATTCGCATGAGGGGCATTGGATCACGGCTGAACGGCCCAAAGCAAGCCTCCAGCGGACTCCCCCGCCTACACCCCGCGCCCCCGCGCCGCCGTCCGCACCGCCCCCGCCATCCCCTCCAGCGCCGGTTCGTCCCACAACGACGGCGCGCACTCAAACCGCTCCGTCCACACCACCAGCCCGCTCCGCGCATCCACCAGTTGCAGCATCACCGCCATCCGCGCCCCATCGCCCTCCCGCAACGGCCGCAGCGAACCCTCCAACAACAGGTCCGCCCCCAGCTCCCGCCCAATGCTCGGCGCATCCTGCCCC
>JAFLBB010000303.1 GCA_017304135.1 Acidobacteriota bacterium | reverse complement strand
GGGGTGAGCCGGGGGTGGGGGTGCCGGTGGCGGGGAGGGTGTTGAGTCCGCCGACTCCCGTGAGATAGAGGATGAGGACATCGCCGGGGCGGGCGGGGTTGGCGGCGGTGATGACGGCGTTGTCGGGGTGCCGGGTGACGATGGGGTCCTTGGAGGCTGGATCGACGAAAACGGCGGGTGCGAACTCGTTCACGCGGACGGTTTCGGCGGTCGATTGGAGGCTGTCGCGTTCGACGCGGACTTCGACGGTGGCGCCGGCGGGGACTTCAAAGGGCACCTGGAAGTTGATCTGGCCGGGGGCGATGAAGAAGAGGGGGGCGGCGATGCCGTGGATGAAGACGCGGACGCCGTTGAGGGCGGTAGGCAGGGGGACGGTGGAGGCGCTGACGACGGAGGCGGCGAGGTCAGAGCCGAAAATGGTGGCGATGCCGCCGGGGGAGAGGGCGGGTTGGAACTGGGCGGCATCGACGACACCGCCGCGATTGATGCGCGGGGCTTGGGGCTGAGGGGGCTGGACGACGTCGACGGTGAACTTGTAGATGGCCTCGACGGTGATGGTGAAGGCTCCGCCGCGCCAGCCGGGGGCGCCGACCTGGTTGCCGTGGGCGAGATCGACGACGCCTTCGAAGGTGAGAGCGGCTTCGAAGGCGGTGAGCTGGTTGTTCTGCTTGACGATGCTGCCGGGGACGATGGTGAGGAAGCGGGCCTGGTCGAGGGTGCAAAGGGCGGAGACGGCGAGTTCGACGGAGCCGACGCCTTCGAGGTTAGTGCTGGCGGTTTTCTGGGCGTTGGCGCACTGGCCGCCGGTGAATTCCCTGAGGGTGGCGCGGGAGAAAAAGGAGTGGACTTCGCTGGTGCTGTCGAGGTAGGCGGCGGCGCCGGCGATGGAGACGGAGAGGTTGTCGTTGGCGGGGGCGGTGAGGGGAACGGTGGTGGCGTTGTCGGCGGGGATGGACGCGGTGATGGGCGAGGTGGGGAGGACCCAGTTGAGGCGGATGTTGTCGGAGGTGAAGGAGGGGCAGCCAAATCCTCCGGTGAAATCGGCGGTGCGGGCGGTGGTGGGGAGGGTCTGGGTGTTGGTGGTATTAGCGTCGTTGCCGCATCCCTGGCGGATGTGGCGGAAGGTGGCGCGCTGGCGGTCGAGCTTGCCGGCGAGGCTGGTTTGGGCGGTGGCGAGGGGGGCGTAGCAGCAGAGGGACAAAAAGAGGACGGCCAGTGTGCGCATAGGGGACCTTTTCAGTGTAAGGCCAGCGGGAGGCAAGGCGCGCTAGAAGGAGAGTTTGAGGTGAAAACGGAAGGCGCGGCCGTCGTTGAGGGTGTTGGTGATGAAGCCGAAGCTGGGGCTGGAGAGCTCGCGCCAGGGTTCGGCGAACTGGGGGGTGTTGAAGGCGTTGACGGCTTCGGCGCGGAGGTGGAGGCGGAGGTCGGAGGGGAGGGTGAAGGAGCGCTGGAGGGAGAGGTTGACGTTGGCGATGCCGGCTTTGCGGAAGGTGTTGGAGCCGAGATTGCCGCGGAGGCCGGTGGGGGCGATGTAGGAGAAGGCGCTTGTGGGGAGCAGGGCGCGGGAGGTGTCGGGGTGGCCGGCGGTGCGGCCGAGGATGGAGGGGTCGAGGATGTTGGGGCGGTCACCCTGGTCGCCGTCGACGTTGCCGTAACCGGGGGCGTCGGAGCCGCTGAAGACGGTGAAGGGGGTGCCGGTTTTGACGAGGGTGACGGCGGAGATCTCCCAATTGGAGACGAGGCGGGTGAGGGAGTGGGCGGCGGCGAGGCGGGGGGTGGCGTAGTTGGCGCGGAGGAGGAAGGCGTGGCGCTGGTCGAACACGCTGGGGCCGCGCATATCGTTCCAGACCTGGAATTCGCTTTGGGCGAGGCCCTGGCGGCCGTCGTCGCCGGCTCCGGTGGAGGTGTAGGCGCCGCCGAGGTCGATGGCTTTGCTCCACCAGTAGGAGGCGTCCCAGGAGAAGCCGTGGAAGCCGGGCATGACGAGGGTGGCGCGGCCGGCGTCGAAGTAGCCTCGGGAGCCGTTGACGATGCGGCGGTGGTCGTAATAGCGGTGGTCAGGACGGCGTTCGGTGATGGTGGCGGTGGTTTGGGGGACGCCGGGGACGGGGACGGCGCGGTTGGTGTACCACATGAAGAGGAGCTTGTTGGAGCGGCTGCCGAGGTAGCCGAGCTGGAGGCGGAGGTGGCGGCTGAGGCGGGGCTCCCAGATGAGGTTGTAGTGGTGGACGTAGGGGCTGCGGAGGTGGGTGTCGACGTCGACGAAGGTGCTGCGGGCGGTGGGGTCGACGGGGATGTTGAGCTGCTGGAAGGGGAGGAGGAGGTCAGGGACGAGGATTTCGAATTTTTGGTTGAGGGGTGGGTTGTAGCGGGTTTGGCCGTAGGTGACGGGGTAGATTTCGCTGTAGTGGAGGCCGTAGACGGCGCGGAGGGCGCCGGCGCGGCCGGGGAGCTGGAAGGCGAGGCCGAGGCGGGGGGCGAGGTTGTTGCGGTCGCTGGGATAGGGGACGGGGGTGAGGCGGTTGGCCTCGGAGGGTGCGCCGGCGAATTCCCAGCGGAGGCCGTAGGAGAGCTGGAGCCAGGGGGTGGCGCGCCATTGGTCGCCGCCGAAGAGAAAGGGTTCCCAGGTGCGGAAGGCGCGGGTGGCGTTGCCGGTGGCGCCGGAGAAGCGGCTGGGGATGCCAAGGAGGAAGTTGGTCATCACGTCGCGGCCGAAGTCGTTGCGGAAGTAAAGATTGCCGCGGTGGGAGGAGGCTTCGAAGCCGTTGACCTGGCGGCGGAGGAGTTCGCCGCCGGCGTACCAGTTGTGGGCGCCGCGGGCTTGCTGGAAGGAGGCGGAGAGGCGGTAACGGTTTTGGGCTCGGTCAATGGGGATGGAGGAGCCGGGGCCGAGGGTGGTGATGACGTTGGAGAAGTTGACCTGGGGGCCGACGGCGTTGGGCTCGGGGAGGAGGAGGGAGGTGACGCGGTCGAAGGCGGCGGAGGTTTGGGTGACGGTTTGGGCGGTCCAGGCGCGGTTCCAGGTGAGGGTGGCGGTGTTGGCCTTGGTGGTGGTGTCGGGGTTCTGGCCGGCGACGAGTTGGAAGGCGTCGACGAACTGGGAGGTGAAGTGGTAGCGGGCGAAGAGGGAGTCGCGGGTGGAGAGTTGGTGGTCGAGGCGGAGGGAGGCGTTGTTGTCGTTGAGGGCTTGGGGGGCGTTGGTGTTGAGGGCGCGTTCGTTGATGTCGGTGCGGTTGGGGAGTTCGGCGGGGAAGCCGTCGAGGAAGCGTTGAATGAGGGCGCGGCGGGCGGGGTCGGTGAGGCGCGGGGTGCGTTCATCGGCGCGGGGGACGAGGACGTTGCCGTTGACAAAGCCGCGGACGCGATTCTGGGAGCCGTCGAAGGTGGCGTGGGTGGAAGGGGTGAGGCGGAAGGTGACGGTGGCGCCGTACTGGTTTTCGTGGGCGGGTTTGAGTTCGCCGACGGTGAAGAAGGAGCGGGCGTTGAAGACGCTGTTGCCGTGGGTGAAGAAGAGGCTGCCGTGCCAGGGGGCGGGCTTGGCGGGGGCGATGTGGACGGCGGCGGAGGGGGCGACGCCGAACTCGCCGCCGAAATAGGAGCGATCGGACCGAAATTCGGGGAAGAGGGTGGCGGTGGTGCCGGTGCGGGTGTTCAGTTCCTTGAGGGCGTTGTTGTCGATCAAGTTGAACTGGACGTTTTCATTGCGGCGGCTTTCGCCGTTTTGGGCGTTGGTTTTGCCGAGGAGGTTCAGATCCGTCCGCTGTGGGGTGGGGGTGGTCTCGGCGGTGGGTTTGGCGGGTTCGGGTTCAGATTTTTGGGCGGCGGCGGGGGGTGCGGCGGCGGGGACGCACAGGAGCGCGAGGAGGAGCGCGGCTGGGCGGGAGCGGAGCATTTTATCGATTATGGCAGTTTGGTGACGGTTGGATGGCGGGAAAACGCGGGGTATACTGCCGTGACCCGTCATGATCCGAATCCTGCTGGTGCTCGTTGCGATAAACCTGATGGCGCAGGCGCCGTGGGTGGTGCTGTTTGACGGCAGGGGGATGGACGGGTGGCGGGCGCCGGTGACGGCGGGGTTGGAGCGGGAGAGTTGGCGGGTGGAGGAGGGGGCGCTGCGGCCGGTGGGTGGGGGGAAGGTGATCGACCTGTGGACGGTGGGGAGATACCGGAGCTTTGAGTTGGAGTTCGAATTCAAGGTGGCTGCGGGGGCGAATGGAGGGATCAAGTACCTGGTGCAGTA
>JAFLBB010000302.1 GCA_017304135.1 Acidobacteriota bacterium | reverse complement strand
GTGGTAGCGGGCGAGGGAGCCGGGGATTTTGGCGCGGACGCTGGCTTCGCGGGCGGCGGCTTGGGCGCGGATGGGGGAGGGGGGCATGGGGCGGGTGGAGTCCAGGTGGATATTATCGCGCGGGTGCGGGGCGCGGGAAGCGGAGCGTGGGGTGCGCGGGGTTGGTGGCGGTTCGTACAATGGGGATCACGCTATGACGCCACAACAGAAAGCCGAACAACTTGGGATTGTGTTTGAGAAGCAGACGCCGGGGTATTTGAATTTGTGCATCCGGTCAGGGAATCAGTTGATCACGTCGGGGCACGTGAGCACGCTGAAGGGGAAGCTGGGGGCGGGGTTGACGACGCAGGAGGGCTACGAGGCGGCGAAGGATTGCGCGGCGAAGATTCTGAATTCGGTTTGGAATGCGCATGGGACGCTGGATGGGCTGAAAGTGGTGAAACTGCTGGGGTGTGTGAATTCGGCGCCGGATTTCATTGAGCAGCACTTGGTGATCAATGGGGCGTCGGACTTGCTGCATGAGATTTTCGGGAAGACGGGGGATGGGTTTCATGCGCGGTCGGCAGTGGGGTTTGTGTCGCTGCCGACGGGGGTGGCGGTGGAGGTGGAGGCGGTGTTTGAGGTGGGGTAGGGGGGACGATCAGATATGACCCGCAGCTACTCGATCGTGCTGGAGCGGGGGCCTTCAGGGCTCAGCGCGCATGTGCCGGAGCTTCCTACGATTCTGGTGACGGGTGGCACGGTGGAGGAGTTGCGGACGCGGGCGGTGGAGGCGATTCAGATTTATTGGGAGGAGATGCGGGCGGAGCAGTCGCTTACGGCGGTGTTGGAGGAGATTGAGGTAGAGTTACGGGGGTAGTGCGAGTGGGATGGCGTCCAGTTACGCAGGTCTTGGTGTATCCACCATGCCTTGGCCATAATCTGCCAATCGATTTGGCGTACAATCAGCAAGAATGTTGGGGATTGTTTGGTCGGCTGGAACATCATTTGACTCGCCTGTTTTCCCGTTTGCACCGATCCGGCTCGGTTGCGTTGGGCAATGGAGCAAAACATGAATCTATCCATCTCCACCTTATTCCGCACAATTGCGCCTCTCATCATTCCCGGGCTGATGCAAGCCCAGCCCACTTGGCCCACGGTTGTCGAGAGCACATCTCGGGCCATAGTCGTCGTTGAGACTGACGTGAGCCAAGGAAGCGGCTTTTTCGTCAACGCGAACGGGACATTGATCACCAACCACCATGTGATTGAAGGAGCCAACCAGTTGGCTGTTCGAACGGCCTTTGGAGAGGTGTTTCGCGGTGGATTCGTGATTGCCGCCGACAAGGCTCGAGACCTCGCGATCATCAGGGTCGAAGCCTTCGACGTGCCCGTCATCAAGCTCGGGAACTCAAACGAAATGAAGGTCGGTGCGTTTGTGCTACTCATGGGTGCGCCGCGTGGGTTAGAGCAATCGGCTTCCGATGGAATCGTCTCTGCATTGCGTACGGATGCGGATGGAATGAGGTTAATTCAAACATCCGCATCAGCAAGTCCTGGCAGTAGCGGAGGGCCGTTGCTGAACGAGGTTGGTGAGGCTGTAGGGGTACTGAGCTTTACTGTGACCCAGAGCCAGAATCTGAATTTTGCTGTTCCAATCAATTATGCCCGCGGGATACTGGATCGAATTACCGCAGTCGCATCCCAACCAGTGGCGCGTCTCGAGGCGCTTCGATCCACTGGGTCCACAGGACGGCCGGTGGTTCGCGCTGAAACGACGCCCGCCCCAGAGCTTGGCGGCATCTATGTTACGGGATTTGGTCCAACTGAGTATCTGCAACAGGTCTACCTCGAATTGACTGAAGTGCTTGCGCAAGGTGGTGTTCGCGTCGTGGAGCTCCGAGAAGTGAACTCCAGCGGCAACATGACGTCAGTCAGCGGAATAGTCCGCGCGGCGAAAGAGGCGAAGGCGGATGGAGTTTTGTATTTCGCGCTATCCACAGGATGGGGACAGACAGATAGATTGAAAGTCCAGTGTTATGACCAAACAGGGAGACTGGTATGGAAGGAAGAAACAACCAGTATGTGGCAGGCATCCATCAACGCAGCCGTTGGTGCGGTCACGAAGCGAATGCAGGACAAGCTCCGGAAGCGAATTCAGAAACAGCAGTTCCCGGGGCACCTTAAGGAGCCGCAACGTTAACGCTTCTGTAGCCGAAATCAAAGATGTACATTTCGTGCCGTGCTTGCGCTTGATCTCGGGACTAACAACTATTCGGCTGTGAGTCCGGGACTGCCAGGGTGCGCGTCGGCGGGCGAGACGGAGACCGGGGCACGGGCGAACATCGAGAGGGCGATCCGGCTTTACCTGTGACCAGCGGAGGTCGACCTGACTCTCGGAGCGAAGTTAGTTTATGTCAGGTTCGGATGTGCGCGGGGATAGCGGGTGAGTGCGCTCGCAGGTCATGCTACCCCACCAACTCCCGCAGGCGCCGGCCGATGGCGTCGGGGTCTTCGGGGCGGAGGGCGGTGGGGTTGAAGGAGAGGATGCCGTTGGGGGTTTGGGAGGGGTCGGGGTGGATGGAGGGGGTGCCGTTTTGGAGGGCGATGCAGAGGTCCATGGCGGAGAGTTTGGAGGCGCGGTCGAGGGTGAGGATGAAGCGGGGGGTGGAGCCGCCGGTGCGGATTTCGGTGCGGGCGTTGCGGAGGGCGCCGGTGGCGGAATCGATGCGCTTGACGAGGGCTAGCAGGCGGTCGTGACGGGATTGCTCGTTCTCGGCTGAGAAGCGGCGGAGGGCGACGAGTAGGCCGACGATGGTTTCCTTGCCTACCTTGCACTGGCGGCCGATGCCGTGCGGGGGGAGTCCGGCGAGGCGGTGTTTGTCGATCAAGGTGGGGGGCGGGGACCATTGCTCCCAGGCGATGTCGAGGTCGAGTTGCTGGAGGACGGCGGACATAATGAGGTCGCGGGCGCCGCAGAGGATGCCGGAGCCTTGGGGGCCGGCGATGGCTTTGCCGCCGGAGAAGGCGACGAGGTCGGCGCCGGCGGCGGTGAAGCGGCGGAGGTTGGAGGCGGGCGGGAGTTGGGCGGCGGCGTCGACGAGGAGGGGGACGTGTTGGGAGTTGGCGACGCGGGCGACCTCTTCGATGGTGGGGTGGGCGTTGGAGTTGGCGACGTAGACGATGGCTGCGGTGCGTTCGGTGACGGCGGCGGCGATTTCCCAGGGTTCGGCGTCGCGGACGCCCGCGCCGGCGATGCGGTCAGGCAGGCCGACTTCGACGATGCGGACGCCGGCGGAGCGGATGGCGTGGTCGTATTGGTTGCGCTGGCTGCGGACCATGACGACTTCGTTCTTCATGCCGGTGGTGTCGGGGAGGCGGGCCATTTTGGCGGGGTCGAGGCCGGCGATGCAGGCGGCGGTGCCGAGGAGGAGTCCGGCGGCTGCGCCTGAGGTGACGATGCCGGCTTCGGCGCCGGTGGCTTCGGCGATGATCTTGCTGGCGGAGGCCTGGAGTTCAGCCATGTCGACGCAGTATTGAGCGGCTTCCTGCATGGCGGCGGTGACTTCGGGGTGGAGCAGAGCGCCGGAGACGCGGGTGGAGGTGCCTTTGGCGTTGATGATAGTGCGCGCGCCGAGGGTGTCGTAGATGCTCATGGCTGGTGTTTGCATGATCGCATGGGGGTGGCGGGGGAAGGAATGGGAATTGACAGGCGGCGCTTGTCATTATAAAGTACTTGGTGAATTGTATGCTTGACGGGAAGAACAGGGCGAAGCGGCGAGTGCCGGGGTGTGTCGTGGTGGCGCTGGCGAGTGTTGGGCTGGTGGTGGTGGGGATTCCGGGGATGTGGGTGTTTGTGAGCCTGACGGCGAAGCCGCTGTTTCCGAATGCGGCGAGTGTGCCGGGGGTGATGCGGGGTGCGGTGGCGGAGCGGTGGGCTGGGGCGGTGCAGCGGGGGCGGGCGCTGATGCGGGAGAGCGTGGCGGAGCAGAACCTGCCGGGCGTATCGGTGGCGGTGGGCGTGGGGGGCGAGTTGGTGTGGGCGGAGGGGCTTGGGTTTGCGGATGTGAGGAGCGGCGTGGTGGTGACGCCGGAGCACCGGTTCCGGCTCGGGACGGCGTCGATGGCGTTGACGTCGGCGGCGGTGGGGCGGTTGGTGGAAGAGGGCCGGCTGGGGTGGGATGAGGAGATCGGGAAGCATGTGCCGGCGTTTCCGAAGAAGCAGTGGCCGGTGACGCTGCGGCAGTTGATGGGGCATACGGCGGGG
>JAFLBB010000031.1 GCA_017304135.1 Acidobacteriota bacterium | reverse complement strand
GCGGTCTATTCTGTCTTTGGCCATCCGTTGTCATCTCCTTCGGTGAAAGTCCGGAATACTTCCACTGGAGCCGGCAACGGCTGGCCCTTGTCAAGCCCTCAATTTACACTCTGGATTTTACGCGGCCTGTTGGAGTAGCCAGTCCACCGCTCATGCATGGCAGCCTTCTCTTCATCGGCCGCCTCGGAGATCTTCCTATCTACACTCTCGAAGCGCGCCTCAATCACCTGCTGCACTCGCGCAAATTCACGCTCTTGGGCCGTCAAGGTTTGATTGCCATGCTCATCCATGGCTGTACGCACCCGCTCAAATGCATCGAGACTACCGCCCTGAAACTCGTTCAATCGTTCGGCAATCTCGCTCCGATGCGCTTGTTGACTCTGGCTCAGCTTTTCCAGCCCTTTCTCAACTGAATCAATGGCGGCGCGTGCCCCACTCGATAGCTCCTCACGAAGTTCCCGGGCATGCGCGTTTGACTCTTGCCTCGCTGCGCGAAGCTCCTCACGTATCTCCTGCCCCCCTGTGGATACCTGCGCAAATGAGCGATACAGAAGCACAAGCAACAGCACGAGATTCAATAGGAGAACAACGGCCAGCGCACCGGCGAAGCTTTGCTCCATGAAGAGTTCCTCCTGAACCAGTTAAGTCTGAGTCTTCGACCAGATCGACTCTCCCCACGGTCAGCCCCCTGAAGAGGATGTACGAAGCATAACGCAGACAGGTAACGATCCGAACTCGATGGTCGGGTGAGAAGCTCACTTAATTCAGCTCGTGAGAGAAGCTGCCTGCGACATGTTACCCGCACGCGCCCCCCTACACAAACCGGTTCACCAACTCCACCCCCAGCAAATCCTCCAGCAACGGCGCCTGCGGATACGGATGAATCTTGTAGTGCCGGAAGCCCTCGCCATGCGGCAACCCCGCCAGCTTGCCTCGCGCCTTCGTCCACTTCTCCATCTCGTCCAGGTAGTTGTCCATGCCATGGTGGTCAAGCAGCCACTGCCGCTGCGAAGCATGGCAGGCCAGCGCGTCGCGCTTGGTGGCAAACGACGCCGAGATGTCCACCACGAAATCCGGCCGCACCACGCGCCCCTCGCGGTCCGTTCCCTCGGCAGGGTCGGCAAAGTAAAGGTGCGGGATGAACTCCAGCGCCGGAGCGTCGGAATATGAGCTGCAATCGTAATTCGGACATCCCGCTCCGAAACAGGCATCGCGCACCAGGTACGACGTCGCCTCATGGTCGCAGTGATAATCCGAAGGCGAGGCCGTCAACACCAGGTCCGGCCGCAAATCGCGCACAATCGCCGTCACCCGCCGCCGCGACTCATCGTCGTTGAACACCGCCATATCGCGGAACTCCGCGCAGAGGTACTTCGCCCCCATCATCTCCGCCCCGGCGGCGGCTTCGGCGCGGCGCATCCGCGCAATCACCTCCGGCGGGTGCTCCTTGGTGCCGCAGTCCCCCGGCGTCATCGTGACGACGGTGACCTCGTGACCCTTGCGGGCAAGCAGAGCGAGCGTGCCGCCAAGAAAAATCTCGGCGTCATCGGGATGGGCATGGATGCAGGCAATTCGGGCCATTCCTTGAGCATACGACGGTCCCCCGCCGCGGCCCAATCCAACACCGCGTTATACACTGGTCGTGTCCCCATGAAACTGCAAAGCTACACGATCACGCAGGGCCCCACGCGTGCGCCCGCGCGGTCCTATTACAAGTCCATCGGCTTCACTGACGACGACCTCAAAAAGCCCATCATCGGCATCGCCAACACCTGGATCGAAACCATGCCGTGCAACTACAACCTGCGCGCCCTGGCCGAACAGGTGAAGGAAGGCGTCCGCAAGGCCGGCGGCACGCCCATGGAGTTCAACACCATCGCCATCTCCGACGGCATCACCATGGGCACCGAGGGCATGAAAGCCTCGCTCGTCTCGCGCGACCTCATCGCCGACTCCATCGAGCTCTGCACACGCGGCTACATGTTCGACGGCCTCGTCGCCCTCGTCGCCTGCGACAAAACCATCCCCGGCGCCGCCATGGCCCTGCTCCGCCTCAACGTCCCCAGCGTGCTCCTCTACGGCGGCACCATTATGCCCGGCCGGCTCCACGGCAAGGACATCATCGTCCAGGACGTCTTCGAGGCCGTGGGCGCCCATGCCGCCGGCCGCATCACCGACGCCGAACTGCTCGAAATCGAAAACCACGCCTGCCCCGGACCCGGCGCCTGCGGCGGCCAGTACACCGCCAACACCATGGCCACCGTCATGGAATGCATCGGCCTCTCCCCCTTCGGCACGGCCAGCGTCCCCCAGGTGGATCTGCGTAAAAACGACGTCGCTCAGCTTTGCGGCGAACTCATCATGAACGCCGTCGCCAAGGAGATCCGCCCGCGCGACATCTGCACCCGCCAGGCCTTTGAAAACGCCATCGCCAGCGTCGCCGCTTCCGGCGGCTCCACCAACGCCGTCCTCCACCTGCTCGCCATGGCCCACGACGCCGGCGTCGAACTTGAGATGGACGACTTCCAGGCCATCAGCGAGCGCACCCCGCTGCTGTGCGACCTCAAGCCCGCCGGCAAATACACCGCCGTCGACGTCGACCGCGCCGGCGGCATCCCCGTCATCGCCCAGCGCCTCCTCCAAGGCGGCTACATCCACAAGGACTGCATCACCGTCACCGGCAAAACCTTTGGCGAAGAGGCGGCCACGGCCAAGGAAACCCCCGGCCAGGATGTCATCCGCCCCGTCTCCGCGCCCATCAAGAAATCAGGCGGCCTGGTGATCCTCAAGGGTTCGCTCGCTCCCGAAGGCTGCGTCATTAAGGTAACCGGCATCGAGCGCAAGGGCCACACCGGACCGGCCCGCGTCTTCGATCGCGAAGAAGACGCCATGGACGCCGTCACCCACGGCAGGATCAACCCCGGCGACACGCTTGTGATCCGCTACGAAGGCCCCAAGGGCGGCCCCGGCATGCGCGAAATGTTGGGCGTCACCAGCGCCATTGTCGGCGCGGGCTTGGGCGATTCCGTCGCCCTCCTCACCGACGGTCGCTTCAGTGGAGCCACCCGCGGCTTCATGATCGGCCACGTCGCCCCGGAAGCCATCGACGGCGGCCCCATCGCCATCGTCCGCGAAGGCGACCCCATCGCCATCGACATCGAAAAGCGCACCATCCACCTCGCCATCCCGGCCGAAGAGATCGCCGCTCGCTTGCAGCAGTTCAAGGCCCCCGAGCTGAAGTACAAATCGGGCGTCTATTTGAAGTACTGCAATTCGGTGAGCTCCGCCTCCAAGGGCGCCGTCACCTGCTAGGCTTCACCCATCGAGGGAGCGCCCCGCGCTCCCTCACCCCCACCACCACACCCCTTCTCACAACGTCCGCATGTGGAACCCGCCGTCGGCGTTGATCACCTGCCCGGCGCAGTAATCCAGATAGCCCTCCGCAATCGCCCGCACACACTTCGCCAGGTCCGCCGTCTCCCCCATCCGCCGCTGCGGCAACAGCCCGCCAGCGATCTTGTCGTCATAGGTCTTCTCGACGGCGGCAATCATGTCCGTGCGGATAATCCCCGGCCGCACCTCGAACACCAGCACGCCTTCCGGCGCCAGCCGCGCCGCAAACGTCTGCGCGCTCATGCTCAGGCCCGCTTTGGAAATGCAATACTCCGCCCGGTTCACGCTCGACGTATACGCGCTGATCGACGTGATGAACACGACCCGCCCGCTCCCCTGCGCCACCATCATCCGCGCCGCGTCACGCGTCAAAAAGTGCGGACCGCGCAGGTTCGTGGCGATCAACTCATCGAAGCTCTCCTCGCTCGCCTCCAGCACATCGCGCCTCTCGCGTGGAGCCATCCCCGCATTGTTCACCAGCAAATCCAGCCGACCGAACTTCTCCCGCACAAACCCCAGCAGCGCCGCATGATCCTCGCGCGAGCCGACATCACACTGCAAAATCTCGCACCCCGTCTCGGCCTGCAAGCTCTCCGCCGCATCGCGCCGCCCGCGATAGGTGCCGACGACCGAATGCGTCTTCGCCAGCTCCGTCGCAATGCCGCGCCCAATGCCCCGGCTCGCCCCCGTCACCACCGCCACCGGCTTGCTCATTGCCCGCTCTCCTTCACCGCCGCCGCAATCGCGTTCACAATCTCCTCCAGCGGAAACTTTTCAATAAACGGCGCGCCATTCACCAGCACCGTCGGCGTGCGCGAGATGCCCCGCGCCACGCCCTCCTGGTAATCCTGTTCCACCGCCGCCGCCAGCGCCGCGTCGGCCAGCGCCCTCACCGCGGCATCGGCGTCAGCCTTCTGCTCGCGCGAGAAACGCTCCAGGTACTCGTTGAAATTGGCGTCCGTGATCTCGCGCAGGTGCTTCAGCGCGAACCGCCGCCACGCCACGCTCACGTCCCCGTTCACCCGCTCAAAGTGCCGCGCCGCAAGCGCCGCCCGCCGCGCCCAAATATGCTTCGGCAGCGGAAAATCACGATGCTCAAACGCCACCGTCGCCGCAAAGCGCGGCAACAGGGTCTCGTCCATCACGGCGCGAAAAGTCGCGCAATCCGAACAGGCGAGGTCTTCATAAATCACCACCCGCACCGCTGACCGCCGGTTGCCTTCGATATGTCGTGGTTCGGCGGCGGCTGTCAACATGGCGCAGGCGAGCAGAGTAAGCGCTGGTCGCATCATTCGTTATGGTAGCTGGCCTGTCGCGTGAGCAGGCCTTGCCCACCTCACGTGCTTTGGTTAAGGCTCCATGAATTGTGTCAGGAACTGTGTCGGCGTGACGATCATGATTCCCTCATACGTCACCAGTCGCAACAAGTCCTTGTCTCGTGTAATGAGAAACTCCGATTCTCCCGCCACAGCGCATTCGAGAATGCGGTCATCGTCTGGATCTTCACCGATCACCTGAATCGTCAGCGCCGGCATCACCACACGCGCAATCGAGAGCATCCGCTGCCGGGCATCCTGCAAGCGGTAAGGCTCCCAGTGGAAATCCTCCCGCAGCACCGTGATCACTTCCCTGAGTATCACTTCTGAAACAACAAGCTGGAACTCCCTCGCCCGAGCCATGCGAACGAGGCGGCCGCATTCGCCCCCAAACACCAATGCCGAAATGTAGATGTTGGAGTCAAACGTGACGCCGCGCACTCAGTGGCCCTGCGTCCTGCGCCGCCGCTTCACAATTTCGGGCACTTCACCTTCAGCATGGCCGGAGGCCAAGCCCTTCTGTTGCCCGTACTCCATCAGGTCGCTCCACTGGCGTTCGTCAAGCCCCCGCCGCACAGCCTCCGCCGCCAGTTCATCCACCGACTTACCCTCCATCGCGGCCTGTGCTCGCAACTCGACCAACAGTTCTTCGGGCAGGTGGATCGTGTTCTGCGTCGCCATACAGCTTTCTTCAGCGTACCCCATACCATTAGGCCCCGGATGAGCTGAATCACCAGCGCCCGTTCAGGTTACGCTGGTGGTGCAGCGCGAGGGAAGGGCCGCACTTTGGATCCAAGGTGCCAGAGGCGAAAGCTGACCGCGCCCAGGGGCTTGGGCACCGTCTGCGGTAAACGGCTGGACGCAGACCATGCTCGCGCTGTTCATGCCTCAAAACCAAAGCCGGGAACCTCGCCCCAAAGAGCGCCATCCCCGGCTCCAGCAATCGCATTGCTCAGCGACGCAACGCGTCGCGCCCCTCTTACTTCTTCGCCTTAAACCGCTCCTCGGCCACCGCCCAATCCACCACGTTCCACCACGCGCCGATATAGTCCGGCCGCCGGTTCTGATACTTCAGGTAGTAAGCGTGCTCCCACACATCCAGCCCGATGATCGGGTACTTACCCTCCATCACCGGCCCGTCCTGATTCGGCGACGACGTGATCTCAATCGCCTTCCCGTTCCAGATCAGCCACGCCCAGCCCGAGCCAAACCGGCCCACCGCCGCCGCGCCAAACTTCGTCTTGAAATCGTCGAAGCTCCCAAACGCGCCCGTGATCGCCGTGGCCAGCTCGCCCACCGGCGCCCCGCCGCCCTTCGGACCCATCACCTTCCAGAACAGCGAGTGGTTGAAATGGCCGCCGCCATTGTTCCGCACCGCCGTCTTAATGGCATCCGGCACAATGGCCAGGTTGTTCGCCAGCAGCTCTTCAAGCGACTTGCCGGCCAGCTCCGGCGCCGACTCCAGCGCCTTGTTGAGGTTCGTCACATACGCGTTGTGGTGCTTTCCATGGTGAATCTCCATGGTCGTCTTGTCGATATGCGGCTCCAGCGCGTCGTGCGCATAGGGCAGGGCAGGTAATTCAAAAGGCATTCCCAGTTTCTCCTTATGAGGCCTTCACACGGCCAAATCTATTGGATGCGGCGGCTCGCCCGCCGGATGCTTCTGCTACGGCGGCTTCTCCGCCGGGTGCTCGTTTACGCGCCCGCCACTCCGCCGGCGCGCTCAAAAGCCTCAGCCAGACGGAACATCGGGCCTTCCTGAAAGTGGTTCGTCAGAATCTGCATCCCCACGGGCAGCCCCGCCGCCGTCGCGCCGCACGGCACGCTCATGCACGGAATCCCAGCCAGATCGCCCGTGATCGTGTAAATATCCGATAAGTACATCGCCAGCGGATCGTCCAGCTTCTCGCCCAGCTTGAACGCCGGGAACGGCGACACAGGCGTAATCAGCGCATCCACCTCGCCGAACGCCTTCTGGAAATCCTGCGAGATCAGCGAACGCACCCGCTGCGCCTTCAAATAGTAAGCATCGTAGTAACCATGGCTCAGCACATACGTGCCGAGCATGATCCGCCTCTTACACTCCGCGCCAAATCCATCGCCGCGCGTGTTGCGGTACATATCGGCGAGCGTCTTCGCATCCGCGCTGCGCATCGTGTACTTCACGCCGTCATACCGCGCCAGGTTCGAACTCGCCTCGGCCGTGCAGATGATGTAGTAACAGGAAATCGCCCACTCCGTCGCCGGCAGGCTCACTTCCCTTACTTCACAACCTAACTTCTTCAGCGCTTCCACGCCGCGCATGATCAGGTCGCCCGTCTCGCTGGCCAGCCCGGCAAAATACTCCTTCGGCAGCCCGATCTTCATCCCGCGCACATCGCCCGTCATCGCCTCGCCATACCGCGGCACCGGTGCAAACGCGCTCGTCGCGTCCATCTCATCGCGCCCGGCGATCACTTCCAACAGCGTCGCCGCGTCCTTCACATTCCGCCCGAACGGACCAATGTGATCGAGCGAACTCGCAAACGCCACCAGCCCGTAGCGCGACACCCGCCCATAGGTCGGCGTCACACCCACCACGCCGCAAAAACTCGCCGGCTGCCGGATCGATCCGCCCGTGTCCGAGCCCAGCGACACCACCGCCGTGCCCTGCGCCACCACCGCCGCCGACCCGCCCGACGACCCGCCCGGCACCCGTTCCAAATCGACAGGGTTCCGCACCGGACCATACGCCGAATTCTCGTTCGACGAGCCCATCGCGAACTCATCGCAATTGGCCTTGCCGATGATCACGCCGCCCGCCGCTTCCAGCCGCTGCACCGCTGTGGCGTCATACGGCGGCACGAAATTTTCCAGCATCCGCGAGCCGCACGTCGTCCGCACGCCCTTGGTGACAATCACATCCTTCACCGCCACCGGCACACCCGCCAGCGCCCCGGCATCCTCGCCGCGCGCCAGTTTCGCGTCCACGGCGTCAGCCGCGGCCCGCGCCCGCTCCGCGCTCAACAGCAGATAGGCGTTCGTCTTCGGATTCTCGGCCCCGGCAAACCCCAGCGCCGCTTCGCACACCTCGCGCGCCGTGAACTGCTTGGCCTTCAGTCCTGCCCTGATTCCTTCAATCGTCAGCTTGGCAATATCCATGGTGTCCGCTCGATCCCCTACCGCTCAATCACCTTGGGCACCTTGAAGAAGCCCCCGCCCGGTTGCGGTGCGTTCTGCAAGGCGGTTTCGTTCGGCAGTGTCGCCTTCTCCGCATCGGCCCGCAGCGTGGCCGTCTCCTCGGCGTCGAACAACACCTGCGCCATCGCCGGCACACCGGTCGTATCCAGTTCGTTCAACTTGTCAATATGGCCCAGAATGCTCTCCATATCCCGCGCCATGCGCGACACCTCATCGGGCGTCAACCGCAAGTTCGCAAGATCGGCCACATAGCGGACCTGCTCTTCCGTGATTTTCATGGGACTCTCTCTACTTTGACACGCCCCGCCCCGCCCCCGCAGCAACGCCCGCGCGCAATCTAGCCCGCCCGCGCCGCCATCGCCTGCGGCCGCGCCCTCTGCTCGGCCTCCATCGCCCGCCGCCGCGCGCTCGCGTAAATCCGCGCCAACACCGGATCCTCCACAAATTCCCGCGCATCCTCCAACGGCAACCGCCCCTGCCTCCCCCCCGCCGCGCTCCGCTCCACCGCCATTGCCCGCCGCCGCGGCGCAATTGCCAGCCTCACCTCTTCCACCATCGCATAACCCGCCACCGACACCATCTTCTTCAAAATCTGCGGCAGCAAAGGCTCCAACTGCGCCACCCACATCTCATCGGCCACCTCCACGGTGAGCCGCTTCCCCGTCAACCAGGAAGGATGTGCGTGCGCCGCCAGTCGCTTCCCCACCGCCGCCCGCCACACCGCGTGCGCCAGTTGCTCCTGCGAACACACCTTTCGCCCCAACCGTGTGCTGCCGAGAATCTTCGATGCCCGCTCCATGTCGTCCGAGTTGCCACTATAGCATCCCCGCCACAATTGCGATCACAAATATTTCTCCCTCTATTATCAATCACTTACAGAGGTTTCCTTGCCTCTAGGCGGGTATACGATGGCAGTAGAGGTACGCCATGTCGAACCAACTCGAAACCCCCGCCCCCATCGCCGAGTACGAAGCCACGCTCCGTCCCGTGCTCAATCCCGCCAACGCCGTCGAAGAGTTCTTCTTCCACGAAATCGCCGTCAACACGGTGCTCGCCGGATTCCTCGTCCACCACATCACCGCCGACCCCGAATTGGAAAACCCGGAGACCGTCCGCCGCATCCGCCTCCTCCATGCCTATGAAAGCCGCCGCCGCTATGCCTATGAGGAGCTCCGCCGCCAGCAGCTCGCCCGCCACCTGCAACAGCACGACCCCGAACTCGCCGCCCTGCCCCGCGATGTCGTCGTCGCCACCCACACCAACCGCGGCGGACTGCGCGCCAGGCCCCGCCCGGCCGAACCCCAACCAACCCCCATCGCCAAACCCGCCGCCCCGGGCCGTAATGCCCTCTGCCCCTGCGGCTCCGGCCGCAAATTCAAACACTGCTGCCTGGGCAAATCGCCTCTTCCCCAAGCCGCCTGAGCGTCCCAAACCACATCCGGAAATGGTAGATGAAATGAGATTAATGCTCCTCCGTCGTCCTCTTTCATCGCGTTGGTCAGCATCGGAGAAAGACTCATGAACCTACGCCCGTTCGTCCTCACCCTGCTCGCGGCCAGCCTCCTCTCCGCCGCTCCCCTCGCCATCACTGAACCGCCCGACCACCCCGGTTCCGCCGGCCCCACCTTCGTAGCCGATCTCGGCCTCAACACCATCTCCGGCTTCGTCAACGGCTCCCCCACCGGCTCCGACTACGAGGACAACTTCTCCGTCTTCATCCCCGCCAACCTCGTCGTCACCTCAGCCTCGGTCTCCATCCTCAATTTCTTCAACCAGGGCGGCGCCGCCGGACTCGGCTGCTTCACCGGCGCCGGCTGCTTCGGTACGGGCGGTTTCTTTGGCCTCAGCCTCCCCGCCCCCGGCTCCACCACCTCCTACACCGCCACCTCTCCCTGGGCCGGCGATCAGCAGGGCGGCGTGAATCTCGGCGCCTTTGACTTCACCCTCAACCTCCAGGTCGCACAGGGAACCACCCCCGTCCCCGAGCCGGCCACCTTCCTGCTTGTCCTGCCCGCGCTCGCCGGGCTCGCCGCGCTGCGCCGCCGGCGATCGTAACCGTGTCCTCGCCGGGTCGCCCCAGCCCCCAGAAGCAAAATTGCCGGGAGCCATCCAGCTCCCGGCCAAAATCATCTCAGTTCCAACGGCGCCCAGGCTTCGCCTACTCGACGCCATTCGGCTCTCCGGCCGTCACCTCGGCTTCGGCCCGGAACCAGTGCTCCAGGTGCTTGCCCTCGGGACGCCCCTCGGCTTCCCAGTAGCCATGGGCCAGGTTCGCGATCCTCGCCGTCAGGGGCGGCAGGCCGTTTGCCTGCTCGCCCCCATTCACTGCGGCTACCGCCGCTGGCTTCTTGCTGGCAGCCTTCATGACAACGGCCCCTTCTGCAGGCGCGTTACCGTCTGCTGCAACTTCAGCGCCCGCCGGGACACACCCTCGGCATGCGCCCGCAGCAGCGTGCGGTTCTTGTTCAGGTCGCCCGAGGCCAGCTTCTGCTTCTGCCCGTGGAAAATCTCCAGCAACTGGACCTTCTCCTTCACCTGCTTCCACTCCGCCGCGTCCCGCTGGCTCATCTGCGGATGGCCCGCTTCATAACTCGACACCAGCTCCTGCAGCTTCGTCACATCGCCGCTCATGGCGTCAATCTTCGTGCGCACATCGCCGGCGTCCATCGCCTTCGACTTCAACGCCGTGCTCACCAGCCCGGCATCGCGCTCAATATTCTTCGCCGACTCCAGCAGTTGGGCGGCGAACTCCTGATCGAGAGCTGCCGCCGGGGATACAGCCAGCGCAAGGCAGCTGGCCATCAACATCATTGTCTTCATGGTTGGTCTCCTCTTGGTTTTTGCTTCGGACCGGCTTGCGTGCCGGCCTTCGAATACCAACCTAGAGCCTTCTCATGAATTGTTCAAATAGATGTTTTGAAGACATTTCATCGTCTATTTCGATGAATCCTCCGCCCCGGCCGCCTCAGGCAAACAACTGGCCGCGGGCCGCTTCCGTGATCGCGATCACCGCCGGATGCTTCAGCCGCCGCTCCACCGAAATGGCGTAAAAGCGCTCGGAAACCTCGTCCAACCGCCCCGCCACGTTCACCCGGTACTGCCCCCGCACCTCCCGCTCGATCGCGGCCGGCGACACAAATAGCCCCGCCCCGGCCTGCCCGAACGTCTTCAGCAAGGCGCTGTCCTTGAACTCGCCCACCACATTCGGCCGCACATCGTGCTCGTCGAACCACTGCTCCAACCCCCGCCGCAGGTTCGACCCCGCCGCCGGATACAGAAACGGCGCTCCGTCGAGCGAACGCGGGAACCCCCTGCGGAACCGCGCCGCCAGCTCCGGCGTCCCGAACACGGTCATCGTCGAAGCCCCCAGCGGGTGGCTGTAGGCCTTCACCCGCACCTGCGGCGTCACCGGAGCATCCGACAACACCACGTCCAGCCTGTGCTCGGCCAGCTCGGCAAGAAGCCGCTCCGTCGAGTCCTCCTCGCAGATCAACTGCACCGGCTCGGCCAGTTGCAAGGCCGGCTGCAGGATGCGGTAGGCGATCAGCTTGGGCACCACGTCGGAGACGCCCACGAACAGCCGCAGCGGCCGCCCCCTAGGACGCCCCTTCAACACGTCCTGCAACTCCCGCCCAAGGCCGAAAATCTCCTCCGCGTAGCGGTACACCACCTGCCCCACCTCGGTCATCACCAGGCCCCGCCCGGACTTGGCGAACAGCTTCTCACCAAGCGAGTCCTCCAATTGCCGCAACTGCCCGCTGATAGTCGGCTGGGCCAGGTGCAGCGTCTCGCACGCCTTGCGCACGCTGCCCTCCCGGGCCACGGTCCAGAAGTAGAGCAGGTGGTGGTAATTGATCCATTCCATGCCCCGACTATACATCGTTTGAACCGATGAATGGATGTGAAACTTCCTATTTGTCGATTCCAGCAGCCAGCCCCAAGATGGGCCCATACAGCTATGAAACTCCATCTCACCACCCACGGAATCGAACTCACCCCGGAGCTTCGCGAGGGCGTGCTGCGCCGCCTCCGGTTCGCCCTTAGCCGCTTTTCGGCGCGCATCGCCCGGCTCACCGTGCTCCTCTCCGATGTCAATGGACCGCGCGGAGGAGTGGACAAATGCTGCCTCATCCGCGTCGATGCCGGCCTCCCCCAGCCGGTGGTCATCCGCGAGCGCCACGAGAACCTCCATGCCGCCATCGCCTCGGCCGCCGAGCGCGCCGGACGCGCCCTGGAGCGCAAACTCCGCATTGCCCACCACGCCGCCGACCGCCCCCTGCGCCCCCGCGCCGCCCGGCCCTGAGCGGCCCGGCTTTACCTCAACTGGCCTTACAGCGTCCGCCGCAGAAAGCGCGCCAGCGACAGCCCGTCCATCCAGTTAAAGGGGAACTTCGCCGTCGTGTAGTGTCCGCAGGGCAGCGTCACCACCTCATGCGGAATCGCCAACCGGTTGAAGTTCGCCAGCACCTGCCGCGAATACTCGGCCCGGAACGTCGTGTCGTACGGCGCCCACACCAGCAGGTTCGCGTTGCTCCGCGTCTTGAGTAAGTCAAGGTAGGCCGACGGGGAGATCACCCCCCAGCAGCGGTTCAACTGCTCCAGCGTCACGCGCCCGCCGATGGTCGCCCGGATGTGCCGGCACGACATCCCCGACCACACCACGTCGCCCACGTTCATCGACACATGGTTGAATGCCGCCGTCCGCAGCCGTGTCTCATGCGCCGCCGTGAGAAGCGCGATGCATGACCCGAGGCTCGTCCCCATGATCCCCAGCCTTGTATACCCGCGCCCCTCCAGCCAGTCCAGACAGGCCCGCGCGTCCAACACCGATTGCCGCGTCGCCTGCACCGTCCGCCCGAGGTTGGCCGACACATGGTAATCGGCCCGCGTCAGTTCCTTCGGCATCCTTTTATGGTGATAGGCCGGACTCAACCGCAGCGCCGACAGCCCAAACCGGTTCAAGAGGCGGCACAGCCCCAGGTGCGACTCAAAATCCGCGTTCCACTGCGGAACCACCACCACCGCCCGCCCCCCGGCCTGCTCCGCCGGGAAGTACTCGGCGTGGACCACGTTGTTCTCCGGATGCGGCGACGGGATGGTGCTGGTGAAGGTAAGCGTTCCGCCCGATCCCGCCCCGCCTGACTCCAAGCGGGCATCCTCGGGCGCTACGTGCCGGAAAAACTCCTCGGAACGCGCAATCCGCTCCGCCGACCAGGCCGCAAACGCCTCAAACGCCCCCCGGTCCCCATCCGGCGAGGTCAGCTCCAGCCAGTCCAACCCCCACTCAAACGGCCGCACGGTCCGGTTTGTGTCCCGGTTCGCCAGTTCCGTCTCCCAACGATCCATCCAACGGGCATAGAGCCGGCCAATCATGTGGAACTACCAGTGTAACCGCCGCCGCCCGCTCTCGAGCGCACAGGGCCGGGGCGATGCCTTTTTGTCGCCCGGCTCCGTTGTGCGCGGTCAAGGAAGGTCCGGAGCGCACAGGGCCGAGGGTGGCGCTGTTTGCCACCCCGGCTCCGTTGTGCGCGGTCAAGGAAGGTCCGGAGCGCACAGGGTCGAGGGTGGCGCTGTTTGCCACCCCGGCTCCGTTGTGCGCGATTCAAGGAAAGCCCCGCGATTCAAAACAAAAGCCCCGAGTGCACAATGTGCGCCCGGGGCGGTTTGGCCGATCTCGCTCAAGCGTGTACTGCCGCAACGCTTGGAAAAGGAGGCAACCACACCAAAGAAGAAAACCTCTAAAGACCCACTCCCTCAGTAGCACGCCGCCAGCCAAACACTCACCACCTGCAAGTTGTGTGATATCAATCCGCCCTCTCGGTACGTATACAGTTTTTGGGAGATTCGCCCTACTCCACATCCACGATCTGGGAGGATTTGCCCGTACGCCACCCCTCCACCGAGTCCCCGACCCTACCTGCTGGGTTAGAATGCGAGGGTGTCCATGAGTGAGCCGATCACGCCTGCCGTGTCCGCAGGTCCGGTGTACGCCCACCGCGCCGCCAGCGCGCGCACAGCCCTCAGTGTCTTCTTTCTTTCCGGGCTGCTGATGTGCTTTCCGGGGGCCATTTTGCCCTCCTGGGGCCACCACATCAGTGAGGATTTTCTCACCATCGGCGTCTACTTCCTGGCCCTCGGCGCGGGGTTGGTCGCCTCCGTCCGCGTCTCCGCCATCCTGCTGGAAAAAAAGGATATTCGCTTCGTCGTGGTGGCCGCCTGCGGACTCGCTGCGGCCTCGCTGCTCTACCTGGCCGCGGTCAGCCCCCCGGTGGACTGGCCGTGGCGGGCGCTCGGCATGTTCACCGTCGGCCTCTCGGCCGGCATGCTCAACCGGTCAGCCTTTCAAAGCCTCAGTCTGACCTGGGAACGCGACGCCGCCTCCACGGTCAACCTCGCCGGCATCGCCTTCGGCCTCGGCTCCCTCCTGATGGCCCTCTTTCTCTCCTCTACCTTTTATGTCTATACGGGCCGCAGCAGCCTGATCCTGGCCGCCCTGCTCCCCGGCTTTGCCGCCGGCATCTTCGCCCGCCGCCAGTTTGCCGCGCCCGTGCCCCACAGGCACACGGCCCTTTCCGAGATGTGGCGCGACTTCCGCTCCCCCGCCGCCGTCCTGTTCAGCCTGCTGCTCTTCTTCCAATTCGGCAATGAATGGACGGTGGCCGGATGGCTCACTGTGTTTGCCGTCCACCGCGCCGGCGTGGCTCCGGACGACGCCCTGCAGATGCTGGCCCTGTTCTGGCTTGCCCTGCTGGTGGGCCGCGTCGGCACACAGGCCCTGCTGAAGGTGGTCGGCCACGGCAAGTTGCTCATTTCCAGCGCCGCCCTGGCCATGCTCGGCTGCCTGCTGCTGATGGGGACCGACAACAGCGGCGGGGCCTGGGTAGGAGTCCTGCTGCTGGGCGCCGGGTCGGCCCTCATTTATCCCCTGGTGGTGGAAAAGATCGGCCACCGCTTCCCCGGCTATCACCCCGGATTCTTCAACGGCATCTTCTCGCTGGCGGTCGCCGGCGGACTGCTGGCCCCGGTGACGGTCGCCATCGGGTCGCACTTTTGGGGCGTCTGGGTGGTGATGGCCCTGCCCGTTGCCGGGACGATTATGGTGTTCCTGCTTACGCTCGCCATCTGGCTCGAAGCCCGCCTCACGGGCGGCAAACGGTCCTGAGCGCAGCTTATCGAGGAACCGGCTTATCCAGGATGTCCCACTGGTAGACGCGCATCAGGCGCTCGACCACTTCGAAGAGCAGCGCGCCGCCGCCGTCGGCGTTGGTCATCACCACGGCGCCGTAGCCCTTCGAGACGTGGCCGATGAGGAAGCACTGGAAGCCCCAATTGCTGCCGCCGTGCTGGAAGTAGTAGCCTTGCCCCCTCTTCTGGACCGTGAAGCCCACCCCCCAATCGCCCACGCCCACCGGTGACACCATCTCCTTCATCGTGGCTCGCTTGAGGACACGGCCACCGCCGCCGGCGAGGGTCTTCTGGACCTCGATGGCGAATCTGGCCAGATCGGTCGGCGTCGTCCACAATCCGGCCGCGGCCAGTTCCGGATAGACATGCCATGGCGGGCCCATGCGCGCGCCATCCCGGCCATGGGCTCGCGCCGCCTGCTGCTCTCGTGCCTTGGGCAAGGGCTGTTCATAGGTGCTGTTGGTCATGCCGATGGGCTTCAACACCCAATCGTTCATGATGGCGGGGAAGGGCTTGCGCACCGCATCGGTGAGGGCGAGTTGCTGGATGGTGACCCCGCCGCCTGAGTAGTGGAACGCCTGCATTGCCGGGCGCACGAGCTTCACCGGGCCCACGTTCGATGGCTTCTCGCCGTTCAGAATCTGAGGGATCGTGGGCAGCGGCGCGCCAGGGTCGTAGCCGGGAAAGCCGAAGCCGTCGCCCGTGCCCGAGGTGTGGCTGAGCAGCGTGTAGGGCGTCACCACGCCTCCGCCGCCAAAGGGGCTTCCGGCGAGCTTCCACGACTTGAGGATGGTGTTGATGTCCTGCAACAGGCCGAAGCGCCCGTCCTGCACCGCTTTAAGCGAGGCCATGGCCGCCACCGGCTTGCTGATCGAGGCCGCCTGGTAGAGCGTCTCGTTGGTCGCCGGCGCGCCGGTCTCGGCATCGGCCACGCCCCACGACTTGGCCCAGTGGATCTCGAAGTTCTGAATCACGGCGACGCTCATGCCAGGTACGTGCAAGCGCTGCATGGCCTGGGCGAGCGTTTCCTGCTTTGGCGTGCCGTCCCGCTCAAAGGTACGCGGCCCTTCCAAGGTGGCGATGGCCTGGGAAGCCTCCTGTGCACACAATGGCGCGGCGAGGCAGACGGCCAGGGTGAGCAGATACACACGAATCCTGTTCATGGATGTTCTTACGATCCACGCGGAAGAAAATTCCGCCGCGGTGCGATTATGCCTGCACGTTGACCCAGGTATGTACGTGCGGGTAGCCGCGGAAATACCAGACCATGCCGGGGCCTTCGAGTTGCCAGACGTCCCACACGCCGTCGTTGCCCACGTCGAGATTCTTGTAGAACGACATGTGGAGTGCCTCGACGCCGCCGCGCGCCTTGACGAGCTTCATCGCCTCGGCGGCATCACGCTGGCGATAGGGCAGCAGGAGGTCGGCCAGCACCTTCTCCACCAGGCCGCGCTGGTCCTTCGACATCTCCGCCACAGGGATGCCCGCGCGCTCGGCCTGCGGTTTGATCTGCACGGTCTTGTTCTGCGACTCAGCCCGCGGGGCGCGCTTCACGAGCGCCAATTCGCGCTGCTTACCATCAAGGGCGGCGAACACCTCGTTGGCGCGGCGGGCCTGATACCAGTAGACGTTCTGGCCGTGGTCGGGCGCCTCCATATCGTTCGGCCCCGACTGGTGGCCGTACATGATGGGCCCGCCAAAGGCCGCGCCGTCCACTGAATCGCCATCGCAGCGCATCGTGCAATGGCGGCCCGTGATGACGAACTCAAACTTCCCGCCGGGCTCGCCAAACAGCGCCGCCGAGTAGTTCTCAATGCCCCCGGCGTCTTCCTTCACCTGCGCCATCACCTTGGGGGCGAACTCAGGGCGGTAGAGCCCGGTGAAGATCTCGCGGATCATCGCCTGCTGGTCGCGGTTGAAGAACTGGCCGATCCTTTGCGGGACGATGAACCAGTTGGCGTCGACCTTGGAGCGCAGGGCATGGTCAAACGGAAACACCACGGCCGGGCGCTGTTCGGAGGTGAGGCTTTTGAAGAGGGTGGCAACCAGGGTTTCCGAGGTGGATTTGTGAGCCGCCTTTTCAGCCGCCATCCCAGGGGCGGCCGCCGCGGCGGCTGAAGTGACTGCGAGAAAGTCGCGGCGTGTCATGCCGCTTGTTATGTCACAGCGCGGGGCCGATGGCAACAAGACCGTCGCCCGCGCCCTTGCCCGCCGCCGCCACATCGGACTCGGCCATCCTTTTTAACTGTCCGCAGGCGGCATAGATGTCGCGGCCGCGCGGCCTGCGCACGAAACAGGGGATCACGCGCAGCACGACCTGGCGGAAGCTTTCGACGCGCTCCTCGGAGGGCGTTTCAAACGGGATGCCCGGGCCTGGATTGAGTGCAATCAGGTTCACCTTGCAGCGCAAGTGGCCGAGCAGCTTCACCACGCGGCGGGCATCGGCGTCGGAATCGTTTACGCCGCCGAGCAGCACGTATTCGAAGGTGAGCCGTTCCCAGGTGCGCAGCGGATAGGCGCGGCAGGCGTCGAGCAGGTCCTTGAGGTGCCACTTCTTCGTGATCGGCATCAGCTCGCGCCGCTGCTCCTCGTTTGAGGCGTTGAGGGAGATGGCGAGCTTGGGGCGCACGGCGGCGCGGCCGAGGGCCTCCATGCGGTTCACGATGCCCGCCGTGGAGACGGTGATGCGGCGCTCGCTCATGCCCACGCCATGCTCGTCGCAGAGGATGCGCG
The DNA here is from genome assembly GCA_017304135.1 of Acidobacteriota bacterium. GTDB lineage: Bacteria > Acidobacteriota > Terriglobia > Bryobacterales > Bryobacteraceae > JAFLBB01. Next base: position 33,120 of record JAFLBB010000031.1, on the reverse strand, counting down.
TGGCCTTGAGCACGTTGTCGAGGTTCAGCAGCGGTTCGCCCTGTCCCATCATGACGACGTTCATCTGGCGCGAGGTGGGGTCGAGCCCGTGCCGGGCCGCGCCCACCAGCACCTGGCCCGCGATTTCGCCCGCCGTGAGGTTGCGCTCCAGGCCCATGAGGGCGGTGAGGCAGAACTTGCAGTCCACCGGGCAGCCTACCTGGGTAGAGATGCAGAGCGTGTCGCGGCGGTCCTCGGGCATGAAGACGGTTTCGACGGTGCGGAGGTCGGAGAGGCGAAGCAGGTAGCGGTGCGTACCGTCGCTTGAGGTGAACTCCTGGGCCACCTCGGGCAGGCCGAAATCGGCCCGCTCGGCCATGGCTTCGCGCAGCGCCTTGCCGAACGTGGTGATCCCATCCCACGAGGCGACGCGCTTGCGATAGGCCGCCTCATAGAGCTGGCGGGCGCGGAACGCCGGCTCGCCCGGGGGCAGCAGTTCGGCCATCTCCGGCAGTTCCCGGCCGATGAGAACGGGCTTCATCGAGCCCAGTGTAGCAGCGGGCTTTCGCCGCGGCCTTTCCCACCGCCCTGGCGCACACCGCCTGCTAAACTCGGAAGCTGGAACCGTTTTTCACCACGATGTCATCTCATTCCGGCGCGGCAAGTCCGCCCTTTGCCCGCGAAATCGAACAGACCCAGCTTGCCAACGGCTTGCGCGTCATCTCTGAGTACATGCCGCATGTGCGCAGCGTGTCGGTTGGCCTGTGGATTAACTCCGGTTCGCGGCGCGAGGAAGGGCCGGAGAGCGGCATTTCGCACTTCATCGAGCACATGGTGTTCAAGGGCACCGAGACGCGCTCGGCCGAGGAGATCGCGCGCGAGATGGACGGCCTGGGCGGCCACCTGGACGCCTTCACGGGCAAGGAACTGGTGAGCTTCAACGCCAAGGTGCTGGACGAACACCTGCCGGCGGCGTTTGAGGTGTTGGCCGACATGGTGCTGCATCCGGTGTTCCGCGACGACGACATCGAAAAAGAGAAGGGCGTCATCCTGGAAGAGCTGAAGATGGAGGTCGACAACCCGGAGTACCTGCTGCACGAGGCCTTCCTGAGCAACTTCTGGAAGGGGCACCCGCTGGGGCAGTCGATTCTGGGCACGCGGGAGACGATCACCGGCTTCACGCGCGAGATGATTGGGGACTATTGGCGGCGCATCTACACGCCGGCCAACATCATCGTCACGGCCGCGGGCCATGTGCGCCATGAAGAGATCGTCGAGCTGGCGGCGAAGTATTTTGACTCGCTCGCGCCCGGCCCGGTGCTGGAGACGCAGCCCCCGCCCAAGCCGCAGGCCCCGGTGCTCACCAAGCGCAAGAACTCACTCGAGCAGGTGCACCTCATGATTGGCGTGCCGTCGTATCCGGCCGCGCATCCCAACCGTTTTGCCGCCTACACGATGAACACGCTGCTGGGGGGCACGATGAGTTCGCGCCTGTTCCAGAACATCCGCGAACAGCGCGGGCTGGTCTATTCGGTGGGTTCGGAGGCCAGCAGCTATAAGGACTCGGGCTACCTGAGCGTGTATGCCGGCACGTCGCGCGCCTCGCTGGACGAGGTGATCACGCTGGTGCTGGAGGAGTTCCGCAAGTTCAAGAACGAGCTGGTGGGCGAAGAGGAGCTGCGGCGGGCCAAGAACCACCTGAAGGGTTCGCTGATGCTGAGCCTGGAATCGACATCGAGCCGGATGACGAACCTGGCCCGGCAGCAGATCTACTTTGGCCGCTTCCCGACGCTGGACGAACTGCTGGAGCACATCGAAGGCGTAACGTCGGAGCAGATGCGCGATGTGGCGAATGAGTTTTTCCAGCCGTCGCGTATCGGCCTGGCCGTGCTGGGTCCGCTCACGGGCGTGAAGATCAAGCGGACGCAGTTGGTGTGCTAGCGATGAAGGCGACCACCGTCATCGGCGCAGCGGCAGCCCTGCTGGGGGCCTACGTGGCGGGTGACCAACTGGCCGCGGCCCGCACCGGGCTTGCCGAGCAGCAAGCCGCCATCCATGAGGCGTGGCTGCACCTCGATGCGGTATTGGAGCGGCGCGCGGCGCTGATGCCGCGGCTGGCCGAAGCGCTGCGGCACGATGCGCTGGCAGGGCCGGCGCTGGCTGAGCTATCGGCCGGCCGCGATGCGTTCCTGGCGGCCCGCTCCACGCGCGGCCGCATCTCCGCGAACGCCGCGATGGAAACCGCCGTGACCCGCCTGCATCCCTTACTTGAGGAGCGGCCCGGGCGTCTGCCCAACCCCGTCCTCATCAGCCTGCGCGACGATCTCACGCATTCGGAAAACGAAGTGGCCGTGGAACGCCGCAAGTACAACGACGCGGTGCAGAAGTATAATACGTCGATCGAGCTGTTCCCGAATAATGTCGCTGCGTCGCTGTTTGGCTTTGCCCGCGACGATGCGTATTTCCAGACAGAGCCGGCCAAGCGGGATGCGCCGTAGCGGAGAGCCGCGGCAGTTTTGCTCCCGTAGTGAGAAGGCCGGCATCATCCGGCAGGAGAGGATTTATGAGCGCTGAAGTTTTCCGTAATTACATCAATGGCGAGTGGGTGGATGGCGATACCTTTGAGAATCGCAACCCGGCCAACACCGATGAAGTGGTGGGGCTGTTCGGGAAGGCCACCACGGCCGACGTGGCCAAGGCGGCGGAATCGGCGCAGGCCGCATTTGCCGGATGGGCCAATATGGCCGCTCCGGCGCGCGGCGCGCTGCTCTATAAAGTGGCCGACATCCTGGACAAGAAGTTCGATCAGCTGGGCGCGGAGATGACGCGCGAGGAAGGTAAGACGCTGCCCGAAGCCAAGGGCGAGGTGCGGCGCGCGATCAACATTTTCCGCTACTTTGGCGGCGAGGGCGCGCGCATGCCGGGCATGGTGGTGCCAAGCGAACGCGACCGCGTGCACATGTTCGCCATCCGCAAGCCGATCGGCGTGGTGGGCCAGATCAACCCGTGGAACTTCCCCATTGCCATCCCGGCGTGGAAGCTGGCTCCGGCGTTGATCGCCGGCAACACGGTGTTGCTGAAGCCCGCCTCGGCGTCGCCGCTCAGCTCGTGGCGCATTGTCGAAGCCTGCCATGAGGCGGGCATTCCGAAGGGCGTTGTGAACTTCATCGCCGGCTCGGGCGGGGCCATCGGCGGGGCCATCGTGAATGCGCCGCAGGTGAAGGCGATCAGCTTCACAGGCTCGTGCGACATCGGCAACTGGATTCACGCCGAGGCCTCCAAGCGCCGCCTGCGCATCCAGCTCGAAATGGGCGGCAAGAACCCGACCATCGTGCTGGCCGACGCCGACTTCAACGCCGCTGTCGAGAACACCTGCAACGCGGCGTTCTTTTCCACCGGCCAGAAGTGCACGGCCACGAGCCGCGTGATTGTCGAGGACGCCATCTACGACAAGTTCGTCGAAGCCCTCGTGGAGCGCACCAAGAAGCTGAAAGTGGGCAACGGGATGGAGCCGGGCATCGACATCGGTCCGGCGATTGACCAGGGCCAGCTCGACGTCAACCTGCGCTACATCGAAATCGGCCGCAAGGAATGCGGCGAGCCGCTGTGCGGCGGCAAGCGGCTGACGGGCGGCGCTTATGACAAGGGCTTCTTTATCGAGCCCACGATCTTCGCCGGCGTGACCGAATCGATGACGCTGGCGCAGGAGGAGATTTTCGGCCCGGTGCTCGCAATCATGCGCGCCAAGGACTTCGCCGACGCCCTGCGCATCGCCAACAACATTCCGTTTGGCCTGTCGGCCTCGATTCAAACCTCCAACGTGAGCCGCGTGTTCGACTTCGTCTACGGCATGGAAGCGGGGCTGCTCACGGTGAACCTGCCCAGCGCGGGCGTGGAATATCAGCTTCCCTTCGGCGGCACGAAGGACTCCAGCTTCGGCCCCAAGGAACAGGGTCCGGCGGCGATGGAGTTCTACAGCGACTGGAAGACGATCTACCTGAAGTACTAACGGAACGAAATACCAGCCAACATGAAACTAGGACAAGTGAACTGGAGCGGCCGCGTCACGGCCGCCATCTTCGAAGACGGACTGGCCCGTGTGATCCCTTACTACACGCTGCAGGAGCTGATCCGGCGCAGCGAGGTCCAGCACGAGGAACTCACGGCGCTGGCGGGGCGGCTGGCTTCCAAGCACGCCCAGCCCTTTGAGCCGGTGTTGCCGATCCACCCCAGCGAGGTGTGGGCCTGCGGCTGCACGTACGAAACCAGCGCCAGCTTCCGCGATGCCGAACACGGCACGCGCGAAGGCTTCTACGCTTACGTCTACCGCGAGCCGCGCCCGGAGAGCTTTTTCAAGGGCACGGCGCGTGTGTGTGTGGGGCCGAACCAGGCTATCGGCATCCGGCCCGACTCGAAGTTCACGGCGCCGGAGCCGGAACTCGCCGTGGTGCTGGGCACCGCCGGCAAGCTGCTTGGCTACACGCTGGCCAACGATGTGTCGGCGTGGGACATCGAGAAGGAAAACCCGCTCTATCTGCCGCAGTCGAAGGTGTACAACGCCTGCTGCGCGCTGGGGCCGTACATCGTTACGCCCGATGAATTGACCGATCCCTACAACCTCGACATGACGTGCACGATCACGCGCGGCGGCGAGACGATCTTCACGGGCGCCGTGAACACGTCGAAGCTGCACCGCAAGATCGAGACGCTGGTGGAGTACATTTTCCGCGCCAACTCGATTCCCAGCGGTAGCGTGCTCTGCACGGGCACGGGCATCATCGTGACGGAGAAAGACGCGCTCGCCCCGGGCGACGTGGTGACGATCTCGGCGCCCGAAATCGGTTCGCTCAGCAACACCGCGCAACTCGTGTAATTCAGCACACCCGCCGTGGGCGTAGCGCCGGCGGCGGGACCTACCGGCGCATTGCCGCCGCACGCTGCGTCTGCAGGTCCATGAGCTCCCTCAACGCCATTCTCATGAGGCGGGAGGATCGGGAGTGCTCCCGCGAGAGCCGTTCGGTGAGCTTCCAGTCGTCATCGGCCTCGATGGCGGCGATGAGCTCTTTGTGCAGCTTCTCTGAGGACAGCATGTGGAGGACCATCTGGCGGCACGCGGCCCATTCCTGGCTGCCCTCGGCCTTCACACTGCAGGCCAGTGAGGCTGTGTGCTGTTCCAACGTCCAATCAGCGCGTGAGGTGTCGTACACGGGGTTGCTCCTTTCCGGCTTCAGTATCGGACAGGGGCCGCAGGGGACCGCCGCGAGACGACGCCAAGCCGTTGCAGGAAAGGGAGAAACTAATTTTCCAGTTCGGTGATGATCTCTTTAGCGCGGTCAAACAACATGCCCGTGTCGCTGGAGCAGCCGAGGAAGCGCATGCCGCGTTCCTTCCAAAAGCGGGCCATTTTGAGGGTGCGGGTCTGGGTGCCGGGGGCGATGCCGCGGCGGTTGCAGCTTTCCTTGATGGCCTCCATGGCGTCGACCACAAGCGGCGACTGAAACTCGCCGGGGCAGCCGAGGGAGATGGAGAGGTCGGCCGGGCCGATCATGACGGCGTCGATGCCGGGCACGGCGAGCAGCTCTTCGCGCGCATCGAGGGCCTTCCTGGTTTCAATCTGCAGCACGACCAGCGTCTCCTCGTTCAGATGGTCGATCATCTCCGGCATGCTGAGCTGCTGGTGGTTGAAATGGAACGCGTTCAAGCCGAAGCCGCGGATGCCCTGGGGGGGGAACTTGCACCAGGAGACGGCCTTTTCGAGCAGCTCGGGCGATTCGACGCGGGGGAAGATGATGCCCTGGGCGCCGACGTCGAGCGAGCGGGCGACGAGGGAGTATTGCAGGTCGGCGACGCGCAGGATGGGCGTGAAACCGACGAAGGGGGCGAGGCGGCAGAGGTCTTGCACGGTTTCCAGGTCGAAGCCGCCGTGCTCGCAGTCAACGAAGGCCCAGTGGAAGCCCGCCTGGGCGAAGATTTTCAGGACGTCCTGGGAGCGGAACTGCCCGAAGTTGGTGCCGTACTGCACCTTGCCCTCTTTGAGGGCGCGCTTGACGAGATTAGTGGCCATGGAAGGGCCAGCGTATCACGCCGTCACAATCAGGTGGTCGGGGCAGTCGAGGCAGATCTGGTGATGGAGGCGGTCGACCAGGTCGAGGCCGTGTTGGGCGAGGAAGGGGAGGATGGTGTAGAAGCGCTCTTGCAGGTGTTTGTTGGGATAGATGAGGCCTTCCAGGTAGGCCGCGTCGGCGTTGGCGCGGCCGTCGCGGCGGAGGGCTTCGCGGGCGGCTTTGGACTCGATCTTGCCGAGCTGGTAGAAGATCTTGGAGCGGCTCTTCTGGAAGGCCGCTTCGAGGGTGCGGTCGAGGGCGAGCAGTTCGGCGTCGAGGCCGGCCATGGCGGCGGTGAGGTCGGCGCGGGTTTCGACGAAGCGCTGATTCAACCGCGGCGGGACGAGCTTGTGGGCAATCTTTTCGTGCAGGGCCGCCGAGGAGTCGAAGAAATCGGTGAGGTGCAGCCCGTAGCGGTCCATTAGCTTGGCGCCCTTGGCATCGAGCAGCGTGAAGCCGGCGCGCGGCATGACGAGGGGGAAGCGGCCGAGGAGTGTGCGATAGATGACCTCGCTTTGGGCGAGGTAGGCGAGTTCGGCCGGGCCGCCGACGTAGGCAAGTGTCGGCAGGAGGTAGTCCTGCATGACGGGACGCAGCAGGGCATTGGGGGAAAGCTCGGCGGCGCGGGCCTGCAGATCGGAGGCCGAGAAGCGGCGGCTGCCGGCGGCATACTGCCCGCCCTCGCGGCGCAGGGGCTGGCGTTCGCCGTTTTCGAGCAGGAAGAAGAGGGAGGACTTGTCGTCGACGTGGACCTGGGCGTGATAGCCGGAAGCTTCGAGGGTCTTGTTGCGGGCGATGACGTCCGGGATCAGATCGGGCGCGGCGTGCACGGCCTCGCGGAGAAAGGGCGCGGCCAGGGCGCGGATCTCCGGCTGCATGGGGTCCATGAGGATCAACCCGGCGTGCGGCAGCAGCTTCTTCAACAGGCAGGCGAAGGCTTCGCCCATGGTGCGCCCTGGGCGGTAGGCGTCTTCGACCAGCGCGGCGACGTCGCCGCCATAGGGGAAGTCCTGGAGTGACTCGCGCAGGGCCGCGGTGGGATAGGACTCCACGGCCACGCCGCCGACGGGCCGCGGTTTTCCATTGGCCTTGGCCTCGACGTCGAAGCGTAAGGGTTCGTGGGCCGGCGTGCAGGACCAGACGTGGCTGACTTCCTCGAAGTCGTGATCCTCGGTGGCGAGCCAGAAGACGGGCACGGCGGGAATGCCGCTGGCGGTGAGTTCCGCGGCCATGCGCGCCGCTGTCAGGGCCTTGTGGATGGTGTAGCTGGGACCGCTGAAGAGGCCGACCTGTTGCCCGGTGACAATGGCCACGGTGCCGGGCTGGGCGAGCAGGTGAAGATTGGGCGAATCGCCGTTGTATTTGCGCAGGGCGGCCACCATGGAGTGGCGCAGTTCAGGGGGGTAGCTGATCTCGCGGGCCACCTCGGCCTGGGCCGCGCGGTCGGCGTGATGGCGGTGATAGAAAGGCCGCACGCGGTCGAAGTGGTAGAGGAAATCCGAATAGAGCTTGCTGGTCGCGGGAAGAGAGGTATAGCGGAGGCAGCCAGCTTTCATGGGAATAGTCGTAGGGTATCAGATGCTCACGCCGGGCCGTTGGATGCCCACTTCAGGCCGCTCACCGTCTGCTACCTTGTAAAAGAAGCCGAACACCCCATGGACGAACACGCCTTTCGCCTGCAGGCCGACGCCGCGCTTGACGACCTGTTCCGCGCCCTCACGGCCCCGGAGGATCCCGCCTTCGAGGCCGACCTGAACAATGGCGCGCTGACGGTGGAGTTTGACGACCATCCGGTGAAGTTCGTGGTGAGCCCCAACGCGCCGGTGCGCCAGATCTGGGTGTCGGCGTTGACCACCAGTTTCAAGCTGGATTGGGTGGAGGCGCGGGGGGCGTTTGTGCTGGCCGCCACGGGACGCACGCTGCGCGAGTTGATGGGCGACGTCATCTCGCAGCAGTTGGGCGAGACGATCGAGCTGTAAGCGGTGCCTGGCGTCTACCTTTCGTGGCCATTCTGCGGGCAGAAGTGTACCTACTGCAACTTTGCCAGCGGGGTGTTGCCGCGCGAATGGGAGCCGCGGTATGAAGCGGCGCTGAGGGCGGAGATGGCCGCCTTTGCCTGGGCGTGGACACCGGAGACCGTCTACCTGGGCGGAGGTTCGCCGTCGCGGATGCCGGCGGAGGCGCTCAAGCGGCTGCTGGCGGCCATTCCCGGACGGCCATGGCGGGAAGCGACGCTGGAAGCGGCGCCGGGGGAGGTGACGGCGGAACTGGCGCAGGCATGGCGGGCGGCGGGCATCAACCGCGTGAGCCTGGGCACGCAGAGCTTCGTCGAAGCCGAACTGCGGCGCACGGGGCGGCGGCATACGCCCGAAGGCGCGGCGGCCGATGTGGCCACGCTGCGCGCGGCGGGCATCGACGAGATCAACCTCGACCTCATCTGCGGCCTGCCCGGGCAGACGCGCGACTCCTGGGAAGCCTCGCTCGATTGGATCGCCCGGCTCGGCGTGCCGCATGTGAGCGTGTATCTGCTGGAAGTGGACGAGGACTCGCGGCTGGGGCTGGAGATTCTCAACAACGGCGCGCGCTATGGGGCAGGCGAGGTGCCCGATGACGAGTTGCAGGTGGAGCTCTACGAACGCGCGGTGGAGCGGCTGGGCGAAATCGGGATCGAACGGTATGAGATCTCCAACTTCGCCCGCGCCGGTTCGGAGTCGCGCCACAATTTAAAATACTGGCGGAGGGAAGAGTATGCCGGCTTCGGGGCCGACGCCCATGCGTGCCTGGGCGGGCAGCGCCGCCAGAACGCCGAAGATGTGCGGGAGTATGTGGCGGCGCTGGAATCGGGCCGCTCCCCGGTCACGGAGGAGAGCCCGGCCGACCCGGCCGCGGAGCGCTTTTTCGTCGGCCTGCGGCTGGCCTCGGGGGTGGAGGTGACGGCTGAGGATGACGAGGAATATGGCGAGCGGTTCCGCAGGCTGATGCGCGACGGCCTGCTGGAGCGGGCCGATACGCGGGTGCGCCTGACGCCGCGCGGCGTGCTGCTCTCCAACGAGGTATTTCAGGAATTTCTGGTTTGAAGAAATGAGCCCGGAACAACACATGCCCCCTAGGATCGACCTCCGCAGCGACACCGTCACCAAACCCACTCCGGCCATGATCGAGGCAATGGCGACGGCCGAATTGGGCGACGACGTGTATCAGGAAGACCCCACCGTGAACCGCCTGGAAGCGCGCGCCGCCGAGGTGTTCGGCAAGGAGGCGGCGCTGTTTGTGCCGACGGGAACGATGGGCAACACGATCGGCCTGAAGGTGAACTCCACGCACGGCCAGGAGGTTCTGTGCGAGACGCGCTCGCATGTGTTCAACTACGAGCTGGCCATGATGGCCTGGTTTTGCGGGTGCCTGGCGCGGCCCGTGACGGCCGAGGGCGGCATCCTCACCTGGGACCACCTGAAGCCTCACCTCAAGCCGCTCTCGCCGCATGCCGCGCCGACGGGCATGATCTCGCTGGAGAACACGCACAACATGGCCGGGGGCACGGTGACGCCGCTGGAGGTGATGGACGACATCTGCGCGCGGGCGCATGCGCTGGGCCTGCCGGTGCACCTGGACGGGGCGCGCGTTTTCCACGCGGCCACGCATCTAAACGTGGGGGTGGCCCGCATCGCGCGCGAGGTGGATACGGTGATGTTCTGCCTGTCCAAGGGGCTGTGCGCTCCCGTCGGCTCCCTGCTGGCGGGCACGCGGAAGGCGATGGACCAGGCGCGCCTCTATCGCAAGCGCCTTGGGGGCGGCATGCGCCAGGCGGGCGTGCTGGCCGCGGCGGGGCTGATCGCGCTGGAAGAGATGCCGAAGCGGCTCGGCGAGGACCATGCCAACGCGCGCCTGCTGGCCGAGGGCCTGTTGCGCATCGACGGCGTGTCGGTGGATATGGCCACGGTGCAGACAAACATTGTGATTTTCGACGTCGCGGCGAAAGGGCTGAGCGGGGCTGAATGCAGCCAGCGGCTGGCGCGGGCCGGAGTGCTGGCCAATGCCGTGGGGGCAAGTACGGTGCGGCTGGTGACGCACCACGATGTGCCGCGCCAGGAGTGCGCCGCCGCGCTGGGGGCAATCGAAGAAGCGCTGCGCGGTTAGCGCGCCGCGGAGAGCGCGCGCAGATACTCCGCCGCCGCGCGGTCTTCGTGTTTCATGTGGGTCTGGAACCACTGGCACAGGTAGTCGAGGACGCTTTCGGTGATCTGGGCGGTTCCAGCCTGGACGTTCGCCCGGAATTCCAGCAGCGCCCTGGTCATGTCGTTGTGCTGCGCCCGGTGGGCTCCGAGACCGGGGTAACCGGCGGCCCGGAGGGCCGATTCCTCGGCTTCGAGGTGAGTGCGCAACACGGCATAGGCGCGGTCCATTCGTGCCAGCAGTTCCGCCTGGGCAAGGCCGGCGCGGAGCCCCTCCTCGAGGTCCTGCACCAGACCAATCAACTCGCGGTGCTCCTCCTCCATCGTCCCGTCTTCGTAGTTGCACTCTTCCGGCCAGCTGAAGGGCATCGTGTCCCCGTCCTTTACCCCTGCACCGCGCCGGCAGCCGCGCCGGACTGCTTCTGGAGATGCTCTCTGACCTGGGCATCGGAGGTACCGATATGTTCCACCAGCCACGTCTTGAGGAACTGGAGAATGTTCAGGGCGAGCGAACGGTCACCGGCATGCACGGCCTGGCGGAACACCTCCACGCGTTTGGTGAACAACTGGTGTTCCCCTTTGTGGGCCATGATGCGGGGATAGCGGATTTCGACCATAAACTCTTCCTCATGGGCGAAGTGGGTGCGGCCGTAATCGGCCAGCTCGTCGATGAGGGGTTCCAGCAGCGGGGCCGATTTCCCGGTCACGATTGCTTTGTGGAGTTTGTCACCAGCCGCGAAGAGCAGCTTGTGTTCGTCGTCGATCCTCGGAACTTGGAGTGCGTAGCTTTCGCGCCAGGTGAAGAGGGGCATGGTGGATCTCATTCACCATATCGGCCCCCTCTCCCAAGGCGAGAGCAGCGATCAGGGAAGTGCGACGAGAAAATCGGTCAGGGCGGCTAAGTCCTTCTCCGGCAACCGGTAGGGAGGCATGGTGGAGCCTGGGCTGAGCTTTTGCGGGTCGACGAAATGCTCCAGCAGCCACTGGCGTGCGCGCTTTTTCCCCACTCCGTTCAGCGGCGGGCCCAACTTGCTGCCATTTCCGTTGGCGATGTGACACATGTTGCAACGATTGTTCTGGTAGACAACCGCACCTTCGGCGACCGTTTTGGGCGCTGCCAGGAGGCCCTGGGCGTTTCCGGCATCGAGTATCACCACAAACGCCGCCAGGTCGTTCAACTGCGGGCCGGGGATGGTCACGGGGGGCATATTGGTGCCGGGGCGGAGTTGCTGCGGGTTCTTGAAGAAGGCCACCAATTCGCCGATGGTGCGTTTCTGGGGCAGTTGGAGCAGATCGGGGCCGAGTTTGCCGCCCTGGGCGCCGACGGCGTGGCAGGCCAGGCAGTTCTGTTTGCGGAAGTGACCCAGGCCGGCGAGTTCGGAGGGTGGCAGTGTCTGCCAGGCGGCCCCGGCCGTTTCGCCGCCATGGCTTACGGCGCTGGGCGGGGCGGAATTGAGGGCGGCCGTGGTCAGCCCGCCCAGTGCGGTGGCCACCAGGAGGAGGGCCGCGAAGGCGAGCTTACGGTCAGCCAGACGGGCTACTTTGCCGCGGTCCACAAAGGGGAGCAGCATGAGCAGGCCCACGGCGAGGCCGGGGATGATGTGCGTACCGACCACTTCCATCGGCCCTTCAAAGAGCTTCAACATCTGGAAGAGCCAGAGGAAATACCACTCGGGGCGGGGGATGTAGCTGATGTCGGTGGGGTCGGCCAGTTTTTCCAGCGGAGCGTGCATGGTGATGGCCAGGGCCATGAGGATGCAGAAGCCGACGAAGATGGCAACGGTGTCCTTAAACACCTGGCCGGGGTAGAACTTCTTTTTGGGCAGCGTGTCGCCGGGGGCGGGGGCCACGCCGTGACGCCGCACGAGGATCACGTGGAGCATCATCAACCCCACCATGGCGGCAGGCAGCAGCATGACGTGCATGGCATAGAAGCGGGCGAAGGTGACCACGCCGATGCCGTCGGCGCTGGCCAGCAGGCGTGTCAGGTAGTCGCCGATGCCGGGCGACTTGGCGGCGATCTGCGTTGCCACCACCGTGCCCCAGTAGGCGCGGTTGTCCCACGGCAGCAGGTAGCCGGTGAGGCCGAAGCCGAGGGTGATCAGCAGCAGCACGACGCCCACCATCCAGGTGGCCTCGCGCGGCTTTTTATAGGCGCCCCACAGGAAGACCTGGGCCATGTGCAGGGCGACGACGACAATCATCATCGAGGCGCCCCAGTGATGCAGCCCGCGGATGAAGCGGCCGCCGGTGAGCTCATTCATGATGAACTGCAGGCTGTTGTAGGCCTCGCCCGGCGTGGGCGCGTAGTTGAAGCTGAGCAGCAGTCCGGTGACGGCCTGCAGCATGAAGAAGAACATCGCCATCGAGCCGAACACCTGCGGCCAGCCCGAGGAGGCGGGAATCTCTTCCAGCATGAAGTCCTTGACGGCCGTCTCGAGGCCCGTGCGATGGTCGAGCCAGTCCAGTATGATGCGCACCATGCCCGCCTCCTAAGCCTCGTCGCCTTGCTTGACGCCGCCAACGAAGAGCTTGGAGCCGTCGATCTTCACCAGGTAGCGGTCCAGGGCGCGCGGCGCCGGACCCATGAGGACCTTGCCGTCGAGGCCGAAGGCCGAGGTGTGGCAGGGGCAGAGGAAGTGCTTGTTCTTTTCATCCCAGTGGTAGGCGCAGCCGAGGTGGGTGCACATCGGCGTGTAGGCCACCACTTCCTTTTCCGAGACGCGGGTGACCCAGGCGGTGGCTTTCTCGGTGATCAGCTTCCAACCATCCTTGCGCACGCGCTGGAAGGTCATCTCTTCGGGTTGTCCCGGGGCGAGCGAGCCGATGTCGCCGACTTCGATCCACTCTTCCTTGCGTGACACCGACGGCGGCAGCAGCAAATAAACGGCGGCGGGCAGCGACAACGCGGCACCCATCAACGCCCACAGCCCATAGATGCCGGCCAGGTAGAACCTGCGCCGGGAGGACTGCTCCTGGATTTCTGTCTGGGAACTCATGCAGGGCCTATTGTACGGAACTCACCCCGCATGACCCGATAGGCGAAGTGTTAAAAGGCGGGCTTGCGGCGTGCGATGTTACACACGTGAGCGGCACGGCACACAGGGGCGGTATGACACCGGTGAGCGGCGTGAGGCGCGCGAGCGGCGGGGCTTACTGGCCGACGGCTCTCAACAGCCCCGCGCGCAAGCCTTCCAGTCGTTCCGCGGGCAGCTTTCTGCCGTCCGAGGAGATGTAGAAGACGTCGATGGCCTTGTGGGCCTCGGTGTCGATGAGCACGACTTCGATGGAGCAGCCGGCATCGCTGAAGGCGCTGGCCATGTCGTAGAGCAGGCCGGGACGGTCTTCGGCGACCACCTCGACCAGCGTCGCCGAATGAGAAGCTTCGTTGTCGAAGCTGACGCGCGGAGCGATGCGCGCGCCCTTGCTGGGGGGGGCCGGTTTGGGACGGTTCTTGAGGAGGTCGCGGACCTCGATTTTGCCGAGGACGACGCGCTCCAGGGTGTGCTTGAGGCGGTCCATTTCAGGCGGGTTCAACTCAAGGCTGCGGGCCGGGTCGGCAAAGACGAAGGTATCGAGCACGGTGCCCTGCTGGTTAGCGAAGGCTTCCGCCTTGAGGATGTTCAAGCCGAAGGCGGAGAGCGCCCCGGCCATGGAGGCGAACAGGAAATGGCGGTCCTTGGTGAGGATGCTGAGTTCGTAGACACCGCCGGCGCGGCGGATGTCGAGGGCCACGCCGGAGGCCTTGCGCAGATCGTCCATCTGGAGATGGGTGCGGATCTGGACCTCGGTGTGGGTGCGCAGATAGCGCGTGGGGAAGCCCTTGAGGAAAGCCTCCTGTTCGGGGGAGGCGGGCTGCGACTCGATGCGCTCGGTCTCCAGCTCGCGCGTCAGCTCGCGGTAGGCGACGGCAAAGACGCGGAACAACTGCTCCAGCCGCCACGGGCTGAGCGCCGTGGGATGGACCGCGCCTACGTCGCCGTACGTGAGCAGCGTGAGGTATTTCAACTTCTCGATGGTTTCGACGCGGTGGGCCAGGTAGAGGGCGGTGGCCTCGTCTTCCAGGTCGCGCCCGGTCATGGCGGCGGAGAGGTCGAGGTGATGTTCGATGAGGAAGCCGATGGTCTCGATGGCCTCCTGGGGGGCGTGGATGCGCCGCAGAGCGCCTTCGGCGATGCGCCGGGAGGCGATGGAGTGGCTTTCGGCGGAGTCCTGGTCGCCCTTGCCGACGTCGTGGAAGAGCAGGGCGCAGTTGAGCAGGGCCAGCCTGGGAAGCTCTTCCAGCAGCGCCGCGAAGCGCTTGCGGGCGGGGTCTTCGGTGCCGCGCAACTCCTCCAGGTTCTGGATGGTGATCAGGGTATGCTCGTCGACCGTGTAGCGGTGGTTGAAATCGCGGATGACCTCGCATTCGATGTCGGTCCACTCGGGGAAGAGCAGCCCCAGCACGCCGGTTTCATGCATGGCCCGCAAGGCGAAGGAGGCGTGGGGGAGCGACATCAGATCCTGCCACTGCGGCCACAGAGCGGGCCCGGTGGCGAAGTACCCGCGGAGGCTCTCCTGATACTGCTGGAGGCGCTTTTCGGTTTCGCGGTGGAGCGGAATGCCGTGGCGGCCGACGAAGAGGAAGAGCCGGATGGCCATCGCCGGGTCCTTGTCGAGGGCGTGCGGATAGCGCAGCAGGACGCGCTCGCGCGAGACGGTGAACTCGGCGTTGGACAGGCGCGAGCGCCAGTCGCGGAAGCCGGCGAGCAGGGAACTGGCCTCGCCTTCGTTGGCATCCACCGTGCGGAGCGTTTCACGCCAAATGGCGCGCACATGGCGGAAATACTCCTTCATCCAGGCGTTGGTGCCGGGGGCGCCGTGGAAGCCGGCGGCCGCCACCTCTTCCTGCGCATCGAAGGTGAGCAGGTTGTTGTCGCGGTTGGAACGGTAGTGGAGGAAGCAGCGCGTGGCGTGGAGGAAGGCCCGCGGTTCGTCCACCGGGTTCATCCAGGGCGACACGGCGGTGGCGTCCTGGCGGAGCTTTTTCAGCCATTCCAGCACGTGGAGGTCGCGCAGACCGCCGGGGGTTTCCTTGATGTTGGGCTCGAGGTGATAGATGGTTTCGTGAAATTTCGCGTGGCGCGAACGCGTCATGCGGCACAACTGGCGCACGAGGGCGGCGCGGTTGGCGGCCAGGTATTTCGGCGTGCGCGACTCCAACTGGCCATGCAGGTCGGCATCGCCGGAAAGAAAGCGCGCGTCGAGCAGGCTCACGTTGAGCTCGATGTTGGTGTCGTGCAGTTCGAGGCAATCGCGGAGGGCGCGCACGGAGTGGCTCAGGCGCAGGCCGGCATCCCAGATGGATTGCAGGAAGCGCGAGATGGCCTCGCGGCCCTGGGTGTCGGGCGGGTTGGCTTCGAGCAGCAACAGATCGACGTCGGAATGGGGGAACAGCTCACGCCGCCCGTAGCCGCCCACGGCCAGAGCCGCCATCCCGCGCGGGTAGACAGGCAGCAGGAACTTGTCAAAGGCATCGCGCACCACGGCATCGACATAAGTCGTGCGTTCGGCCAGAACGCGTGCGCCATCCCCGCTGTGGAGGAACTGCCGCCGGACCGGATCGGCCTCCGGCCCGGCGATCACCGATTGTCTAGAGAGTGGCTTCTCCACGATCCTCGTTCCGAATCCGGATGGCATCGACGACATCGTAGACAAAGATCTTGCCGTCACCGATCTTTCCCGTACGCGCCGCGCCGACCACGGCCTTGATCACCTCGTCGAGGCGGGCCGCGGGGATGACCATTTCCAATTTCATCTTCGGCAGCAGGTCGACCATGTACTCCTGGCCGCGGTAGACCTCTTTGTGTCCCTTCTGGCGCCCGTGGCCACGAACCTCGGTGACGGTCATCCCGTCGACCCCAATGGCCTTCAGCGCTTCCTTCACCTCTTCCAGTTTGAAGGGTTGAATGATGGCTTCGATTTTCTTCATGACGCGTTTCCTTTCCCTCGATCCGCTCCGGCGCCGCTCAGCCCGCCCCGCCCCAGCCGCAACCAGGGCCTGGCGCGCTCAGCCGCCGGTTACAGTTCGTGGCTGTATCCTTCCTCTCCGTGCATGCTCAGGTCAAGACCCTGGCGCTCTTCCTCGTCGCTCGCGCGCAGACCAACCGTGAGGTCGCACACTTTCAAAATCACCAGTGTGCCCACGGCCGCCAACAACCAGGCAATGGCCACGCCGATGGCCTGATTGACAATCTGTCCGCCGTTGCCGTCCACCAGCCCGAGCGCCGCCGGGTTACCGGAGGCGTCTTTCAGGGCGCTGTTCACCGCGTTGGTGGCGAACACACCGGTCATGATCGCACCCAGCGTACCACCGGCGCCGTGAACGCCGAAGGCGTCGAGCGAATCGTCATAACCGAGCTTGTGCTTCACCACGGCCACCATGTAGTAGCAGAAGATGCCGGCAACGAAACCAATGAGTAGCGCCGGCATCGGCTTCACAAAGCCCGAAGCGGGCGTGATGGCCACCAGGCCGGCCACGGCGCCGGAGATGCCGCCAAGCACGCTGGCCTTGCCCGAGCGCAACTTTTCGGCGATCAACCAGCCCACCGTCGCCGCCGCGGCGCCAAAATGCGTGGCCACGAAGGCGCTGGTGGCGAGCGACCCCGAACCGAGCGCGCTGCCGGCGTTGAAGCCGAACCAGCCCACCCACAACAGGCAGGCGCCGATGAAGCTCAACACGAGGCTGTGCGGCATCATCGGCTCCACGCCATAGCCTTTGCGCGGTTTCAAATAGAGGGCCGTGACGAGAGCCGAGACGCCCGAGGTGATGTGGACCACCGTGCCGCCGGCGAAATCGAAGCTGGGAATCTTGCCGCCCAGGTAGGCATTCAGCAAACCGCCGTTGCCCCACACCATGTGCGCCATCGGACAGTACACAAACAGGAGCCAGAGCGCGCTGAACAACACCATGCCGCTGAACTTCATGCGCTCGGCGTAGGCGCCGCAGATGAGCCCCGGCGTGATGATGGCGAACATGAGCTGAAAGACCATGAACGTCTGATGGGGGATGGTGGCCGCGTAGGTCGCGTTGGGCGCGCCGTCCACGCCGGCCAGGAATGCGTAGCGCAGATCGCCGATGAAGGCGTTGGCTTCCCCGAAGGCGAGCGAGTAGCCGACTACGGCCCACAGCACCGTAACGATGGCCATCAGGATGAAGCTTTGCATCATGGTTCCCAAAACGTTCTTGCGCCGCACCAGGCCGCTATAAAACAGCGCCAGGGCCGGACCGGTCATCAACAGCACCAGCGCCGAACTGGTCAGCATCCAGGCGTTGTCGCCGGCTGACTGGGCGGCCGCCACGGCGGCTTCCAGGGCGGCAATCTTTGCAGCGTCGCCTTGCGCGAACAGCGTTCCCGCAAGGGCCAGTATTCCGATCAAAAAGCGAATCATCGTTGTGTCTCCTCGGACATCCCGCTCGAAACAGGCGAGCAGCGCGCCTCTCCACGGGGGGAGGCTTACCCATGATGAGGGCTTTGCCCGCCAGCGCCCAACAGAACGTTTCTATGCGAGCGATCAAAAATCTCTATCAGGTTCCCGTGCTATGGGATACGGGGCCCGCGCAGCCCTGATTTTGCCGCGCTTTCCCCGCTTTCCTACCCCCCGCTTTGATCCAACCGATCAAAAAGTTTGATTGGACGCTTCGCCGCCCCCGCCCGTAACCTGCCCATAGCAGGTCAGCCAATACCTGACTCTCGATTACCTGGAGACTGAACGTTCCCATGACTGTGAACCTACTGCGATCAGCCGCTCTCTCGTGCCTTTTGATGGCCGCGCCGGCCCTCGCGCAGACAACCACCACACCACCGGCCCCGCCTGCCGACCCAGCACCGCCCCCGGCCGACGACGCACCGTGGTCACTCGGGGGAATCGACTTCAGTGGCTATGTCGACGCCTACGCCAACGTCAACTTCAACAACCCCCAGTCCGGCTTCCAGGCCGGCTACCGCACCTTCGATTCCAAGGCCAACAGCTTCTCGCTCAACTTCGCCACCCTCACCATGTCCCACGATGCCGACCCCATCGGCTTCCGCATGGATATGGGCTTCGGGCGCGGTTACGAGATCTTCCACCTCTTTGAGCCGCTCGGCGCCGACCAGCGCAATATCGTGCGTAACATCATGCAGGCCTATGTCTCGGTGAAACCCAAAAATGCCGGCGGACTTCAGTTCGACTTCGGTAAGTTCGTCACCAGCGCCGGCGCCGAACCCACGGAATCGCACCTGAACTGGAATTACTCCCGTTCGCTCATTTATTCGCTTGGGCCGTTCTATCACTTCGGCGCGCGCATCTCCAAACCCGTCAACGATCACTGGACCACCGGCTTCCAGATTGTGAACGGCTGGAATAACGTCGACGACAACAACACCGGCAAGACCTTCGGCTTCACCAACGCCTTCACCAGCAAGAAGGCCTCGCTGTTCGTCAACTACTACACAGGCCCGGAGAAGACCGGCACCAACGAAGGCTACCGCCACTTCCTCGACAGCGTGGTGACCCTCACGCCGCACGACAAGGCGAGCTTCTATCTCAACTACGACTACGGCTACGAAAAGAACATCGACGGCGGCCCCACGGGCATTGTGAGCGCTGTCGCCGGCGCGGCCAAGTTCCAGGCCAATGACTGGTTCGCGCTCAGCCCGCGCATTGAGTACTTCAACGACCGCGGCATCTGGACCTCGGGCACCGTGCAGAAGATCAAGGAGTTCACCCTTACGGCCGAATTCAAGCACAAGAAAGGGCTCATGACCAAGCTCGAGTACCGCCACGACTGGTCAAACGAAGCCGTCTTCATGGACAGCAAGGGCATGCCGAAGAAGAGCGAGGACACCCTCGTCCTCGGCATCATCGCCTACTTCGGGCCGAAATAGGCGGGCCCCGGCCGCCCGGCTTCCCCGCCGGCTCGCGACACCTCTTGGACGTACACCCCTTACCGGTGGCGCGGACTTCCGCTCCACCGGTTTTTTGCGGCTGCGCGCCGTCTTTTCCCCGCCCCTTGGTTTGCGTTAGCCTCAATAGGGTCCGCTGCCGGTACACGGCAGCCGCTACACCACCATGGACACTGAAGCGCTCCTCCGCCGCTCGATCGAAGTCGCCGTGGAGAACGTCCGCCTCGGCCGGGGCGGGCCGTTTGGCGCGGTCGTCGCCCGCGAGGGTGTGATCGTGGCCGAAGGGATGAACCTGGTAACCTCCTCGCTCGACCCGACAGCCCATGCCGAGGTGGTCGCCCTGCGCCGCGCCTGCCAGGCGCTGGGCCGTTTTGACCTGCGGGGCTGCGAAGTGTTTGCCAGTTGCGAACCCTGCCCGATGTGCCTGGCCGCCTGTTACTGGGCGCGCGTGGATCGCATCTGGTTTGCCGCCACCAAGAACGACGCCGCCGCGGCCGGCTTCGACGACTCGATCCTTTATGAGGAGATCCCCCGCGCCATCGACGAACGCCGCATTCCCACGCGCCAACTTCTCTGGGAGGAGGGCCAGGCGCCCTTCCACGAATGGGGCCGCTCGCCGAGGCGTGTGGAATACTGAGGCCGATGCCGCTGCTCGAGGTCGACAACGTGACGCGCCGCTACCCCGGCCATCTCGCCGTCGACCAAGTTTCGTTCTCCGTGGAGCAGGGCCAGTTATTTGCGCTGCTCGGCCCCTCCGGCTGCGGCAAGACGACGACGCTGCGCCTCATCGCCGGCTTTGAGCAGCCCGACTCCGGCCACATCCGCCTCCACGGCGAAGCGATCACGCACCTGCCGCCGTATGAGCGGCGCGTCAACACGGTCTTCCAAAACTACGCCCTGTTCCCGCACCTCACGGCGCGCGCCAACGTTGAGTTTGGTTTGCGCCACGAGCGGGTGCGACATGTGGGAAACGGCCCGGCGCGCGACGCTGCCGCGCGTGTCGACGCCGTTCTCGACCTCGTCCAGATGACGGGCAAAGCGGCCAGCCGCCCGGCGCAGCTCTCCGGCGGCGAGAAGCAGCGCATCGCCCTGGCCCGCTCGCTCGTGCTCGAACCGGATGTGCTGCTGCTCGACGAACCGCTCTCGGCGCTCGATCCGAATCTGCGCAAGCAGGTCCGCGGCGAGTTGAAAGCGCTGCAGCGCCGCACGGGCGTCACCTTCCTGATGGTGACCCACGACCAGGAAGAAGCGCTCTCAATGGCCGATTGCATTGGCGTGATGAACGCAGGCCGCCTGGAACAGACCGGCCCGCCGCGCGGCCTTTACCACCGCCCCCGGACACGCTTTGTCGCCGGCTTCCTCGGCGCGGTGAACTGGATCGACGGCTCGGGCGTTCGACCCGAAGCGGTTCACGTCGAGCGCGACGGCACGCAGGGCCGCGATGCCACGATCCTTGCCGTCACCTTCCTGGGCAACTGCGTTCATGTCGAGGCCGAACTGGCCGGCGGCGCGCGCATGGTTGCCGAAATTCAGAACCCGCGCTCCGAATTCCGACCCGGCGACGAGGTCCGCCTCTGGTGGCGCGGCGAAGACGAGATGCGGCCCGAGGCCTAGCATGAAACCGCGCACCTGGTTCCTGCTGCCCGCCCGCACGGTGATGCTCCTGTTGTTCGCCGTCCCGATGCTGATCGTGGCCGCCTACAGTCTGCTCACGCGCGGCGCTTATGGCGGCCAGGGCGCTCCCTGGACGCTGGCCAACTACGCGCGCCTCCTGGATCCGCTCTACCTGGAGATTCTGCTGAAGTCCTTCTGGATCGCCGCGCTTGCCACCGCCCTCTGCCTCCTCCTCGGCTTTCCGCTCGCGCTCTTCATCGCCCGCGCCCGCACGCGCAAGACACTGTGGCTCGCCCTGGTGACGCTCCCCTTCTGGACCAGCTTCCTCGTCCGCACCTACGCCTGGATGTTCCTGCTGCGCGACACCGGACTCATCAACACGATCCTGCTCGGGCTGGGACTGATCAGCGAGCCTCTGCCGCTGCTCTATAACGATGCCGCCGTCGTGCTCGGCCTCGTCTACGGCTACCTGCCCTTCACGGTGCTGCCGATTTACGCCGTGCTCGACCGCATCGGTCCCGAACTGCTGGAAGCCGCGGAAGACCTCGGCGCGACGCCCGCGCAGGTGGTACGCCGCATCGTCCTGCCGCTGGCGCGACCGGGCCTGCTGGCGGGCGCGGTGCTGGTGTTTGTCCCCTGCCTCGGCGCTTACCTGACACCGGACCTGATGGGCGGAGGCAAGAGCATCCTCATCGGCAACGTCATCCAGAACCAGTTCACCAACGCCCGCGACTGGCCCTTCGGCGCGGCCCTCTCCGCCGTGCTCATGGTGATCGTGATGGGGCTGCTGCTTTTGGTCCGGCGCAAGACCTCCGAACATGGGGGCCTGCCGTGAACCGCGCCCTCTCGCTCTACGCCGGCCTCGCTTACCTCTTCCTGCACGCCCCACTGGCCATCCTCGCCGTGTTCAGCTTCAACTCGTCGAAGTACACGGTGTGGGAAGGGGCTTCGCTGGTGTGGTACCGTGCCCTGCTCGCCGACACGCGGCTGCTCGAAGCGGCGTTGAACAGCCTGCTCATCGGCGCCGCCGCCACCGTGCTGGCCACCGTCATTGGGACGCTGGCCGCTTATGCCCTCTGGCAGCGCCGCGCGCCGTGGCTCGAGGGCTCGCTCTATCTTTCGCTCGTCACCCCTGAGGTGGTCACCGGCGTCTCGCTGCTGGCCTTCTACCAGTGGATCTTCCGCTTCCTCGACGTGCGCCTGGGATTGCACACCGTCATCGCCGCGCACGTCATGTTCTCGCTGGCCTTCGTCATGATCGTTGTCGTGGCCCGGTTGCGCACGATCGACCGCACGCTCGAAGAGGCCGCGCTTGACCTCGGCGCCAGCGAAACGCAGACCTTCCTGCGCGTCACCCTGCCTCAGCTTGCCCCCGCCATCGGCACGGCCGCGCTGCTCGTGTTCGCCATCAGCTTTGACGACTACGTGATCACCAGTCTCGTTGCCGGGGTCGATAGCGAGACGCTGCCGATGGTGATCTACACGATGGCCCGGCGCGGTGTATCGCCTTCGGTGAACGCGATCTCGACGCTGATCACGCTCGCCATCGGCCTGCTCACGCTCACGGCCGAACGCTGGAGGAGGGCATGAGGCGGCGTTATTTTCTGCCGCTGCTTGGCGGGGCCGCGGCCTCATGCCGCCGCTCGGCGCGCCGCCTCTACGTCTACAACTGGAGCGAGTACGTCGCCCCGGAAACCATCCCCGGCTTCGAGCGCGAATTCCACGCCGAGGTCCGCTACGCCGAGTTTGAATCGAACGAAGAGCTGCTGGCCAAGGTGTTTGCCGGCAACTCCGGCTGGGACGTCGTCTTCCCCTCGCATTACTTCATTCCGCCGATGGTGGAAAACGGTCTGCTTGCGCCGCTCGACCATGCACGCCTGCCGAACCTTGCCAACCTTGCCCTCGCGTCGCCGCCCTGGGACCCGCGCCTGGCCCACTGCGCGCCTTACATGATCGGCGCCGCCGGCATTCTCTATAACCCCAAGCTGATGGCCGAGCCGGCCTCATGGAACGCCCTGTGGGACCCCGCCGTGAAGGGCCGCATCACGATGCTCGACGACCCGGCGGACACGCTCGGCGCGGCGCTCAAACGCGCGAGCCGTTCGCTGAACTCGACGCGCCCGGCGGAGTTGGCCCACGCCCGCGACGAACTCATCCGCCAGAAACCGCTCGTCCGCGCTTACCTCAACGCCGAAGCGCGCGATCAGGTGATGGCCGGCGACCTGATGGCCGCCCACCTCTGGACCACCACTTCCCTGCAGGCCATCGCCGAAGCAGAACACCTGCGCTTCCTCTACCCGCGCGAGGGCTTCGCCGAATACTGCGACTGCGCCGTCATCCTGCGCGAGTGCCGCAACCCCGAACTGGCTCACGACTTCGTGAACTACCTGCTGCGTCCCGAGGTGGCCGCGCGCATCGCCCAACACACCGCCACGGCCACGGCCAACGCCGCCGCCCGCCGCCTGCTGCCGCCGGAACTGCGCGAAAGCGAGGCCCTCTACCCAAGCCCGGAAACCGCCGCCCGGGGCGAATACTTTGCCACCCTGCCCGCCGCCGCGCAACAACTGCGCGACCGCGTGTGGACCGAAGTGAAAGCGGCATAGCGGAGCCCACGGACACACGCCGGATCACAACTGGATTTGAGGGGGAATCGAACCGAGATGGTGGACGGCATGGGATTCGAACCCACGACCCCCACGTTGCGAACGTGGTGCTCTCCCAACTGAGCTAGCCGCCCACACGGGTTCCTCTTCACTATAACATGCACCCTCCCCGAGCCGCCCTTTCCGCCTCCCCCCACGCCCGCTTACCATAGAGAGGAAGCATGAGCTCTGAATTGACCCCCGCCCAGCAACTGGAAAAGATGCGCCGCGACTGGGACGACCGCGCCCGCGAAAACGCCCGCTACTATGTGAACACCGAACGCGACGACTGGACCGACGAGCAGTTCATCGCCTCCGGCGAACGCACCATTGCCGAGGAGATCCTCACCGACATGGGCAACATCTGCCAGGGCAAGGACCCCCAGCAGATGCGGGTGCTGGAGATCGGCTGCGGCGCCGGACGCGTCACACGCGCTTTGGCCGGCGTCTTCGGCGAGGTCTACGCCGTCGACATCAGCGGCGAGATGATCGCCAGCGCCACCCGCTTCCTGGCCGACCGCCCCCACGCCCACCCGTTCCAAAACAACGGCACCGACCTCAGCGTGCTCAACCCGCACGTGGCCGATGGTTCCTGCGATTTCGCCTTTTCGACGATCGTCTTCCAGCACATCCCTTCGCGCGCGGTGATTGAGACCTATGTGCGCGAGGTCCACCGCCTGCTGCGCCCCGGCGCGCTGTTCAAATTCCAGGTGCAGGGCTATGTGGAGCAGGACGGCGTGGCCTACGAGTCGACGCCCGACGACACCTGGATCGGCGTCACCTTTTCCGACGCCCAGGCCGTGGAACTGGCCGAGAAAACGGGCTTCGAACCGCGCCACCGCCACGGGGCGAACGAGCAGTATTTCTGGCTGTGGTTCTTTAAGCGGTAACCGCAAACCGCTGCACGGTGTGCACGCGGCGATTTCAGTCGCCTCCGGCGCGCTGCAAGGCCGGCACTTCGTCCAGGACACGGGCCCGGTTGTTGCATAGGTACAAGATCGCGCCCGCGGCCAGCGCCAGTCCGCCCGCCGTGAACTGCTCGCGCGTGGCCCCGGCAATCATGGCCAATGAGAGCACCGTGGCCGCCACGGGAATCGACGCGCCGAAAGGAAGCACAAAGGTGGCGGCCGGAGAGTTTCGCTTGCGCAGGACCAACGTCGATAGAGAAACACCTGTGTAGGTGAGAAGCCGGGCCAGGGCGCTGGTGCTGGCGAGCATCACGAACGAGCCGCTGACGGCGAGAACGAGCGTGACCGCCGTGGAGAAGCAGATGGCGACGGCGGGAGTCCGGTAACCAGGATGGATCCGCGCGAGGAAACTGGGCAGGTCCCGCTGTTCGGCGAGCGCAAATAGCATGCGGGACGCAACCAGAGAACTCCCAGCGTTGTTCCCCAGCATGGAGATCACTGAGCCGGCCCCCATAAGGGCCGCTCCGGCCCATCCCATGAGCGCCTGGGCCGAATCGGCGAGAGGCGTTGCCGAACTTGCGTTTGCCGGTTGAGATCCAACATAAACAGCCTGCGCGCCCGTCATGACGATGGTGACGCAGAGCATGGTCGCGCCGAGTCCGAAGGGCACGTCGCGCCGCGGATGCCGAGTTTCCCCCGCGATGACGGCAACTGACTCGAATCCCCCGTAGGCGAACACCAGCAGCAGGCCAGCGCTGACGATCTGATTCAGGCCAATATCCGGTAGTGGCGCAAGCGATCGCCAGTCGACCAGAAAGGCGCCCACTCCAATGAACGTCACAAGGGGAATCAGCTTGGCGGCGGCAAAAAAGTTGATCGCCCAGGCGCTTTCGCGAATGCCCCGGACATGCCAGTAGCCGATCAGCAGCGTGATGGCCGAAACGATGACAACTTGCCGCCAACTTTGGTTCGCCGCCGGCCAGTAATAGGCAAGCGCGTTCGCAATGCCGCTGACAATGGCCGCCTGGCTCGACACGCGGACGAACCACTGCATCCATCCAATTTCAAAACCGGCAAACCTGCCGAACGCCGCGCGCGTGTAAACGTAAGCGCCACCGGTACTGGAGAACCGGCTGGCGGTCTCGGCATAGCACAGGGCGATCAGGAGCATGGCGCCGCCGGCGAGAAGAAAGCCGATAGGGCTCCAGGTTCCGATCGCTTGCGCGATGGCGGCGGGAATGAGGAAGATCGCTCCACCGATGACCTGGTTCACCCCCAGCGCAGTCAGGTCCCAAGGCCCCACGGAACGGCGCAGTTCCGGCGCGGCGTTTGCTAGGGGCGGCTCCGGTGCGGCCATCGCCATACTATACACGGCGGTTCGGGGAGGGGAATCAGAGCGGCAGCATCCGCATCGGGCATGCGCGACTGCGTTACGCGCTGGGCTTGGTAAGCCTGGTGGAGTGCAGCAGCGCGATACGCCAGCCCCCACCGGAGCGCCGCAGGATCGCGCTTTCGAGCCACGCGCGGCTGCTCTTTCCCACTTTGCTGTCGGAAATCTCCGACTTCAGGAAGTAGACGAGATAGGCGGTGTCGCCGTGAATCCGCACCGACCGGAAATCGAAGGCGTCACTGCGCTGGTAGCCGCTGCCCGGCGCCGGCATCGTGCGGATGTCGCCCTCGATGTCGAGGATTTCGCCGTTCTCCAGCAGTAAGTAGTCGTCGGTCAGCATCGAACGGTACTTGAGCTTGTCCCGCTTCTGGAAGAACACGGTGTAGCAGTCCTGAATCATCTGCTTCACCGCAGCGGCGTCATCCGCCGCCGGCTCGGCCGGCCTTGGCGCGGCCATTAACAACCCCATGCCCCCGAGTAAGTCTCGCCGTTCCATTCGTCCTCCGGTTTGCTACCTGTTGCAGCCCCGCCTACCCCTGCACCACCTCATGCTTCTTGATCCAATCCGGATCAAAGTCCGCCCCGAACCCAGGCCCTGTCGGCACCTGGATCTTCCCCGCCACCACTTTCAGCGGCGAGGTCTTGCACTCATAGCGGACATTGGTGCGGAAGGTCTTGAACTCGTGGTGTTCGCCCGCGTTTGGGACCGCCGACACCATGTGGATGTTGTAGAGGAAGCCCAGCCCGCCGCCGCTCATATGCGGCACAAATTCCTTGCCAAACGCCGCCGCCATGCGCGCCACCTTCATGGAGCGGATGAGCCCGCCGAAGTAGTAATTGTCCGGCTGCACGATCTCCAGCCCGTCGTTGGCGATCAGCCAGCGGAAGCTGTGGAAGCTGTAGTCCTGCTCGCCGTTGGCCACCGGCAGCGTGAGCGCATCGGCCACCGCCTTGATGTCCTCCAACTGGTCAAACATCACCGGCTCCTCGAAGTAGCGAAACTTGTATTGCTCGAGCAGCCGGCCGACGCGAATGGCCTCGGGCACCGTGTAGAAGCTGTTCGAATCGGCATAGATGGCCATCTTGTCGCCGAAGGTTTTGCGCACCAGCGGCACGATGGCCTCGGTGCGTCCGGGCGGCCCTTGCGCGTACATGTCCTTGGTCATGTACATCAGCCCGCCCACCTTGATCTTCAGCGCGCGCACATCGTATTCGGCCACCGCGCCCTTGATGAGCTCGATGGACTCGGCCACCGGCTTTTCGCGCCACTCGGTGGCCATGTAGACGCCCACCTGGCGATGGTGGATCTCGCCGATCAGTTCGCCCACGGGCTTCTTGGCCATGCGGCCCAGCATGTCGAGAATGGCGAACTCGATGGTGGCCAGCGGCAGGCCGAGCGCCAGGCCGTTGAAGCGGAAGTTGAACTGGTAGATGAAGACCTTTTCGAGGATGAGATCCAGCTCGCGCGCGTCCTTGCCGAGGAAGAAGGGCTGCAGGTTTTTGAGGAAGATCGGGTAGAGCGTGCTCATCGTGCTGTGCGCCGCCGCCATGCCTTCAGCACCGTCGCGCGAGCGCACCCGGCACATGTAGTTGTTCCCCAGCTTGAGCAGTTCGAGCGACTCGATGATCACCGGCTCGCGGAACAGGGCCTTCTTCAGCACCGGTTGCTTGAGAATCGCGTCGAGCTTGTCGTAGCGCGCCCGCACGGCCTCGCTCACCGCAGCCCCTGCCGGCAGGCCCGCCAGGCCCGCCGCAACCGCCCCCGTCACAAACCCGCGCCGATTCACCTTCATTGCCGTGACCTCCTATCCGTGGACAGGCTATCACGGGTTTTGTGAGGCAACGGGGCGGCATGTGTGTGCGGTGAGCGCCGGCTTGACCGGGCCAATTACAGGCATGTCATCCCTTTCGGTTGGCAGTACGCTAGCATTTGGGTGAAGGGCCATGCCGCTGCTTTTCAGTTGGGACGGTAAGAAAGCGGAACTGAATCTGCGGAAGCATGGCGTGTCGCTTGAGGAGGCGAGCACAGTGTTCGGCGACGACCTGTCGATCACCATCGAGGATCCGGACCATTCCCTAGAGGAACAGCGATTGATCACGATTGGCGAGTCTGCTCACGGCAGGCTGGTTGTGGTGGTACACGCCGACCGTGAAGCTACCATTCGGATCATCAGCGCACGCCGGGCATTGGGCGGGGAGGCAAGGAAATATGAAGAAGCGGACTACAGCAACCAAGACCGTTGAGGAGATGCGCCCCGAGTACGATTTTTCGAACGGGGTGCGCGGAAAATATGCCGCGCGCTATGCGGAGGGCACCAACCTGGTAAAGCTCTCGCCTGATGTCGCCGCCGCCTTTCCTGACTCTGACGCCGTGAACGACGCGCTACGGGGGTTGCTCAAGATCGCCGGCAGGGTCGGTGCGCGGAAGTAGATTTTCGCAAACCGGGGACGCCCGCCCCCGCACCTACTGCCTCACGCCCAGCTCAAACGTAAAGTTGTCGCCCAGGTAGACGCGCTTCACTTCCGGGTCGCGCCCGAGCGAATCCGGCGAACCCGCCCGGAAAATCGTCCCGTTGTTGATGATGTAGGCGCGGTCGGTGACGGCCAGCGTCTCGCGCACGTTGTGGTCAGTGATCAGAATGCCGATTCCGGCGCGCTTCAGGTCGAAAATGATGCGCTGGATTTCCAGCACCTGGATCGGATCGATGCCCGAAAACGGCTCGTCGAGCAGCAGGAAGCTCGGGTTGATGACGAGCGAACGGGCGATCTCCACGCGTCGCCGCTCGCCGCCCGAAAGCATGTAGCCCTTCGATTGCCGCACCTTGTCCAACCCGAGCTGGTCAATGAGCAGGTTCATGCGCGAGCGCCGGTCATGCGCGTTCAACGGCAGCGTTTCAAGGATGGCCAGCAGGTTCTCCTCCACCGTGAGCTTGCGGAACACCGACGGCTCCTGCGGCAGGTAGCTGATGCCGAGGCGGGCGCGCTCATACATCGCGCGGTCCGTGATGTCCTCGCCGTCGAGCAACACCTTGCCCGTATCCGGCGAGATGAGGCCCACGATGATGTAGAAACTGGTGGTTTTGCCCGCGCCGTTGGGACCCAGCAGGCCGACCACTTCGCCCTGCGTGACCGAGAGCGAAACATCATCGACGACCTTCCGGCGGCGATAGGATTTGGCGATCTCAGCCGTTTCGAGCTTCCGCATGCAAGGCTAACGCCGCAGAATCCGGCTCCGCACCGGCTGCGTCTCAGCACCCTCTACGAGCAGGCTATCATTGGCCGAAAACCAGGTCAATTGGCGGCCCCGCGTCGTGCCCTTCACCGAATCGGCCATTTGCGGATTGCCCCCGCGCAGAATCACGCGGCCGTCGGCAAGGTAATATTCGGCGTGCTCGGCCGTGCCGCGCCGCGTGCGGATCACCGAAGGCCCGCCGCCCGGCGGCTTGTACGCGGCCTGCTGCAGGATGATCACACTGCCGTCGGCAAACGCCTTCTCCAGCCGCGACTGCCCCGGCTTGGGCTCATCCACCAGGTAGGCCCGCAGTTCCGCCGACTGCACGTCCATCCCGCCGCCCTGGTTCAACCGCACGTTGCCCTTGTAGTGCGCCAGGTTCTCCGCATCGTCATAGTGCAGCGATTGGGCACGGACGATCGTCACCGGCGCGGCCGTCTTCTGGTCGGGCGAGGAATCGATCAACTGCGAAACGACATTGCCCGTGGCGTCGAGCGTCTGCTTCTCGCGCAGAATGTGCACGCGGTCGGCCTGCAGCCGGTTAGCGGCCTGCCACAGCGTGGCCGCGCCTTCGTAGGTGAGGTCGCGGTTGTTATCCACGGCCGTCATGCGCTGGGCGCGGGCATAGAGCGGCTCGCCGGGGCTGAGCATGGCGGAGTTGTTCTTGGCCGGCTTCGAGTCAGGCAGTCGCGTGGAAAGGACGTTGCCTTCGGCGAAGGTACGGCCGGTGGCCTGGTCGAGCGTGATCGTGTCGGCCGTGAGCGAACCGCTGGGGTCCCACGTCTTGGCCTGCGCCTTGCCATCGGATTCGAGCAGAATGCGGTCGGTGGCCTGTTCCAGCGTGGCCTTGGTGGCCGTGGCCTGCCGCTCGCCCTCCTGGTAGCGGAAGTTGTTCCACTGCTCGAGTTTCGTCAGGTCGCCCGTTGCCGGATGGAAGCTGGCCGTCAGATCGTCGGAGAAGGTGATCGCCGGCGGCGGCTTGGGCGTGCGGCGCGTGGGCGGCTTGTCGGTGCGCGTCGACACCTGCACGGCGCGGAAGGCTTCGAGCATGTTGCGCGGGCCGTAGGTCATCCACAGCCGGTTGGCTTCCAGATGCCGCCGCGCCTGCGACGGGGCGTTGGGCAGGAAATCGACCGTCCCCGCCGTGTGCGTCTCCACCTGCGCCAGTTCCTGCCCGCCGTCGCGCATCTTGGCCACGATCACGTCGGACTTCAGCAGTCTCGTCGGCGGCTGCACGCCGCCCAGCCGCACCGACGGTTTCGATTCGAGCGTCGATGAGCCGTGCGCGGCGGCCGTCTGGAGCAGCGATTCCTTACCCGCGGCGTTGAATTCCAGGTCGAGCCGGTCCGTGGTGACGCGTGTGTTGGCCGTCGCCGTCTTGGCGTTGAGCGTTGCGTTCGTTTCGCCCGTGATCTTCTCCACGTGCGAGTCGGCGTTGAAGAAGAGGTGCAGCAGGTCGGCCGCAAAGTCGAGCTCGCGGTTGGGCTGCGCATCCACGCCGCGCGCCTTCACTGACTCGACGCGCTGAATGTGGCCCTTGTCGAGATACACCGTCGATTCCGCGCCCTCCATCTTCAGCGATTGCCGCGTGAAGCGCGACCACGGCGTAAGCAGCACGCGCGCCTCGCTTTCACGATAGATGAGCTGCCCGGCCTCGATCACCATCGCCCGCTCGGCCGGGCCACGCCCGCGCCACACCAGGTGCGCCTCGTTGTGCAGGTGCAACTGCCGCTCGGCGGGCTCGTAGGTGGCCCCCGTGGCCGTGCCATCGCCCGAATCGAAGGCAAACTGTACGGGGCGCTCCGTGTGCGCGCGGCCTGTGGAGGCATCGAAATCGACGCCCGAAGTCTTGATGGTGAGCAGGCGGCCCGTGGGCTGGTCGGCGGGCTGATCGGCGGGGATGGCCAGCGTGATCTCCACGTCGCCTTCGGAGAACAGCGACGAGCCGGCCTCGTCAAAGATGGCCGCGGCCGATTTCACCAGGTCATACTGCTTGCCGTCCTTGTGGAACAGCTTCAGCTGCACACCGGTGAGTTGAATGCGCGGCTCGGGCTTCTCAATGCGCGCCATGTCGCGCGCGCGGACCTCCACCACCGGAACGCCGCCGTTGTCCTTGAAGTAGACCCAATCGCGGCTGGAGGCCTGCACATCCTGGGGAAGCGCCTTCGGCAGAACGGGTTGCCGCCCCTCCTGCACGCCGCGTTGGGCGCGATAAGCGGCCACCACGGCAGCCAGCGCGACCAGCAGTGCGAGCAAAAATAAGTGCCGGAACCGGCGCATCCAATTTTAGGGTAGCAAGGGGGTGAAGCGGAGAGCGGATTCGGCCCCGCTAAAGCCCCGCAGTGTATCCTGACCCCATGCCTCCCCCTCTGACCCCAGAGGAAACCATCGACCGGCTGGCGAAGACCATCTCGCCCGCCTATGCCGCCCTGCGCGACTTCACCTCACCGCAGGTGCGCGCCGCCGCCGCCGCGCTCATCGATCTCATGGTCGAAGAGCAGCTCGCCGTTCCCGCCGCCTTCCGCGATGCCTGTTCGCAGGCCGCCACGCTCGCCCCGCACGAAGCCATCGTCATGCTGAACACCTGGCACGACACGGCCGCCGCCGCGCGGCCGGAGCGTAAAACGGTGGCCTTCATTCTCGAAGCGTTCCCCGGTTGGTACAACCGCTGCCCGGAGGCCGTTCGCGAACCCTGGCTGGCAGGCGTGGCCAAGCTCGCCCCAGCCCTGCGCGGCTTGGGCAGTGACGGCATGGCCCAGCTCATCGATGCCATGCAGCGCTGCGACGACCACTTCTCCGCCCACAAGCTCATCGAATCGGTCGCCGCCTACGCCCTCACCACCGACGAGGCCATCCGCGCCGCCACCGCCATGGCCCACGCCGCCGCCGGGGCTTCGCGACTCGATGTGTGGCTGGAAATCGCCCAACGCTTCCCGCCCGAACGCATGGAAGAAAGCCGCGACGCCGAGCACGGACCCACGGCGCTCGCCTCCCTCGTCGCCGCCGCGCCCACGGCCCCGCTGGCGGCGCTGCTGCTCATGCGCGCACTGGCGGGCGAGAATGCGGCCACGGTCCGCACCGGCGCGACGAAGCTGGCGACCAGGGCGAAATCAGCGCCCGACGCGGCCGAGTTCCTCCACGACGGGCGTGAGTTGCTGGAAGCCCTCGGCATCCGTGCGCTCAGCGCCATCGCCGCCAAGCTGCCCGATCACGAACTGGCGACGCGGGTGCTCGCCATGCGCGCTGAGTTCGGTGCACAGGCGGCGTTGCGGCTGCTCGAACGCGGCGAGGTTTAGGTCAGCTTCTCGAGCAGCGCGGCGATGTAGTCGCTGTCCACCACGCCGTGCCGTCCGGTGGTCCCTTCCTGATAGCGCCAACCGTTGCCGTTGCGGTCCAGGCAATAAAAGAGCCGCTGGTCGCGGATCTCATCGTGCTCGATCATCTGCTGGTTGAACGAGGCGATGTTGCCTTCCAGCGTGTAGGGGGTGCGGTAGTTGTCCGTCGAAGTTGGCGTGTCGGTGGGCCGGAAGGTGAACTGAATCAGGCGGCCGTTGAGGTTGATCTGGAACAGGTTCGGGCCGGAGTCGTGGAAATTCCGCGCCTCGTAGGCGGGCGGCGCCAGGTCGAGCTTCACCTCGCTCATCAGCGCGTTCAACTCGTCGACGAAGCGGCGGCAAATGCCATAGAGCTCGGCGGCGGCCTCGCGGCGGACCTGTTCAATGGCGTGCTGACGCGCCAACTCCTGGCGGTCCTTCTCGGCCACCATGTCGAGGGAGCGCGCAAGCTTGCGCATACGGTCGGGCGTCATGACTCGAAATGAGAGTCCCACTGTAACGCAACGCGCGGATTGCGATCCACCGGGCTCACCGAAGCATCTCAATCTCGTATACAACGGAAGAGGAGGTGTCTGTGGCGGCCATTGGAAAAATCCTGGGAATCACCGTGTTGGCGCTGGCGGGCGGAGCGGCGGCGGCTTACCTGGCCGGCGTTCGCGTGGAATTGGACGGCACAGGTTCACGCCCTATGCTCACCTACGGCACCCGCGAATCGCGCTATGACGAATTGGAGCGCAGCCGGGCCGCGCAGCAGACCGAGGCCCCGGCGGCCGAAGCGCCGCCCGCCGCGCCCACAGCCGGCGCCAAGCCCGAGCCG
>JAFLBB010000004.1 GCA_017304135.1 Acidobacteriota bacterium | reverse complement strand
TGGCCGGCCAATGCGCCGGGGCAGCGCGTGTGTTCGCCGCCCGCGGTCGTCGTTCTGAAGCGGGCCGAGTAGCGCGTGCGGATCTACGTTTACTTTGTCGGAAAGCCGCGCGATGAGCACGCGAATGCGCTGGCGGAGGAGTTTCTCAAACGGACGTCGCGCTGGGCGAAGTGTGAGATGCGCGAGGTGAATCCGCAGCGGGCCGAGTTTTGGGAGAAGCATCCGACGGCGGCGTTTGTGCTGCTCGATCCGGCGGGGAAGCGCTGGGATTCGGCGGAGTTTGCGGTGCGGATGCGGGATTGGGAAGACCAGTCGCGCGATGTGGTGTTCGTGTTGGGCGGCCATGATGGATTGCCGGAGGCCTGGCGCGGGCGGGCGACGGTGTTGCTCTCGCTGTCGCCGATGACATTTCCGCATGAGCTGGCGCGGGCGATGCTGGCCGAGCAGATTTACCGGGCGTTCGCGACGCTGCGGGGGCATCCGTATCCGCGGTGAATTTCTTTTGGCCGCCTCTTGACTCCGTACCTAGGTACGGAGTTTAGAGTTAAGCTGAAAGGAGGTCATGGAAGATGACCAACGCGAATGAAAGCAAGTGCTGCGAGAAGTGCAACTGCGCGGAATGTCCGGAGTGCTGCCCGTCCGGATGCGGCGAAGGCGAAACGCCCTGTGAGTGTTGCGGCGAAGGCTGCCGTGGCTGAGCCTGCGCGCACAGCCAGAACCATTGGAGCCGCGGCGGCGGAGGCGGGAGTGCATGTGGAGACGATCCGTTATTACGAGCGGATCGGTCTCATCCCGCAGCCGCCGCGCGGCCGCGCCTACCGTCACTATCCGGAGTCGACGGTGCGCACGCTGCGGTTCATTCGCAACGCGCAGGAGTTCGGGTTCACGCTGAAGGAGATCGAAGGGCTGATTGCGCTGGAGCAGCGCGATGCGGGCTGCGAGGACATGTGCGGGCAGGTGGAGTTGAAGCTGGCGGAGGTGGAGAAGAAGATCACGGCGCTGACGGCTCTGCGTGATGAACTGGCGCGGTTGTTGCAACAGTCGCCGCGGCGGGGGCGCCACACCGAGTGCAAGGTGTATGAGTGTTTGAGTGGTGGCGCGGGCTGCTGAGGGCGGAGGCGCATCCGGCGGCGGCGGTCCGGTGCCGTAGGATAGTAGATTGTCCCGGATCACTTCCATTGCCCACACATCCGGCCTGCGGTGGCCGCTGGTCTATACCGGCGTCTTTTTGACGACGCTGGCAACGTTGATGCTCGAGCTGACGCTGACGCGCATCTTCTCGGTCGTCTTTTATTACCACTTTGCGTTTCTGGCGATTTCGATTGCGCTGTTTGGGCTGGGCGCCGGCGGTGTGTTCAGCTATGTCGTGCTGGGCTGGCCGGGTTCGGTGTGGCGCAAACTGGCGGTGCTGTCGACGTTGAACGCCTTCTTCGTCGTGCTGTCGGTGTACTTCGTGTTGTCGCGCACCGCGGAGATGACCAACGCCGCGCTGGCCGGCGTGTATGTGGTGAGTGCGCTGCCGTTTCTGATTGCGGGCATCATCGTGTCGGTGGCCATCTCAGAGACCATCGAGCGCGTGGACCGCGTGTACTTCTTCGATCTGTTGGGCGCGGCGGGCGGCTGCCTGTTCCTGATTCCGTTGTTGAACACCATCGGTGCGCCGAACACGGTGATCGGCACGGGTGTGCTGTTCGCCTCGGCGTCGGCGCTGTGGTACTCGCTTGCGGGTTCGGTGCGGATGCGGATTGTGAGCGTCGGCGTGGCGCTGGGGCTGGTGCTGCTGATTGTGGCCAACGCGAAGAACCGCATGATCGATGTGCGCGCGGCCAAGGGAATGGAGTTGACTGGCGAGCGGTTCGTGAAGTGGAACAGTTATTCGCGCATCGCCATTCAGCCGGACAAACACAGCTCTTCGCTGCTGATCGTGATTGACGGGGACGCCTCGACGGGGATTGCGAATTTCAATTTCGACAAGCTGACCGCTGAGGAGCGGGCCAATCTGCTCAAGCAGGGGCCGGGGCTGCCGTACGGGCTGCGGCCGGGGGCGAAGACGCTGATCATCGGTCCGGGCGGGGGCTGGGATGTGTCGCGCGCGCTGGCCGGGGGCAGCAAAGACATCACCGGGGTGGAGATCAACAAGATCATCGCCAACACGATCATGCGCGAGCGGTTTGCCGACTTGAGCCAGCGCATCTATTTTCGGCCTGAAGTGCGGATCTTCGTCGAGGACGGGCGCAGCTTCGTTCGCCGCAGCACGGAAAAATATCAAGTGTTGCAGGCGACGCTGGTGGACACGTGGGCCTCCACGGCGGCGGGCGCGTTTTCGCTGTCGGAGAACAACCTCTACACGACGGATGCCTTTCACGACTACCTTTCGCACCTCACCGACGATGGCATTCTGGCGTTCACGCGGTGGGGTTTTCAACCGCCGCGCGAAAGCCTGCGGCTGATTACGCTGGCCGCCGAGGCGCTGGAATCATTGGGCGAGCGTGACATAGCGAAGCATGTGCTGGTGGCGCGCGAGAATACGCATCTGCTCAAGGGCTGGGGTGCTACCGACACGGTGATCATTTCGCGCAAACCGCTTTCGGACGCAGATGTCTCCAAGGCGCGGCTGCTGTTTGCCGAATCGAAGATGGAGACGGTGTATGCGCCGGACATGACGAAGGGCAACGCGTTCGCGCAGTTCCTGCACACGAAGGACCGCGAGGCGTTCTTCCGAGGCTATCCGTTTGACGTGACTCCGGTGTCCGACGACAAGCCGTTTTTCTTTTACACCGTGCAGCCGCGCGACATCTGGAGCTACCTCAGCACAGCGATGAAAGATTCGGCCGATTACAAGATCAACCGCGCCGTGCCGCTGCTGTTTGGCGTGGTGGGCATCAGCATCTTCGGCACGCTGGTGACGCTGCTGCTGCCCCCGCTGGTGTTGGGCAGCCGGCTGCCGGCCGAGCGCGGCGTGCGGTTGTTTCTGCTCTACTTTTTGTGCGTGGGCATCGGCTACATTCTGATTCAGGTGGCGCTCATTCAGAGGTTCGTGCTCTTCCTCGGGCATCCGCAATATGCGCTGACGGTGATCATCTTCTCGATGCTGCTTTCGAGCGGTACGGGGAGTTATTGGAGCCGGCGGCTGGGGACGTTTGAAGACGGTCCGCTGCGCAAGGTGCTGGTGGGCGTGGCGGTGTGCGTGACGGCGCTGGCGCTGGTGACCGGGCCGATTGTGAATGCGGGCGTGGGCTGGCCGCTGGCGGTGCGGATGCTGGTGACGGCGCTGCTCATCTTCCCGGCGGGCTTTTTGATGGGCATGCCGTTTCCGAGCGGCCTGGCGCGGCTGGAGGCGAAGAATCACTCGGCGGTGCGCTGGGCGTGGGCGCTCAACGCGGCGGCGAGCGTGATGGGCTCAGCCGGGGCGATCTTCCTGGCGCTGTATATTGGGCTGCGCGCGACGCTGATCACCGGCGGCGTGTTGTACCTGGTGGCGCTGGCGGTGTTGACGCTGGCCGCTGAGCGGCGCGAGACGATGGCAGAACAGGAGACCGTGACGACATGAGCGAACCGTGGCTTTCCGGGCCGATTGAGGGAGTGCACCCGCTGGTGGCTCCGCTGGTGCACAGCTTCACGCAGGTGCGCGAGGATGCGGCGGCGTGGACCGAGGGCTTGACGGCCGAGCAGTTGTGGGCCGAGCCGCAAGGGGCTGGGAGCGTGGGCTTCCACCTCCGCCATGCGGGCGGCGCGGCTGAGCGGCTGTGTACGTATTTGATGGGCCAGCAGTTGAATGAGCAGCAGGTGGCGGCGGCCAAGGCCGAGAAGACGGGTGGCGCGTCGCGCGAGGCTCTGCTGGCGGAGTTGAATGGAAGGCTGGATGCGGTGGAGGCGGCGGTGAAGTCGCTCGACCCGGCCGTGTACGCCGAGGCGCGCGGCGTGGGCAAGAAGATGCTGCCGACGACGGTGATGGGGCTGATTGTCCACATTGCCGAGCACACGCAGCGGCATGTGGGCGAGGCGATTGTGACGGCGAAGTGGGTGCGGGGGCCTGAACTGCCGGCCTAATGCCGGGCGTTTAAAATGGAAGTGGAGCCGCGATGAATCCCGACCTCCAGCACATTTTCGAGCTCAGCCCGGCTGAGAAGCTGCAACTCGTGCAGGACCTCTGGGACGACATTGCCGCCAACCCCGGCGACCTCACGGTGAGTGATTCGCAGGTTCGCGAACTCGACGAGCGGAGAGAGAACCTCCAACGCAACCCTGACTCGGCCCTGAGTTGGGAGGACGTGCAACGCCGCGCCCGCGCCCAGTATGGGCGTTAGCATCGAGTTCGCTCCCGAGGCCGGCAGGGATGTTACGGAAGCGGCAGCCTGGTACGAAGGCCGGGCCTTGGGGCTGGGGGATGCTTTCCTATCGTCGCTCGACGCTACGCTCCAGAACATGCGGCGCAATCCCAAGGCGTTTCCGCTCTTTTACGAAAGTTACCGGCGCGCGTTTGTGCGGCGATTTCCCTACTGCGTCTTCTTTGAACTCGCGGGCGCGTCGATCAAGATCTACAGCGTGGCGCATACATCACGCCATCCGAGCATTGTTCTCGAGCGATTGCCGTGATTGTCCACCACTGCGAAGCTCAGGCCACAGTTGGATGGCGCGGTCACGGCAGGGGCGCGAGGGGGGCGGTTGCCTGTCGGTGCGGGTGGGGATTAGCCTGAACGTATGCCGAAGGCCATCGTGAAAGAGCCGGTGCCGATTGAGACGGGCGCTGATGATTTCATGCGCGTGCGGGGTACTCGTGTCCCGGTGGAGACGGTAGTTCACGCCTTCCGCGATGGCGCGACGGCCGAGGAGATCGCTCAGCGGTACTCTTCGCTCTCGCTGGCGGATGTGTACCAGGTGATTGGCTACTATCTGCGCCACAGGGCGGAAATGGATGCATGTGTCGCCGAGCGCGAGGAGTTGCACGACGAAGCGAGGCGTGAAAATGAGTCGCGATGGCCGGCCGATGGGGTTCGCGAGCGGCTGATGGCGAGGCGGCGCGCGTAGTGGCGCGTTGGCTGGCGGACGGAAAGCTAGATTGAGTTGCGCGGCCGCCGCACTTACAGCTGTGTTGAGCAGGAGGGCGCTGACAATGGCTGCTCAGAAAGATACTCTACACGGATTCCCGACCGAACTGCTCCAACAATTGGGACTCGTGATTGCCCTCTTCTCAGCACTGGAGGACGAACTCAATCACTTCACCTGTCAGCTGATAGGCAAGCCGGATGATCTTGGCTCATTGACGCTGATCATGTCGAATGCCATCGGATTCAATGAGCGAGTGAGTTTGGTAGTCGAGGCCTTTCGCATGCGGATTCAGGATCCAAAGAACGTGAAAACGCTCACCGACGAGGAGCGGACCGATTTGGCGCTAAGGCTCGAGAAGCTCATGGATCGTGCCGACCGTGCGAACTCGAAACGGAACGAGTTGGTTCATTCGCGGTGGAGTCCTCATCCGCTGGCCAGACGCAGGTCAGAGGTCGTCCTTACGCGTAAGCGCAACCGTCGGGACCACCCCGGACAGTTGTTCGTGGGAACCCCGACGGCGAAAGAGATTGCCCAAGTGGCCGATCAGATTGAACGCGTGCGAGCCGAACTCAAGCGATTTCGAGATGAACTGGGAGCCAGAAGGACACTCTGAACCCAATAGTCGGCTTCCTACCGATCTCCCTCACCTCGCTAACCAATCCACCAAAGTCCGCGTCACCAACTCCGCCGCCTCCCAATGGGACCAGTGGCCGGCGTTGGGAATCGTAACCAGCGTCAGCTCGGCGTCGAGCCATTGCCATTCGTCGTTGAGGCCGGCGGGGAGGAGGGCGGTGTCCTTGAGGCCGTGGAACTGCAGGACGCGGCACTTCACGCGGGGCGTGGCGGCTTGTTCTTCCGCCGTGGGGGCGGTGTAGGGTTCGCGCGGGTAGTTGCGCTTGTAGTAGTTCAGCATCGCCTCGATGCTCGATTGCTGGAAGGCCTTCACATAGTGCGGGCGGACGTCTTCCGGGGCGAGGCGGGCGAGGCCTTCGGCGGTCACCTGCGCGGCGGCGTCGGGCTGTTGGAAGCGGCGGGCGTAGGCAGAGTTCTTCTGCTGGGCGGGGTTGTTCGCCAGTTCGCGGCGGAGGCCGTTCATGTGGGGCAGGTTGACGATGACGAGGCGCTCGACCGCTTGCGGCGCGTACATGGCGACGGACCAGGAAATCGCGCCGCCCCAGTCGTGACCGATCACCACCGCCTTTTCCTTGCCGCAGGCCTTGATGACGGCGAGCACGTCGGCCACGAGGAGCTTCATATCGTAGTTCTCAACGCCCGTGGGCTTGTCGGAGAGGTTGTAGCCGCGCAGGTCGAGCGCGGCCACCTGGTGCGTTTTGGCGACGGCGTCCATCTGGTGGCGCCAGGAATACCAGAAATCGGGGAAGCCGTGAACGAAGACGGCCAGCGGGGCCGAGGCCGTGGGGCCGTCGAGATGGGCGTAGTGGATCTTCACGCCGGAGGAGT
This sequence comes from Acidobacteriota bacterium, assembly GCA_017304135.1. Taxonomy (GTDB): domain Bacteria; phylum Acidobacteriota; class Terriglobia; order Bryobacterales; family Bryobacteraceae; genus JAFLBB01. The sequence continues at coordinate 2,720 of JAFLBB010000004.1, read as the reverse complement.
CGGCATAGCGGTGGTGGACGCGTTCCAGCAGATCCTGAGCCGCCGCGCCGGGTTGCGGCATCCAAGCGAGGGTAACCAGGAGGAGGGCGCGGATATACTTTATGGAGATGTCACTGGGTACCGAAACCATGAGTTCTAGTTTGCAGGAGCGCGTCACGGCGCACAAGTCAGCGCTCGATGCGCATGTCCGCGAGATTGTGGAATGGCATTTCAACCCCGAAACGGGCTGCCCGTTCTGGTTGGACTTTGCCGCCAAGGCGGGCTGGGATCCGCGCAAGGAGATCCACTGCTACGAGGACCTGGACAAGTTCGGGTTCTTCGAAGATGAGAAGCTGCGCGGCGGCCCGGTGCGGCAGTGGGTGCCGAAGGGGCTGGCCCATTTGCCCACCTACATCTTCGAGACGGGCGGCAGCACGGGCGTGCCCAAGTCGCGCGTGCAGATGAACGATTTCCGCACCGACTATGAGATGTTCTCGCACACGCTGCCGGATGAGGCCTTCCCGAAGGGAGCCGACTGGCTGATGGTGGGTCCGAGCGGTCCGCGGCGTCTGCGGCTGGCCGTGGAGCACCTGGCGCAGTATCGCGGCGGCATCTGCTTCATGATCGACCTCGATCCGCGCTGGGTGGTGAAGCTGCTCAAGTGGGGCGAGTTCGACATGGCCGAGCGCTACAAGCAGCACGTGGTGGACCAGGCGCTGACGCTGCTCAAGGCGCACGACAATATCCAGTGCATGTTCACGACGCCGAAGCTGCTGGAGGCAATGTGTGAGAAGGTGAACCTGCGCAAGCTGGGCATCAAGGGCATCTTCTGCGGCGGTACGGAGATGACGCCGCAGTTCCATCGCTTCGCCGTGGAGGAGATGCTCGACGGCATCTACTTCGCGCCGACCTATGGCAACACGCTGATGGGTCTGGCCACGCACAAGGCGCCGACGAAGGAAGACAACTGGGCGATCATCTATTACCCGCCGACGCCGCGCGCCGTGCTGGAAGTGGTGGAGCCGGACAATCCGACGAAGGTGGTGCCGTATGGCGCGACGGGCCGCGTGCGGCTGACCACGCTGACGAAGGAGACGTTCGTGCCGCGCTTCCTGGAGCGCGATGAGTGTGAACGCGAAGCGCCGTGCGACCAGTATCCGTGGGATGGCGTGCGCAACGTGCGGCCGTTCCAGAAGCTGGGGACGAACGTCGTGGTAGGGGTGTACTAATGCGCCATTTGCCGGTATTGCGCCAGGGGCGGCCGTACTATAGCGTGGACCGCGCGCGGGCGGTTCATCACCGCACAAAGGAGCCGTTTGTCGAAATCAGCCAGGCCAACGTGGGGCTGATCCGGCGCGACTTTTTGCAGTTGGAAGATGTCGCGGGCATGATGGCGGGCTTCACGAGCGAGGAGTTGGTGAAGCTGTGCGCCAAGGCCGCCGAGCACTTCGCCGGCGACACGCTGCCGCTGGGCGAGGGGACGCAGTCGGCGGATGAGTATGTGGAGGCGACGTCGGCGACGACGGGCCTGCCGCACAACATGGTGCGGCGCAACCAGGCGAAGATTCAGGGCGTGCTGGCGAACATGGCCGGCGTGCTGCGCGGGCTCACGCGCAACCTCGACCTGGCGATTCTCGATCGCGGCTATGGCGAAGCGGCGGGCGCGGTGGTGAGCTACTTCCGGCGCACGGATTCGCTGGGTGTCGTGTTGCCGTCGAACTCGCCCGGCGTGCATTCGCTGTGGGCTCCGGCGTTCGCGTTGAAGACGCCGCTGGTGTTGAAGCCGGGCGGGCAGGAGCCGTGGACGCCCTACCGCATGATCCAGGCGTTCATCAAAGCAGGCGCGCCGCCGGAGGCCTTCAGCTATTACCCGACAGACCATGCCGGGGCGGGCGAAATCCTGCGCCGCTGCGGGCGCGGCATGGTGTTCGGCGATGTGTCGACGACGAAGGTGTGGGCGCGCGATCCGCGCGTGGAGGTCCACGGGCCGGGCTGGAGCAAGGTGGTGATCGGCGAGGATATGATCGACCGCTGGCCGGAGTTCATCGATGTGATCGCGGCGTCGATTGCGGAGAACTCGGGGCGGTCGTGCGTGAACGCGAGCGGTGTGTGGGTGCCGCGTCATGGCCGTGCCATTGCGCAGGCGCTGGCGGAGAAGCTGGCGAAGATTCAACCGCGCGCGGCGGATGATCCGGAAGCGGCGATTGCGCCGTTTGCCGACGCCAATGTAGCCCGGCGCATGAACCAGATGATCGACGGCCTGCTAAGCGAACAGGGCGCGACCGATGTGAGCGCCGAGGCCGGGCGCGGCGAGCGGTTGGCCGAGCGCGAGGGCTGCGCCTACCTGCTGCCGACCATTGTGTGGTGCGAATCGCCCGCGCATCCGGCGGCGAACAAGGAGTTCCTCTTCCCGTACGCGAGCGTGGTGGAGACGCCCATCCCGACGATGCCGGAGATTCTCGGGCCTACGCTTGTTTTGACCGCCATCACCGAGGACAAGAAGTTCCAGCAGCGGCTGCTGGCCGCGCAGCACATCGGGCGGTTGAATTTCGGACCGATCAAGACGATTCAGATCGTGTGGGACCAGCCGCACGAGGGCAACCTGTTCGATCATCTCTACGCGCGGCGGGCCTTCCAAAGCGCGCTCGAACCCGTCGGCGCATAAGCGGCGATGAAGATCGTCTCGCTCATCGCCGGCGCGGGGGACATGTATTGCGGCTCGTGTCTGCGCGACAACGCAC
>JAFLBB010000003.1 GCA_017304135.1 Acidobacteriota bacterium | reverse complement strand
TCTTCCGATCTCCCGTGCGCACCGACGTTGCCAGCTACAGTGAGCAGCAGGTGTTCTTCGGCGGCATCTCGGTGTACCTCGAGCAGATGAGCGGGCTGTTCCAGCGGCTGCCGAAGTTCCTCGACACGTTGTGGGACATGCCGGGTGTGATCAAGGCCTTTGCCGGGCGCGGTCTGGAGGTGGATCCGAATCATCTCGGCGCGATGACTGTGTCGATTCTGAAGGGCGAGCACGGGCGGCAAAAGAAAGAGGTGGATCACCTCATGCAGTGGCTGCGCCACGCGCCGCGGCCGGATGTGGTGACGATTCCGTACACGCTGTTGATCGGCCTGGCCAAGCCGTTGCGCGAGGCCACGCGGCGCCCGGTGGTGTGCACACTGCAAGGCGAGGAGTTCTTTCTCGAAGGCCTGCGCGAGCCCTACAAGCGCGAGGCGCTGCAACTGATCCGCCAACAGGTGAAGGATGTGGACGCCTTCATCGCGGTAAGCCAGTACGAGCGCGAGTTCATGGCGGACTATCTGCGCATTCCGCGCGAGAAGATCTTCGTGGTGAAGCTGGGCGTCGATGTAACGGGCACGGCGCGGCGCGAGCCTGGACTGGCCACCGATCCCGTGTTCGGCTTTCTCGGACGCATTGCGCCGGAGAAGGGACTGCACCTGCTGGTGGACGCCTACATCCGGCTGGACGCGGGCGGCGAGCCTCGCGACTCGTCGCTGCATGTAGCCGGCTATTTGCCTCCTGAGCGAAAAGCGTATCTGGAGGAGCAGCGGCGCAAGATGATTGCCGGTCCGGGTGACCTCGTGTATGCGGGCGCGCCGGATTGGGCCGGGAAGATGGGGTTCCTGCAGGACGTCGACATTCTCGTGATGCCTTCGACCTTCGATGAGCCGAAGGGGCTGCCGGCGCTGGAGGCGATGGCTAACGGCGTGCCGGTGATCGCGCCGAGGCGGGGCGCGTTTCCGGAGATGATCGAGGCCACCGGCGGGGGCGTACTGTTTGAACCGGACAGTGTGGAGTCACTGACGGCGGCCATGCTGGAGTGTGTGCGCAACTGGGAGGCGACGATGGAGATGGGGCGGCGGGGCTATGCAAGCGTGCATGCCGGCTGGACGCTGCCGCACATGGCCGCGCACACCGAAGAGGTGTTTCGCGAAGTGGCCCGGCGGCGGCCCATCACGGTGATTTAGCGGCGGCCTTCGGCCAGCAGGTAGGTTTCAGCCAGGCGGCGGCGGGCGTGTTCGGCGCGGGGATGCTCGGGGCCGAAGTCGCGTTCGGCGGCTTCGACGGCGGAGTGCAGGGTGCGCAGGGCGTCCTGCATGCGGCCGAGTTCGCGCTGCGCGGTGGCGAGGTGGAACTGGAAGCGCGTCAGGTCGGACTCGTGCGGCGGCGTGGCGGCAGGATCGAAGAACTCGACCTTTTCACGGTAGAGGCGCTCGGCGCTGGCGAAATCGCGGCGGGCCAACGCGAGGTCAGGGATGGCCATGGCGATGACGCTGGAGTTCTCCTGTTCGTCCTGGGGCAGCGTGTCCAGGAGCAGGCGGCGTTCATACTCGATGCCTTTTTCGATGACGGCGCGGGCGTCGTCGTAGCGCTGTTGGGCCAGCAGGACATCGCCCAGCCGCTTCAGCGAAGAGAGGACGCGTTCGGGCTGTTCAGAGAATTCGGTGGCCAGGGCGGCGGAGCGGAAGTGGCTCTCGGCGGCGTCGAAGTCGGCGCTGTCGAAGGCGAGGTCGCCCCAGAGCTGGTGGGCGGCGGAGAGTTTCAACCCGCGTGTGGCGTCGCCGAGTTGCTCAAAGCCGCGAATGGCCAGGGCGAGATGGGCGATGGCGTCGTCGGGGCGGTTGCGCGAATAGGCGCCGTGGGCGGCGAGATATTCGATATCGGCGAGTGCCTCCTGGCGCGCCTTTTGTTCCGTGATGCGGGCGGCCGAGGCGCGGGCGGCGGCCATCTTGGCGTCAAACACGTTCCATTGGCGCGCGCCAGCCGCCCTGCCGGCAGCGGCAAGGTGTTGACTGCACACGTCTCTTTTCTTCAGGCCGTAGAACAACAAGGCGAGCAGAAATACGGCCGCAAGCCACCACATGAGAAGCTCTTCGACAGAGTGGCGCCATCCCGACATAGGGAGAAGTGCCTAGGAAGGCGAGCCTGTTCGGGTGGGTCCGGCCGCAAACACGAACCCGGCCGGCGGAACGGGTCCGCGCGGCCGGGTGGATGCGGAAGCGGGCGGGCGCTACTTCTTTTCGATCCTGCGCTCGAAGATCATCGGTTGCGGCCCTTCCTTCACGGTATAGCCGGGGGGGATTTCGAACAGGCTTTTGGCCGGCTCGGCGCGAGTGATGGTGGTGAGCCGCATGAGGGTTTCCCCGTGCAAGGGGTCGTTGGTGCGCGAGGAGAGGAGCGTCTTCAACTGGTCAGAGAAGCAGGTTTCGTTGACGATCTCGATGGGCCGGTCGTTGCCGATCTGGCCGGCGGCGATGGTGTGGATGTTGCGCTTGGCGTTGCAGGGAACGCCGGAGATGGTCTGCGCGCCGAGCGATTCGGTTTTCATGGAGCCGTCATCGCCGCGATCGAAGATCATCACCCGGTGATTGGTGCTGATGCCACCGGCGGGAATGGTGGGCAGAGCGGGACGGATGTTCTCGGTCACCAGCGCCGGCCCGGCGCCCGCTTGCGTGCTGGTGACGCTGAAGACGCGCTCCACGATCACATCCTCTTTCGGGCTGGTTGTCACCGCGGCGCCGGCCGGGGCGGGCCGCCGCATGCGCACGCTCCCGCCGGTTACCACGTGATCGTCGACGGTGCTGAAGACCGCACCGGACTTGGCCATGCCGATGTCGGGCATCTTCATGACGCGAGCCGTCTTCTCCTTCTCATTGAGGACGATGGTCTGCTTGGCCACGGGGTCGAAGATGAAGACGGTGGCGGGCAGGTCGACATTGAGCGACCCGGCGACGGCGGGTGTGTTCTCGGTGCGTGTGCGGCCTTCGGAGTCGCGCGCGGTTTGCGAGGTGGACTTGCGTTGGATGCGCGTGCCGTCGGCGAGTGTTTGCGTGAACGTGTTCTCGATGGCGGCCGAATAGGGCGCGCCCTTGACGGGAGCGCCGGCGAATCCGGCCGCGCCCTCGGCGGCGAGGAAGCCGATGGTGGCTTCCTGTGGCGCTCCGGCCATCTCCATCTTCTGCTCCCACATCATGGTGCGGGGCTTGGCGGGGGTGACGTCGGCGGTGGTTTGGGCGCACAGGAGTCCGGCTGTTGCCGTGACCAGTGCGAGTAGTGTCTTGTTCATGGCGATGTGTGCTCCTTGGACTTAGCGGGTGTAGTGAATGAAGCGGATGGCGCGGGCCGTGCCGTCGTTTCCGAAGACGACGTCGGCGGCGACATCCGGACTTTGTTGTGCTGCTGAGAAGACGGGCGCCGCGGCGAGGCCGAAGCGGCGCAGTTCGCTGCGCGGTATGCGGGCGCGCACGATGCGCAGCCATTCGCCGGGCTCCATGAGGGGGTCGGGGCGCAGCGGAAAGAAGTCGGTGGCGATTTCGGGAGCGGGCGCGGAGACAGCGCGTGGCGCACGGGGCGCGGCTGGCCTTGGACGTTTCGGAGCGCTGGCGGCGGCGCGCAGCGAGAGTGGTGTGAAGCGAACCTCGGGCGCGGCCGGGGCGGCCACACGCAGGGCGAGTGTTTCGGCCCGCGGCGAGGGCGCGAGCAAGAAAGCAGCCAGGGCAGCCGTGGCCGTTGCGGCGGCCAGCGCGGGCCATAGCCAGGGGCGGCGATGGCGGCGGCGGAATGCTCGCAGCAATTCGCGGTCGAGCGCATCGGGGGCCTGCTCACGGCGATGGGTGGCGCCCAGTTCGCGGAGGATCGGATCGAGCGGCGTCATCTGGCCACCCCCTGCGCGGAGAGCGACTGCTGCAACAGCGCACGGGCGCGATGAAGCCGCGAGCGGACCGTACCGGCCGGTACGCCGAGCACCGCGGCGGTCTCCTCGTACGACATCTCTTCGAACTCGATCAGCACCACCACTTCGCGGAAGGCCGGCGGCAGGGCGTCGACGGCGACGCGCACGGCGGCCAGTTGCTCGGCGTGGGTGAGCGAGGTGAGCGGATCGTGGCCGGGAGCCTCGGGCGGCGGCGCGTCCTCCAGCGGCTCCCAGGCGGCGGTGGCAGTGAACGATTTGCGCACACGGTTGCGGGCGATGCCGAGCAGCCAGGCGCCGAGCGGGGCCTGCGCGGGATCGTAGCGGTGAGCCTGTTCGAGAAACGCCACAAAGGTCTCCTGTGTAATGTCGCTGGCCGTGGCCGCCGAACCGGTCATACGCAGGGCGTAGCGGTAGAGGCGGTCCTGATGGCGGCGGTAGAGTTCGCGCCAGCAGGCCTCGTCGCCGGAACGCAGGCGAACGACCAGTTCGCAATCGGCGGCCGAAAGCGGATCGAAAGATGGGCGAAACCAGTTCATTCCCCAGTTCCGTTCGACGCGTCAGCCACCATTCTGTTCCTGATAGAGGTTCCCACGGGGACGGGAAATAGTTCCCGTGCCGCGGCCATTTTCGTGTATTGTACCGGGGAGCGCGCGGCCGGGCCGAATCCCGTCGGAGGTCATGGGCTGCAACCGGTGGCCGGGACGTTGCGTCAGAAGAGGGTGGGGAGTACTCTGCAATGATGAAGCTGCGGATGGCGATTGTTGGCTGCGCGGTGGTGTTGAGCGCGTTTGGGCAAGGCCGTGTGGGCGGCGGTCCGGGAGGCCGCGGCGGCGCGGGTGCACCGCCGGCGCGTGGCATTTTTCCCGCTCCACCACAGCGGGCGTTTCCCGGTGCGGGCTTCGGCAGCGTGGTGAATCCCTCCGGGGTGCCGCAGCAATTCGGAGTGGTGAATCCGATTTACAGCCCCAACCTGTCGTTCGGCCAGCGGCTGAGCGCGACCGTGAGCGGCTCGGACTGGGCCGTGGGCGCTTATCATAAGCAGCCGTGGCGGGGCGGCATCGTGCCCTATCCGGTATTCGTTGGCGGTTTCACCTCCACCTACCAGGCGCCGGTTCCGAATGTCACCGTGATCAACGCGCCTGCGCCTTCGCCGACAGTGATCATCAACCAGGGCTACACGCCGGACCACATGAGCCCAAGAGTGACCGAGGTGGACGCCGGGACGCCGCAGACGATGACGACTTACCAGGCGCCGGTGGCGAAATACGAGGAGGGGCGTCCACTGAGCGAAGCGGCGCGCCCGCCGGCCAATGCCGAGGGCAAGCCGACGGTGTACCTGGTGGCGATGAAATCGGGCGAGGTGTATGCGGCGCTGGCGTTCTGGGTGGAAGAGGGCACGTTCCACTACATCACAATGAAGCACGCCCATAACCGCGCCTCAATGGAACTGATCGATCTCGACTTGAGCCGGCAGTTGAACGAGGAGCGCGGGCTGGAGTTCAGGCTGGCCCGCTAAGCCGCCGCGGGTGCGATCTACGTCAGGCCGTCGAACTGGCCGCGCGCCAGGCGCTGGACGAAATCGATGTCGCCGTCGAGGAAGTCGTAAGCGGGCAGGCTGGCCACGGCTTCCCAGGCGATGGACTCAAACTCGCGGTTGACGGGCTCGCCGCTGAAGCGCTTCACGCTAAAAAAGATGAGATGGATGGGCGGCTTGCCGGGGTATTGATACTCGTAGCGCATCAACTCCGCGCCGATCTCGGCGTCGATCTCCAGTTCTTCGCGTAACTCCCGCTGTAAGGCGTCGCGCGGATCTTCGCGCGACTCCACCTTGCCGCCGGGGAACTCCCATTTGAACTCGTTCCAATCGCCTCGCTTGCGCTGGCCGATGAGGATGCGGCCCTCGTGTTCAATGACGGCGGCGACGACGAGCACGCCAGGACGTCCGAGATGAGGCAGCGGTTCCTGTTCACTCATGCCAACTCCAGGGCGCGGAAGCGTTCGAGTTCAGTGAACGGCGCAGCGGCCACCTGCTCGCGGTTCTGGTTCCACCAGGCAATAGGGATTTCGAAGAGCTGCACGCGCGGTGAAAATTTCCCGCTTTCGTGGATGAAGCACGAGTGCGTGCACCAGCAGCCGTCGCGCGCGATGGCCGCGGTTTCGGCGCGCACGGCGTCGGAGGCGAGGGCGGCGGCGAGGTTCATCCCGTGGTCATGCAGGTTGCCGATGATGCCGCGCATTTCGCAGGCTCGGAAGCGGCCATTGTGGTCGACCACGAGCGCGGTCTTGCCGGCGGTGCAGGGCATGGGCCAGGGCGAAGGCGCGTCGTAGCAGCGCTCCTGCAATTCGAAATGGAGGCGCAGGTTGCCGAGGTAGTAAGCGCTGGCCACGGCGCGGGCGGGTGCGGGCAGATGGGTAAACAGGAGGCGCGCGTAGTGGCGGTGGAGCGGGAAGAGGCGGCGGTGGAGATCAGCCACCTCGTCGCGCGTCATCGCCTTCACGCCGGGGTCGGGCGTGGCGCCGCGCACGACTTCGAAGTAGTGGCCGTCGATGCCGCCCTGCTCGGCGAGACGGAGGCCGAGTTCCACCAGTTCGCCGTAATTCTCACGCGTGATCACGCTGAGCACGTTGCGGCGCAAGCGGCGGAGGTGGCCGTAGCGGGCTTCGGTTTCGCGCATCGTGGCCAGCGTGCGCTGGAAGTTGTTCGGCACGCCGCGGATCGCATCGTGGGTGTTGGCGAGGCCGTCGAGGGAAAAGTTGAGATCGATGGCGACGTGGCCGGGGGTGCGGGCGAGCGTGTCGTCAAGGATGCCGAAGAGCTTGTCGGGCATCAGGCCGTTGGTGGGCAGGTTGACGTTGCGGATGCCGTTGTTGCGGGCGAACAGGCCGATGATCTCGCCGAGATCCTCGCGCAGGGTAGGCTCACCGCCGCTCAGCCAGAGCTTGTTGAATCGCGGGGCCGATTCAGACAGGCGGCGGATGTCGTCGAAGCTGAGGTCGTCGCGGCTGTTCAGCTTGTCGAAGTAGAAGCAGGTGCGGCAGAGCGAGTTGCAGCGCGAGGTGACGAAGAGAAAGAGGGCGTTGAACGCGGGCTTGCGCACTCGCTCGGCGAGAATGCGGAAATAGGATGCGCCAACCATGCCCAGTGAGAGAACCTCCATAATAATGCACATACGGCGATGCATAGCGAACGGTTGCTTGATCACTTCCAGAATCCGCGCAACGCGGGCGAACTGCCCGAGGCGACGCTGCGCGTGGAGGTGGAGAACCCGGCTTGCGGCGACCACCTGCGGCTGAGCGCGCGCGTGGAGGACGGCGTCATCCGCGAGGTGCGCTATCAGGTGCGCGGGTGCACAGCGTCCATCGCGGCGGGCAGCGCGTTGACGGAGTGGCTCACCGGACGGGCGCTGGCCGAGGCCGCTGTGTTGCGGGCGGCGGTGATCGAAGAGGCGCTGGGGGGCTTGATTCCGGAGTCAAAGCACGCCGCTGTGTTGTGTGTGGACGCTGCGCGCGAGCTGGCGAGGCGGGCATGAGCGCGCTCGACCGTGAGCGTCTGCTGGCCGCTTATCGCACGATGCTGCTGGCGCGCGGGCTCGATGACCGCGAGATTCTGTTGAAGAGGCAGAACCGGATCTATTTTCAGATTTCCGGCGCGGGGCATGAGGCGATCGGCGTGGCGGCGGGGTTGGCGCTGCGAGCCGGTGTCGATTGGGTCTTTCCTTACTACCGCGATCGCGCGTTGTGTTTAATGCTCGGCGTGACGGCCTACGAGATGATGCTGCAGGCGGTGGGGGCGGGTGTCGATCCGGCCAGCGGCGGGCGGCAGATGCCCTCGCATTGGAGCGCGCCGGAGTTGCGCATCGTCAGCGCCAGTTCGCCCACGGGGACGCAGTACACGCAGGCCGTGGGCTGCGCGCAGGCCTCGCGTATGCTGGCGCCCAAGGCAGGCGAAGTGACGCTGGTGTGTTCGGGCGATGGGGCGACAAGCGAGGGCGAGTTTTGGGAGGCCGTGAACGCGGCGTGCCTGGAGCGGCTGCCGGTGGTGTTCCTGGTGGAAGATAACGGCTATGCGATCTCAGTGCCGGTGGAGCGCCAGACGCCGGGCGGCAACATCTCCCATCTGCTTGCCGGATTCCCGTGGCTGCTGCGTGTGGAGTGCGACGGCACGGATGTGCGGGCCAGCTACGAAGCGATGGAGCGGGCCGTTGCGTGGTGTCGCGAAGGGCAAGGACCGGCGCTTGTGCATGCGCTGTGCACGCGGCCTTATTCGCATTCCTTGAGTGACGACGAGACGCTCTACAAGACAGCGGTGGAACGCGAGGCCGAAGCCGCGCGCGATCCGGTAATCCGCTTTCCGGAGTGGCTGCTCGGCGAGGGCCACCTGGACCGCCATGCCATGCAGCGCATCGCCTTCGAAGTGGAGCAGGAGGTGGAGGCGGCGGCCGGCAAGGCGCTCGATGCCGACGCACCGCCCGAAGGCAGCGCGCCGCGATGGCTCTATTCGGATCGCGTGGATGCCTGCGGCGGCGCATTTGCTACCGAGCCGCACATGGCCGGCGAACCGCGCACGATGGTGGACACGATCAACCGCGTGATGCATGAGGAGATGGCGCGCAACCCGCGCATGGTGGTGTTTGGCGAAGACGTGGCCGATTGCAGCCGCGAAGTGAACCTGCCGCTGGTGAAGGGCAAGGGCGGCGTGTTCAAGGCGACGCAGGGCTTGCAGCGCACTTATGGCTCAGCGCGCGTGTTCAACTCGCCCATCGCCGAGGCGGCCATTGTGGGGCGGGCCATCGGCATGGCACTGCGCGGACTGAAGCCGGTGGTGGAGATTCAGTTCTTCGACTACATCTGGCCGGCGATGATGCAGATTCGCGATGAGCTGGCGACGATGCGCTGGCGGAGCGCCAACGGCTGGTCGTGCCCGCTGGTGGTGCGCGTGCCGATTGGCGGCTATCTGACGGGCGGGGCGATCTATCACAGCCAGTGCGGCGAGGTGGTGTTCACGCACATTCCGGGGCTGCGCGTGGCCATGCCGTCGAATGCGCTCGACGCCTGCGGGCTACTGCGCACGGCCATCCGCTGCGACGATCCGGTGTTGTTTCTCGAACACAAGAAGCTCTATCGCGAAGCCTACAACCGCTCGCCGCATCCGGGCGAGAACTACTGCATTCCGTTCGGGCGGGCGCGCGTGGCCAAGCAAGGGGCGCGGCTGAGCATCGTCACCTACGGCGCGCTGGTGAACAGGTCACTCACGGCGGCGATGGAGATCGAACGGCGCAGTCCCAGCGCGAGCATCGAGGTGATCGACCTGCGTTCGCTCGCGCCCATCGATTGGGAGACGGTGTTCGTGAGCGTGCGTAAAACCTCGCGGCTGCTGGTGGTGCACGAGGACACGCTCACGCATGGCTTTGGCGCGGAGATCGCGGCGCGCGTGGCAAGCGAGCTGTTCACCGAACTCGATGCGCCGGTGGGGCGGCTGGCGGCCCTCGATACATGGGTTGGATATAATCCCGGCCTGGAGGCGGAGACGCTACCGCAGGTGGCCGGCATCGCGCGCGAAGCCGAACGGCTGCTGCGGTATTGAACAGCATGGCGGACAAGATATTCGACGTAGTGGTGGTGGGCTCGGGCGCATCGGGCGGAACGCTGGCCGGTCACCTCGCCGGGATGGGCGTGGATGTAGCGGTGGTGGAGGGCGGACCGCCGATCAACACGCGCACCGACTTCAACACGCATGCCATGCCGTTTCAATTCCCCAACCGGCACATTCCAACGATGAAGCCGGGCAAGGCGGGGTTCGAAAGCGAACGGGCGCGCGGCGTGGGCGGCAAGAGCCTCACCTGGAACGCCGTGGCGTGGCGCTTTTCCGAGCGTGATTTTCAAGGGAAGTCGCACGATGGCGCGGGCGAGAACTGGCCCCTGCGCTATGCCGACATGGCCCCGTGGTACGGGAAGATCGAGCGCGAGGTGGGCGTGTGCGGCAATCTCGACGGGCTGGACGATTTGCCGGATGGCGTGTTTCTGCCGCCGGTGCCGTTGAAGTGCACCGACGTGGCCGTGAAGCGCGGCGCGGCAAAGCTCGGCGTGAAGGTGATTCACGTGCGCAAGGCGACGCTCTCGCGGGCTAAGTTCGGGCGCCCGGCCTGCCACTTCTGCGGCAACTGCATGGCCGGCTGCGACGTGGTGGCCAAGTACAACTCCGCCGACGTGCATCTGCGGCCGGCGTTGAAGACGGGCAAGCTCACCATCTTCCACAACTCGATTGTGCGTGCGGTGAATGTGAGCGTGGAGAACCGCGTGACCGGCGTCAGCTTTCTGAACCGCGAGACTAAGGCCGAAGGCGAGGTGCGCGGGCGGGTGGTGGTGGTGAGTTGCGCCTGTGTGCAGAGCGTGGCCTTGCTGCAGATGTCGAAGTCGCGGCTCTATCCCAATGGCCTTGGGAATTCCAGCGGCCAGTTGGGCAAGCACTTCATTCCGCACTTCACCGGCGGTGTGCAGTGTTTCCTGAAGGACTTCATCGGCAAGGGCGGCGTGAACGACGAAGGCTATCTCGATCATGCCTACGTGCCGTCGTTCATGCATGGCCGCAAGCGCGACTATGCGCGCAGCTTCGGCGTGCAGTTCAACTATCAGAACCACCGCGCCGTCGGTTGGGCGCGCAGCCTGCCGGGCATGGGCAAGCCGTTCAAAGAGAGCGTGCAGGCGCGCTATCCGGCGTTCCTCACGTTTTCGCCCTACGGCGAGATGCTGCCCAACGCGAAGAGCTACATCGATTTGGATGAGTCGAAGAAGGACGGGCACGGGTTGCCGCTGGCCAGGCGGCATGTGTTCTGGGGCGACAACGATTGGAAGATCTTCAAGGACATGTCGGCCTGGAGCGTGCGCATTCTCGAAGCGTCGGGCGCGGAGATTCTGAGCGTAAACGACGAGCCGCGCACGAATCACGAACTGGGCGGGGCGCGTATGGGCTCCGACCCCAAGACGAGCGTGGTGAACCAGTGGTGCCAGTCGCACGATGTGAAGAACCTGTTCGTCGTCGATGGCAGTGTGTTTCCCTCGGCCAGTGAGAAGAACCCCACGCACACGATGATGGCGCTGGCGGCGCGCACGGCCGCGTTCATCGCCGAAGGGCTGCGCAAAAAGGAGCTGGCATGAGCGGACGCCGCGACACGTTGAAGATCCTGGGGGCGATCGGGGCCACGTGCGCCACGCCTTATTCGTCGAACGAGCTCTACGGCCAGCATGCCGACCACAACGGAGCGCCGCTCGTGCAGGTGCAGATGCCGTTGAAGCCGAAGACGCTGACGGCGGCCGAGTTTGCCCTGCTCTCGCGCATGGCCGACCTGATCATTCCGGCAACGGACACGCCCGGCGCGGTGGCGGCCGGCGTGCCGCAATACATGGACCACGTCGCGGGCGGCAATGCGGGCATACGGCAACTGCTGGGCCGGGGCTGCGCGTGGCTCGACGAACACAGCCGCACGCAGCGCGGCAAAGCGTTTCTCGCATTGGACGAAGCCGCGCAGGTGGCCTTGCTCGAGCCGCTGTGCGCGCAAGCCGACAAGCTCAAGCCGGGCGAGCAGGGCGAGTTGGGCGTGCGCTTCTTCAAGTCAGTGAAGAGCCTCACCGCGGACGGCTACTTCACCTCGAAGACCGGCCTGGTGGACACATTGCGCTACACGGGCAACACCGTGCTGGCCGAATATCCGAACTGCGAAGGCTGAGCGCGCTACCAGTTCACGCTGACCGTGGTGATCACCTGGTCCTTCACCTCAATCGACTCCTCATAGTCGGGCACGCCGTCGCGCTTGAGGGTGATCTTGTGCATGCCGGCGGGGAGGCTGATCATGGCGTTCGTCTTTTCGGCGCGCGCCTGTCCGTCGATATAGATGCTCGCGCCGGCGGGCGTGGTGCGGATGGCGAGCGTGCCTTCGGCGCGCTGGAGCGTCATGTTGATGGTGCTCTCCTGCGGCAGGTTGATGATGCGCGTCGTGCCGCGGTAACCGGCCAGCGTGAAGGTGAGCACATGGCGTCCGTTGGCGAGCGACTGCGGGCAGGGGGTTAAGCAGGTGCTCTGGCCGTTGTCGATGGAGACGGTGGCGCCGCCGGGATTGGTGATGATGTCGACGATGGTGGAGCCGGCCGGTGGGTTGTCGCTGGGCCGCGGCGTGGGCGGCTGGCCGCCTGGACGCGGCTCGGTGGGAGCCGGCGTAGGCGTGGTGGGAGCCGGCGTGGGCGTGGTGGAGGTTTGCGTCTGCCCTGGGGGAGGCGGCATGGGGCTGGGCCGGTCCACTTTCGCCACCGGGGGCTGGATTGTTTGCTCGGCCACCGCTTCGGGCTGCGGCGCCGGCATGTAGGGGCGGTTCAAGTAGTAAACGTAACCCGCGCCGGCGGCGGCTAACACACCCGCCGCGGCGGCGAGGAAGGGCCACCGGTTGGAGCGGGCGGGCGGATCCTCTTCCAAGTCGCGCGAGGAGCGGCGGGGAGGAGGCAGCGTCACCGACGCCTGTGAGACGGCCGGTGCGGCCACGGTGTCCTGGCTGGCGGCGGCGCCTTTGGGAATGGCACGCCAGCCGCGCGACTCATTCAGCGCGGCCTCCAGCGCGCGCACAAAGGCCGTGCACTTCAGGAAGCGCTGGTCGGGATGCTTGTCGAGCGCCTGGGCAATGACGCGCGACACCGAATCGCGCAGCGTGGAATTGAGCAGGTGCGGCGAGACCGGCTCCTGCTTCACGATCTGATAGAGCAGGCCGGGCAGTGTGTCGCCGACGAAAGGCCGTTCGCCGGTGAGCAGCTCATAGGCGATGACACCGAGGGCAAACTGATCGGAGCGGCCATCGATGGGCCGGCCCTCGATCTGTTCAGGCGACATAAAGCTGGGCGTGCCGAGAATCATGTCGGCCTGCGTCATGTTTTGCGAGGCGATTTTGGCCACGCCGAAATCGGTGATCTTCACCGCGCCGGCGTCGGAGATCATAATGTTGGCCGGCTTCACATCGCGGTGAATGATGCCCTGGGCGTGGGCATGGTCGAGCGCTTCGGCGGTGGCCTGCAGCACCCGGATCAGCTCGTCGCCGGGCAGGGGGCCCTTGTCGCGCACCAGTTGTTCGAGCGTCACGCCTTGGACGAACTCCATGGCGATGTAAGCCATGTTGCCTTCCTGCCCGATGTCGTAGATGGTGACGATCGAAGGGTGCGAGAGCAGTCCGGCCGAGCGCGCTTCGCGCAGCAGACGGTCGCGTAGCTGCCGCAACTCGGCTGGATCGCTGATCGAGTCGAGGCGGATGGTTTTGATCGCGACTGTGCGGCCGATGGCGGGGTCCTGGGCACGGTACACAATGCCCATCCCACCACGGCCCAATTCGCCGGTAATCTGGTACCGGCCAATGCGCTCCATGTCCCCAACAGTGTAGCGTATGGCGCGTGGGGGGCCGCGCGGAAGTGCACACGATACAATGGGATTTCCCATGATTCGATCGCTATTCGGCTCCGGTGATTCCAAGGAGCGCGCTGGAGAGGCGTCCGCCCCGCAAACGGGCAGCGCCGCGCCGGCCGCGCCCCCCGCCGCGCAAAAAGCCTCGTCGCTGCTGGACCGCCTGAAGCAAGGCATCCAGAAGACGCGCGCGGGCATCGTCACCGCGCTTGAAGACACCATCCAGGGCAAGAAGGAGATCGACGCCGAGCTGCTTGAGGAGTTGGAGTTTGCCCTCATCGGCGCCGACGTCGGCATCCAGACGGCCACCGAGGTGCTGGAGCGCATCCGCCAGCGCGTGGACCGCAAGCTGGTGAACGACGCCGGCGAGTTGAAGGCGCTCATCCGCGAGCATCTGCTTGAGGTGTTGCAGACGGCCGAACGGCCCCTGGTGCGCGCGGCCACGCCGCCCACGGTGCTCATGATCGTCGGCGTGAACGGCGTGGGCAAGACGACCACCATCGGCAAACTGGCGCAGCAGTTGGGCGGTGAGGGCAAGAGCGTGCTGCTGTGCGCGGCCGACACCTTCCGCGCGGCGGCCATTGAACAGTTGGAGGTGTGGGGCCAGCGCACGTCGACCGAGGTGATCCGCCAGAAGGCCGGGGCCGATCCGAGCTCGGTGATGTTCGATGCCCTGCAGGCGGCCAAGTCGCGCTCGACTGATTACGTCATCGTCGATACGGCCGGACGCCTGCACACCAAGTCGAACCTGATGGCCGAGCTCGACAAGATGCGGCGGACGGCGCAAAAGGTGATTCCCGATGCGCCGCACGAGGTGTGGCTGGTGATGGACGCCACCACGGGGCAGAACGGCCTCGAACAGGCGCGGAAGTTCACCGAATCGAGCGGCGTGACGGGGATTGTGTTGACCAAGCTCGATGGGACGGCCAAGGGCGGCGTGGTGGTGGCCATCGCGCGCGAACTGATGCTGCCCATCCGCTACATCGGCGTGGGCGAGCAGGCCGGTGACCTGCTGCCATTCGACGCCGAACAATTCGTGGGAACCTTGCTGGCATGACGGGGGCGGCCATGGCCGATGATTTCACGCAGACAATGATGCAACGGGCGCTTGACCTGGCGCGGTTGGGAATCGGAGTGACGAGTCCGAATCCGATGGTCGGGGCGCTGGTGGTGAGGGGCGGCCAGGTGGTGGGGCAGGGCGTGCATACCTTCGCCGGCGTGAAACACGCCGAAATCCTGGCCATCGAACAGGCGGGCGAACGGGCGCGCGGGGCCACGCTTTACATCAACCTCGAACCCTGCGCCCATGAGGGCCGCACGCCGCCCTGCGCCGATGCCGTGGTCGCCTCCGGCATTGTGCGCGTTGTGGCGGCGATGGAGGACCCCAATCCGCTCGTCTCCGGAAAGGGCTTTGAGAAACTGCGCGCGGCCGGCGTGGAGGTGGAGATGGCCGGGCGTTTCCGCGACGAAGCCTTCAAGCTGAACGAACCCTTCGCGCACTTCATGAAACGCGCCCTGCCGCTGGTGACGCTCAAGGCCGCGCTCACGCTCGACGGCAAGATCGCCGCGCCGGAGGACAACCAGGGCTGGATCACTTCAGAGCTGGCGCGCCGCCATGTGCAGGATGTGCGCCACGCGCACGATGCGATTCTCACCGGCATCGGCACCGTGCTCGCCGACGACCCGATGCTGACGGACCGCACGGGGCGCGAGCGCAGCCGCCCGTTTCTGCGCATCGTGCTCGATTCGCAACTGCGCATTCCGATGCACTCGCACATGGTGGAAAGCGCGCGCGGCGACCTGCTGATGGTGACCACCTCGGCGGCGTCGGCCGAGCGGCGCAAGGCGCTCGAAGCCAAAGGCATTGAGGTGCTGGTGTGCGACGGCTCGGGCGGGCGCGTCAGTCCGCACCTGTTGGTGGAAGAGCTGGGACGGCGGCGCTATCTGTCGCTGATGATCGAAGCGGGCAGCAAAGTGAACTGGGCGATGCTCGAATCGGGCGTCGTGGACAAGATCTTCTTCTACTACGCGCCAAAGATTTTGGGCGGCATGATGTCGCTGCCGGTGGCGGGCGGCATCGGGCGGCTCAGCCGCGCCGACGCGATTCTCTTCCACGACGTCGAGTTGCACGCCATCACGCGCAATGAGTTCGCCGTCGAGGCGTATCTCGACAAAGGACTGGAGCCGGAATGTTCACCGGAATCATAGAAGAAACCGGACGTGTGGAATCGCTCGAAGGCCGCGGCGACGGCGCGCGGCTGCGCATTGGCTGCGCGGCGGTGCTGTCCGATGCGTTCACGGGATCGAGCATCGCCGTGAACGGCTGCTGCCTCACGGCGCTCGATCTGAAGGGTGGCTCGTTTGCCGCCGACGTCGCGCCGGAAACCATGCGCCGCACCAACATTGGCGACCTGCGCGCGGGAAGCCTGGTGAACCTGGAGCGCCCGCTGTCGCCGCAGTCGCGCCTGAGCGGCCACATCGTGCAAGGGCACATCGACGGCACGGGTGAGTTGCTCAGCCTGGAAACAGTGGGCAACGGCAACTGGTGGCTGCGCGTGCGCGTGCCCGAAGAGCTCGAGCGCTATCTCGTTTTCAAGGGTTCGATCGCCATCGACGGCATCAGCCTGACCATTGCTTCCATCGAAGGCGGCGTGATGAGCGTCACCATCATTCCGCACACCTACGAGCAGACGAACCTCAAGAATAAGCGCACCGGCGACCGTGTGAACCTGGAGTGCGATGTGCTGGCCAAGCATGTGGAGAAGCTGCTGCAGCGCATCTCGATGCCCAGCGGGCTATCCATCGATAAGCTGCGCGAACAGGGCTACTGAGCGGCGTAGAGCGCGTTCGCGCGGATGTAGGCAAGCACGGCCGCATCGAGAGCCTGGGGTGTAAGGCCGGCTCGCAGTTGCTCGCGGATCTGCGAGGAACTGATCGGGATCTCCAGGTCATCGAGCCGGTGGACGCGCGCACCCGTGGGGATGTCGTAGTCGTGCCCCGGCCGCGAGACGACGAGGAACTCGGTCTGTTCAACTACGTCGCGCCAGCGGAACCAGGTTTCGATCTCCGAAAACGCGTCGGCGCCGATCAGGAAGAGCAGGCGGCCGCCCGGGCGCTCCTGTTTCAACCGCTCGATGGTGAGGATGGAGTAGCTGCGCGCCGAGCCTTCTTCCATATCTGACACGCGCAGCTTCGCATGCGGCGCACAGGCCAGCCGGGCCATGGCCAGGCGATGCGAAAACGGCGTCCGAGTGCGGCCCTCTTTATGCGGCGGATTGCCGGCGGGAATGAGCAGCACTTCATCCAACGCACAGCGCTCCGCGGCGGCGTTGGCGACGGCGGTGTGGCCGGTGTGGATGGGGTCGAAGGTGCCGCCGAAGATGGCGTAGGCCAGGCTCATCGTCCGGCGATCCGTTCGGCGGCGGCACGGGCCAGCTCGTCGCAGCGGTTGTTGTCTTCGTGCGAGGCGTGGCCCTTGGTCCACTCCCAGGCCGTCTGGTGGTGGGTGACGGCTTCGTCGAGTTCCTGCCACAGGTCCTGGTTCATTACGGGCTTCTTGGCGGCGGTTTTCCAACCGTTTTTCTTCCAGCCCTTGAGCCACGTGGTGATGCCGTTTTTCACATACTCGGAGTCGGTGATGATGGTCACCTGGCAGGGCTCCTTCAACGCGCGCAGGCCTTGAATGGCAGCCGTCAGCTCCATGCGGTTGTTCGTGGTTTGGGCCTCGCTGCCGGCGTGCTCTCGCTTGTGCGCGCCATAGCGCAGGATGTAGGCCCAGCCGCCCGGACCGGGGTTGCCCAGGCACGAGCCGTCGGTGATCAGTTGGACGGATTTCATCAGGCTGCCACGCCCGCCAGTTCCCGTTCGAAGAAGCGGTCGACAAGATCGCGGATCCCGGCCACATCGTGCGACTGATAGACCTCGGCGCGCAGCTTGGCGCCGTTGCGCACGCCGTGGGTGAAGTAACTGGCGAACTGTTTCATTTTTCCGATGGCGTCGCTCTCGCCGCGCTCGGCGATCATGGCATAGTAGGTGCGCATCATATCGTAGCGGTCCTGGTCACTCGGCTCAAAGAAGCGCCCGGTGGCGGCATACTCGCCGATCTGGCGGAAGATCCACGGGTTCGACGAAGCGGCGCGGCCGATCATCACGGCATCGCAGCCGGTCTCTTGCACCATGCGCACGGCGTCCTGCGGCGTCACCACATCGCCGTTGCCGATGACGGGGATCTTCACGGCGGCTTTCACTTCGGCGATGCGCGTCCAGTCGGCGCGCCCGCTGTAGCCCTGCTCGCGCGTGCGGGGATGCAGCGCCACGGCGGCCACGCCGATGTCCTCGGCCATGCGGGCCACCTCGACGTGCACCAGTTCCTTGTCATTCCAACCGGCGCGGAACTTGATGGTGAGCGGAATCGTGAGGGCGCTCTTCACGGCCTTCATCAACTCGCCCATCAGCGGCAGGTCACGCAGGCAACCCGAGCCGCCGTTGCAGCGGACCACCTTCTTCACCGGGCAGCCGAAGTTGATGTCGACGGTGTCGAAGCCCAGGTCCTGGCAGACGCGCGCGGCGTCGGCCATCACCTTCGGATCGGCTCCGAAGAGTTGGGCCGAAATGGGCCGTTCCTGGGGGGCGAAGTAGAGGTAGCGCATCAGCTTGGCCTGGTTGCGCGCGCGGGCCGAATGCGTGATGCCGTGCGAGCTGGTGAACTCGGTCATCAGAAGACCGCAGCCGCCCTGGTTGCGGATGAACGTTCGGAACACCGTGTCGGTGACCCCGGCCATGGGCGCAAGCACCGTCGCCGGGTGAATGCGGACACCCCCGGCCGAGTACTCCTGCGGAAATGGGAACGCTTGCGACACTTCCTTTCATTTTACCGGCATTTCCCGCCTCGCCGCCCCACGGCCTCGCCGCCCTGGTCGCCCCGCCGCCTCACCGCCCTGGCCGTAGCCGCCCAGGTGGCCCGCAAAGGCGAATTCCCACCGAAACCCACCGAAACCTGGCGGGGTGTTTTCGCGTTTGATAAGGTGAGGCTTTGGCCATGAACCTGAAAGTTGTCATTGCATTTTTGATGGGGCTGGTGGTGGCCCTGGGCGTAGCGGTGTTGGTGAAGCGGGAGTCACCGCCAGCGCCGCCGACGGAGGTCACGGCCAATCAGCCCCCCGCACCGTCGATGGCTGAACCGGCGGTGCCCGGTGTGCCCGTGAACCCACCCCCGCCGACCACGGCCGAAGCGGTGGCGCCTCCGGCCCCCGCATCCAGACCGGCTGTCACGGCCTCCCCCAAGCCGGGCTCCAAGTCGACCAAGCCTTCGCCCATGCCCGCCGCCCAGCCAAAGCCCGAGCCGAAGCCGGAACCCGCGCCTGCTCCCGTACAAACGGCGAAAAACGAACCGGCCCCCACGCCCGCTCCGGATCCCGCACCCGCGCCCGCCCCCGAACCGGCGCCGGTGTTCAGACCCGATCCGCCCAAGGTGCGCGTGGCCAAGACGATCACGATCCCGGCCGGCACCGTGGTGAACGTGCGCTTGATGGAGAAACTCTCCAGCGGCGTGCAAACCAACGGCGACGCTTTTTCAGCCACCATGGACCAGCCGCTGATCATCGACGGGCTCGTCATCGCCGAGCGCGGTTCCAAGGTGGAGGGCGTGGTGGTGGAAGCCGTCGCCTCGGGCCGCGTGAAGGGCCGCGCCTCCCTTGGTCTTGAGTTGAAGAAGTTCCACAGCTCCGACGGCCAGTATGTGGCCATCTCCACGGACACGTTCCGCAAGGAGGCCGAAGGTTCAGCCAAAAGCGATGCGGCCAAGGTCGGCGCGGCGGCGGGCATTGGCGCGGCCATCGGCGCCATTGCCGGTGGAGGCAAGGGAGCGGCTATTGGCGCGGCCATCGGCGGCGGCGCGGGCGGCGGCGGTGTACTCGCCACGCGCGGCAAGCCGGCTGAACTGGCGGCCGAGACGCAGCTCAGCTTCCGGCTTGCCACCGACGTGCAGGTGACCGAGAAGCTGAAGTAAGCGCGCCGGCCTGGCCGCCTGCTCGGCCCCCCTACTTCGCCGCCGACTTATCGAAGAACTTCGTTTCCACCTTCCAGGCCTCGAGCGTGTTGTAGACGATCGGGCAGTAGCAGGCGCGGTCAGCCATGTGCCACATGCGGGCCACCAGCGAACCGGGGCCGCGCACCAGGTGCGGGAAGTCTTCGCATGTCGCCGGGCGCACCTCGTACACCGTGCACAGGTTTCCCGCCAGGAAGGGGCAACTGCCGTCGGCGTTGCGCTTGAGAATGTAGCCCTCGTCCTCGGTCATCTCGGCGTACTGGTTGAGGAACTTCTGTTCGCTCAGCCGCAGCGCTCTGGCCAGTTTGGGCAGGTCGCGGTCCTTCAGGCGTACGGTGGCCGAGCGGCAGCAGTTGGCGCACTGGGTGCAGTCGATGTCCCCCTCGATGTCTTCGGTGATGAGGCGCAGGCGGCGCTCCACGAAGACATGCCGCTTGAGATGTCGCCGCAGGCGTTCGTTTTCGTCCCGCTTCTGTTCGCCCAGGCGGCGGATCTGCACAAGGTCAGTGATCACCCTTCCAGGGTACAATCGCCAATCGGGGACCGAACGATTGCCTGACACCCACTCACTGGCGGAATTGCTGCGCGGACGCGAGTCCGATCCGGCCTTTTTGGCCACCGCGCTCGCCCTGGCGTTCTTCTTCGGCGCCGTCCACGCGCTGACGCCGGGGCATGGCAAGACGCTGGTGGCGGCTTACCTGGTGGGCAGCCGCGGCAAACTCTCCGACGCGATTTATTTGGGCGGTGTGGTGACGGCGACGCACACGGTGAGCGTGTTTGCCCTCGGCCTGGTGACGCTGTATGCCTCGACGCGCATCGCCGTGGAGCGCATTTTCCCCTGGCTTTCGCTGCTCAGCGGGGCGATGGTGCTCATCATCGGCGCGTGGCTGCTGTGGCGGCGGCTGAGCAGCGTCAACGGCCAGGCGGGCGGCCACGCGGCCGGCCATTCGCACAGCCATTCGCACGGCGCCGCTTCCGGCCTCGGTCTGGCGCACAGCCACTCGCACGGCAGCCTGCTCTCGCTCGGCGTCTCCGGCGGCCTCGTGCCGTGCCCGGAGGCGATGGTGGTGCTCATGCTCTCCATCAGCATGGGGCGGCTTGGCTTTGGCTTGCTGCTGCTCACCTCGTTCACGCTCGGCCTGGCGGCGGTGCTCATGGCCATTGGCGGCGCGATGGTGCTGGCCGGCGGCCGCTTCACGGCGGCGCAACCGGAGAGCGCCTGGACGAAGCGGCTGCCCGCGGTGAGCGCGGCCGTGGTGACGGCGCTTGGATTCTGGATGACCTGGGAGGCGGCAACAAAGATCTATGGCTGATTCGGTACGTCTTTCCTTCTGGCTGCGCGGCTTCACCGAGCACAACATGCTCTCGCTCTATGAGCGTGTCCTGCGCCGCTTCCCCTACTCGCGGCTGGCCCCGGCGGGCATGCTGCGCATCTTCGCCCTCGACTATTCCGAGCCTCCCGTGCTCGAAGAGGAGTTCGACGACGCGGCCAACACGTCCGCCATCCTCTCCATCATTCGCGAGCACTTCCACAACGACTGCGCCTTTCAACTGGACTGCTGCTGGGACCTCTGGCACTACGGCGAAGACTGGTCACTGAAGCCCTGCGCGGTTTCCCTCGCCATCTTCGGGCCGTTCTTTGAAAGCCCGTGGGGCGAGCAGGTGCAAATCGACCTCGGCCTGGATTTTCTCTACCTGCCCTCGCCCGGCGTGCCGCCTAACCCGCGCGCCCTGCGCTCGAACATCCGCAGCGTGCTCCACCTGGCCGAGGACATGCAGCGCATATTGCCGGTGGACAAGCGCGCCCTGTGGTCGGAGTCAGGCGAGAACCTCGCCGAACGGCTTCAGGAAGCGGTGGAGGAAGAAGGGGATTGAGGCTCCAACACCCGCCGTACCGCCTCTTCCAGGCGCGCCGGCAGATAGGGCTTCATGAGAAACTCCGTCGGGCCGGGAGCGGCAGCGCTGCTCCGCACCGGCGCCGCCATGCCGCTGGTGAGGATCACCGGTAAGCCGGGCCGAAGGCCGCGCGCGGCGGCCAGGACATCCTCGCCGGCCATGTCGGGCAGGGTCAGGTCCAGGATCATCGCGGCGAACGCGGCGTCGCCGTTTTGCAGTTCCACGATGGCCTGCACCCCGTGTGTCACGGCGACCACGGCAAAGCCGGCTCGCTCCAGAAACCGTGCCAGCAGCTTGCCGAGGGCGTCTTCATCCTCCACCAGGAGCAGCCGCACTTCCGCGTGTTCGCTCATAGTCCACGAGGCGCTCCGGCGGACGCCGGATCAGAAGACATGAATCGGAAGCTCGCCTGGCGAGAAGTAGAGGCCGACGGAAGCCGAAAAGCGGTCGAGCTTGATCCGTTGCCCGGCTGCCTCGGTTCGATACAGGCTGGCGTTGCCGACCAGGCTCAGATACCCATTCAGCCTGTAGGACAACGATGAGCCGGCTGAGTAGTACCGGGCATTGCCGATCTGCTGCGTCAGCGCTTTGGTTTCGGCGGCGCGGGCAAATAGCGACCACGAGGCCGACCGCCCCAGGTCGTGCCCTAGATTCAGGTTCACCGAGGTCATCTGGTTGGTCAGATACACCCCGTTACCGGGGTTGATGCCGCGCATGGCCGTAATCCCCAATGACCACTCACGCAGCCTGCCGGCGATGCCGGCTCCACCGGAGAAGCCCATGTTGTTTCCGTTGAAGATCTCCAGCGCCGTCCGCTGGCCGGTCAGTTCGGCGATAAACGGGTCCAGTGCCACCGAGGTCAGCCGCGTGGTCTTGGCGCGGAAAACGCCCGCCATCACCTGAAACGACCACGCCTGGTTGAGCGACACCCCGTAGAACCCCTGCGGGGCGTAGTAGCTGGTTTCGCCGAAGCTGCCGGGGAAATAGAACGTGCCGTAGGTGAACGTCGCCCCGACAAATTGACGCCGGCTCAAGGAGTACTGCGCCGTGCCCGAACCCATGAAGCCGCGCGAATCGGCCAGCCTCACCGAGCGGCGCTCAGCGCCAAACGCGGCCCCCTGCGCGGAAAACGACAGCCGCGCCGACTTCTGAAACGAGAAGCCCGTCGCGGCCATGCCGCGGTAGGTGCGCGTGTCGAAGATCTCTTCGTTCTGCGGCGTCAATTCGGGAACCGGGTCGGGCGAAAACCGCTGGTTAGCGAAAACAACACTGCGGTTCGTGGACTGCCCGTTCGCCCCCACAAACCACATCACACGGCGCGAAATTTGGCGGCTGTGCGACACATTCACCGATTCGCTCAATCCCCTTGATGCACCCTGACGCGACACCCAGTAGTAGGACAGCAGCAGGTCGACCGCCGTCGAACTCCTGGCCGACGACTTGTAGCCTTGCAGGCCTGCTGTCGCCGTCGCGCCAAACGAGTCGCCTGTTGTGAACGAACTGGCCGACGCTGCGTTATTGAATAAATTCAGGTTGGTGTAGTAATTGCCGCTCACTCCGGCAAACGGCCGGAATCCGATTGGACGCGAGCCGGCCCGGCTGCCGGCATTGCCACCCCTGCTCAGAATCGACGGCCCGCCGAAACCACCATACTGGCCCCACAGCGGAGCCGATACGGCCCAGGCAAAAAGAAACATGCGCAAAGGTATTTGTTTCAAAACTGTCTCCGTCACCCGATCGTGCGCGGCACAGGCCCCCGCACACACTTCTCAAAGTCTGACGCCTGGATGTAGGCCTGTCAAGCAACAATCGGCAAAGAAGGGACGAAACTTGAGGACCAAAGAGCTTTTTATGCCGTCGTCCATCCGCTGCGTTAGCATGAGGTTGCCATGCGATTCCACACCGAATACCTTACATTTTGCACCCCCCACCACCGCAGCTACGTCAACATCACCGGCGAGGTCGAAACCGCCCTCCGAAAGTCCGGCATTCAGGAAGGCATGATCCTCGTCTCGGCCATGCACATTACCGCCGGCGTCTGGGTGAACGACGCTGAGGACGGCCTGCTCGCCGACATCGACGAGTGGCTGGAACGCCTCGCCCCGTTCCGCAAGGACTACCGCCACCACCGCACCGGCGAAACCAATGGCGATTCTCACCTCAAGGCGCTGCTCGTCCATCACCAGGTGATTGTGCCGGTGACGGCCGGCAAGCTCGACTTCGGCCCCTGGCAGCAGGTCTACTACGCCGAGTTCGACGGAGAGCGCCCGAAACGCGTCATCATAAAAGTCATGGGCGAGTGAAAGGGGCGCGGGGCTCGCGTCATGTCACGGGCAGGAGAACGTATGAGGACTTGGATCTGTCTGGTGTTCGGAGCGGCAACGCTGATGGCCGCCGAGTTGAATGTGAAGCGCGTCGTGCTGTTCAAGCACGGCGTGGGCTTCTTTGAGCGGCAGGGCGAGTTGGGGCCGGGCGAATCGGCGCGGCTCGACTTCAAGTCAGAAGAGATGGACGACGTGCTCAAGTCGCTCACCGTCAACGTGCAGGGCGGCGGGGCGATCACGGGGTTGCGGTACGACTCTTCGATCCCCGTGCAGGACAAGCTGGCCGAACTGCCGTTTCCCACCGGTGAGCGCCTGCCGCTGAGTACGCTGCTCGACCATCTGCGCGGCAGCCATCTCGAGATGAAGTTCGGCGCGCAGACCGTGACCGGGACGATCGTCTCCTCGCGCCTCACGGCGGCAAAGGACTCCGGCGAGCGCGAAACCGTGACACTGCTCACCAACGAAGGCGACATCCGCGTGCTCGACCTCTCGGCCGCCACCTCCGTACGCTTCCTCGACGCCAAGCTGCAACTGCAGTTCAAGGACTACCTGGCGACCATGCTGCAAGCCCGCTCGCGCGAGCGCCGCAGCGTCTACATCGACTCCACCGACGCCGGCCGCCGCAACATCCAGGCCACCTACATGGCCCCCATGCCGGTGTGGAAATCCAGTTACCGGCTGGTGTTTCCGGCCTCGGGCGACCCGACGCTGGAAGGCTGGGCCATCATCGACAACACGACCGCGGAGGATTGGACGAATGTGCGGCTGGCGCTGGTCTCGGGCCGGCCGATTAGCTTCATCAGCCGCCTCTATGAGCCGAAGTATGTGCAGCGCGAGGTAGTGGAACTGGCTGAAGAGAGCGCGGCTAAGCCGCAGGTGCATGCGGGTGTTGTGGGCGGTGTGCCCGGTGGCGCGCCGGGCGGTGTGATTGGCGGCATCATCGGGGGCGCCCGCGGCAAGGCGATGGCAGCGCCTCCGGCGCCAGCGATGGCGGGGCGTGAGATGCTCGCCGACATGGCCGAGGCGCGCGCTGAGTTTGCGCCCAGCAATCTCAACGTCGCCACCGAAGGCCGCGAGGCGGGTGAGCTGTTCGAGTACGCCTTCTCACAGCCGGTAACGGTGCGGCGCGGCCAGTCGGCCATGCTGCCGTTCCTGCAGCAGAAGGTGAGCGCCCGCAAGCTCCTCATCTACTCCGACGAAAGCTCCGTCCATCCGCGCAGCGCCGCCGAGATCACCAACAACACCGGCAAGACGCTCGACGGCGGCCCGCTCACCATCTACGACGCCAACACCTACGCCGGCGAAGCGCTCATGGAAACCACCAAGGCCACCGACAAGCGCCTCATCAGCTACGCCGTCGATCTCGGCACGCGCATCTCCACGGTCTTCGAATCCAATGAGCGGGCCGTGCGCGAGATCAAGGCCACTCGCGGCTTCCTCACCACCCGCACCGCCGTGCGCGAGACCAAGACCTTCACCATCAAGAACGTCGACGCCCGCGCCAAGACCCTCATCATCGAGCATCCGGTGCGTCCCGGCTACACACTCGTGGCCATGAAGGAGACCGAGAAGACGCCCACGGCCTACCGCTTCCAGGTGAACGTGCCGGCTTCGGCCGAGATGAAGTTCCCGATTGAAGAGGAGCGGCTGATCGAGCAAACCAACTCCATCACCTCGCTCACGCCGGACTTCCTCGGCCAGTTCGTCAGCAATCGCGCGCTCTCCGCCGCCGCCCGCCAGCAGTTGCAGACCGTCCTTGACAAGAAGCGTGAAGTGGTCGAAGCAATGCGCGGCGAACAGGACGCGGGCAAGCAGATCGAGGAGCTCTTTCGCGACCAGCAGCGCATCCGCGAAAACCTCTCCGCGTTGAACCGCGTCACCGGCCAGCAGGAGCAGGTGCAACGCTACTCGCGCGAACTCTCCGACCAGGAAGCCAAGCTCAGCGCCCTGCGCGACCAGCAGTCGCAACTGCGCAAGCGCCGCGCTGCGTTAGAATCGGAGATCGCCGCGTTGATCGAGAAGCTGGAGTTTTAGGGTCCCTTCGCGGGCCGCGCTTCCCCACTCGCGGCCCGCGAGTTCCCATGAAACTGATCCGCTTTTCCCACGATGGCGCGGTGCATGCCGGCGTCGTCACCACAGGGGGCATCGCCCCAGTCACTGAGATCAATGCCCGCACGGGCACGAAGGCGCCCAACGATCTGCTCGAGATCATCCGCGCCGGCGTGGCGCATGAACTACGCGCCGAAGGCGTAGCCGCGCTGCCGTTTGACGCCGTACAGCCGCTGCTGCCCTTCCCCGTGCCGCCGAAGATCTGGTGCATCGGACTCAACTACCACTCGCACGCCGTCGACATCAACGCCGTGCAGCCCGAGGAGCCGGGCAGCTTCATGAAGCCCGCCTCGTGCCTGTTTGAGCCGGGCGGCGACATCCTGCTGCCCCCGCCGGAGTTCACCAACGACGTTGATGCCGAGGGCGAATTGGGCGTCATCATCGGCAAGAAGTGCCAGTATGTGCCCGCTGAGCACGTGAAAGACGTCATCTTCGGCTACACCACCACGCTCGACCTCACCGCGCTCGACGTGCTCTCAAAGAACCCGCGCTACCTCACCCGCGCCAAGAGCTTCGACACCTTCTTCAGCTTCGGCCCCGTCATCGTCACTGCTGACGAGATCGCCGATGTCGACGGGCTCGAGGTGATCACGGAACACAACGGCGCGGTCTTCTCACGCGACTATGTGCGCAACATGCGCACGCGCCCCTTTGAACTGGTCCGCTTCCACTCTGATTACCAGACGCTGCACCCCGGCGACCTCATCTCCACCGGTTGCCCCAAGGGCGCGCGCATCAAGGCCGGCGACAGCGTCCGCGCCCGCATCGAAGGCGTCGGCACGACAACGGCGAACGTGAAGCAGGGCGTGAAGACGGCGCTCTACTAGCGCTTCTTTGCCGCCGGCTTTTTTACCGCCGGCTTCTTTGCAGCTTTCTTGGCCGCCTTCACCGCGGCCCGTTCCGCGGCCTGCTCGGCCAGGAACTTCGTGATCCGGCTCACCAGCCGCACCGGCACCTGTTCGTCCAGTGGAAACCGCACCGTGCCCGTGCTCTTCTCATACCGCGCCAGCTCCTTCTCGAAGGCCGTGGCCGCGGGCGCGGTCACGGGATACAGCGAAAAGTGCTGCTTCCAGCCGGCGAAGTAAACCACACGCTCGCCGTCCACCTTGTACGCCGGAATCTGATACGAGATGACCTCTTCGGCACGCTTCGGCAGCGCCTTGCGAATCGTCGCCCGCACCAGCTCCAGCGCTGCGCGGTTGGCCTCTGGCTGCGCCGCCAGGTAGGCATCCACCGACTCGCACTTTACTTTCGCCACGCGGATGGCCACGCGGACCTCCTTGCAGGGCTACTCGCCGTTGCTCAGCTCAGCGACAATCTCAGCAGCCACCGCGCGCGCCCGGGCCACCTCGCCGCGCTCAAAGCTGATCGCCCCCACGCGCGGATGCCCACCGCCGCCGTAGCGCTCGCAAATGCTCGCCAGGTTGTGCGCCGGCTCCTTCGGCGACCACGGATTCGACCCCACGCTCACCTTCGTGCGGAAGCTCGCAATCAGCACGCTTACCGTGTAGATCGACTGCGGGAAGAGCTGGTAAGGGATGAACTTGTTGTAGCCCTCAAGGCCGTCCTCCACCAGATCGAAGAACACCGCGTTGCCCACCAGCCCGGCGCGCTTGCGGATGATCTCGATCGACGCCAGATGCTGCGCATAGAGCGGCTCAAACAGCGCCCGCACCTTGGGGTCGGCGGCAATGTCTTCCAGCCGCCGGTGCGTCATCTCGCGAATGATGTGGTGGATGATGTCGGAGCCCTTGGCGCCCTCGATCACCAACACCAGTTGCGTCGCCGGCATCTGCAGCGCCACGGCCTGGTCGGCGCTTTCGTACTGCGCCCCGTCGATGATGTCGGCCCAGCGCACCAACTCTTCCAGATCCGGCGCTTCGAAGCCGAACTTCTCGCGCGCAATGTGGGCAATGAACTTCGTGCAGCTCTTGTAGGTGGGGTCGAAGAAATGGTGGGGCGCCGGGGTGACGCGGAAATGCTCGGCGTCCTCCGGTGTCAGAAACGCGCTCTGGTGATGATCGAACCACCAGGTCAGCTTCGGATTCGGCGAATACTTGAAATCGACAATTGCGTTTTCGTCGCCGTCGAAGAGGTTGTCATCGAACAGTTGCGACGCCTTGTGCATCATCCCGGTATAGGAGAATCCGGCGTCGGGATAGAAGCGGTCGCGGGCGAATCGAGTGAAGTAGGCAGCCGAAGCCGCACCGTCGAAACAGTGATCGTGGTACAGGACTCGAACGTGCTTAGTCATTCAACGAGTGGAAAACTCATTAGATTGCCTGATCGGGGGGGCAAAAAGCAAGTGCGGGGGCGGAATTGGTGAAAAACAGGCTGTGGGCGGCGGGCTAGCGTCCTGGGAAGTAGCGGTCAATGGTCGCCCGCGAGGGCTTCGGCGTGAGGGTCGAAACGGCGAACATGAGAAACGCCGAGATCAGGGTCATGGGCAGCACAGGCAGGAATCCGGCGATGGCGGTGCCGCTGGCCGTGCGTTGCAGCAGCGGAATGCCGGCCAGGCTCCAGTAGGTGGCCGGAGGCCCTGAGGGCGGCGGCGTGGCGGCCTGAAACCAGGCCACGCCGGCAACGGCGGCCATCACCCACAGCGTCGAGGCCAGCGCGCCATACTTTGTGCTGCCGCGCCAATAGAGCGCGCCCACGAAGAGCGGCACAAGCGCCGAAAATCCGGCGAAGGCATACTGGCCGGCCAGTTCGAAAATGCCCGCCGGCACACGCAGCGCGATCAGATACGCAGCCAGCGTGACGACGAAGATGAAGATACGCCCGGTGATGATCTGCGCCTGCTCGCCATAGCGCTCGGCGTGGCCGTACCAGGCGAAGATGTCCTCGGTGAACATCGTCGACAGCGCGAGAATCTGCGAATCCGACGCCATCACCGCGGCCATGATGCCAGCCCCCAGCAGCCCCGCCAGCCACACAGGCGCGTAGTGGTTCAGCAGCACCACCAGCACGTCGTCGCCCGAGGCCCGTGCCCGCGCCTGGCTCAGCGTCGCCGGCGGCATGTTGCCCGCCTCGGCGGCGAGCAGCGCCCGTGCGGCCACCTTCTCGCGAATCGCCGGAACGTCCAGCGCGCTGTTGGCGGCCACGCCGAGAAATACGCACGGCAGCCAGATGAGCACGATGCAGATCGGATACAGAATCACCGTGCGCTTGAACTGCGACATCTTGCGCGCCGTCATGCAAAAGATGCTGATGTGCGGAAACGCGATCGCCGACAGCGGCATAAAGGTGTAACTGAAAAACACCGCCGGCGGAATGCGCTCGCGCGTCAGCAGCGGGGCCAGCAGCGGATCGGCCAGCAGCGATTGCGCCGCCTGCTCAAACCCGCCCATGCCGCGCCCGATCACCACCACCGCCACGGCCCCGAAGGAGAGAAACAGCAGCGTCTGAAAGGTGTTCACCCAGGCCGTGCCGCGCATGCCGCCAAAGGTGACGTAGCTCATGATGACCACGGCCACCAGCCCGCTCCCTGCCCAATACGGAACCTGCCCGCCTGAGAGCGTACGTAACACCGTGCCCCCGCCGATCATCCCGATGAGGATGTAGGGCAGCAGCAGCGCCGCTTGCAGCAGGAAGATGAGCGTGCCCGTGTGGTTGCACTCCCAGCGGTCGCGGAAGATCTGCACCGGTGTGAAGTGGCCGAAGCGCCGCCCGGCTGACCACAACCGAGTGCCGAGCGTGAACAGCAGCAGCGGCACGATGAGCGCCGACGACGAGGCCATCAGTCCATAGGTGACAATGCCGTTGGAAAACGCGTGGCCCGACGAGCCGAGAATGGCGAACGCCGTCATGTGTGTCCCGAATAGCGAGAAGAGGAACACGAACCCGCCGATGGAGCGTCCGGCGAGGAAGAAGCCCTCCGCGCCTTCGTGTCCGGCGCGGCGGAAGGCAAAGATGCCGATGTAGAGAACGGCGGCCAGGTAGAGGCCGACGAAGAGCACAGCGGTCACGCGCGCGGCTCCTGGTCGTCGTCGAGATGCGCCGGCCAGGCCAACTTCACCAGTAGCGCCATCCACCCCGCGGCGGCCAGTGTGTACGCGGCGTGGTAGGCCAGGCCGATCGGCAGAAACCCGAACAGCAGCGGATGGGCCGTGCGCCAGTTCCACACGTCCTGGTGCAGGGCGTAGAGAAGCAGGGTGAGGGCGGACAGAATGGCGGCGCGCACGTCCATGGATGTGTAAGAGTAACCATTATGGACCTGTAATCGCCGAGATTGGTTACACCCGCGCATTGGGCGGCGCGGCGGCGACGAGGTAAGGAACTGGGATGACGATTCTGAATTCAACCATGCGGACAGCTTGTATGCGTGCGATCGGCCTATGCCTGCTGGCGATGGCGCCAACGTGGGCGCAGACGGCCGGCTCGCTCACCGGCCATGCCCGCACCACCGACGGCAAATACCTCCAGGGCGTGAAGGTCGCGCTTACCAACACCGGCACCGCGGCCCGCCGCGAAGCCCTCACCGATGCCGATGGCCGTTACGTTTTCGCTTCTCTTGCGCCCGGGTTGTATGAGGTGCGCGCTGAACTAAAAGGCTTCCGCGTGCTGCGCCGCACCAGTGTGCAGATCACCGTCGGCGAGACCGTTTCCGCCGACCTGGCCATGGAACTCGGCGCTCTCGAGCAGGAGATCACGGTCACCGCCCAGCCGCCGCTGGTGAACACCAAGACCAGCGAGTTGAGCTACCTCGTCGAGGAGGGCGCCATCGGCACGCTGCCCCTCAACGGCCGCAACTACACCGACCTCGCCCTGCTCCAGCCCGGCGTCGTTGCCTATCCGCACCGCGACGGCGGCTCCGTCGTCGCCCACGGCCTTGGCATCAGCGCCAACGGGCAGGACTACCGCTCCAACGTCTACCTCATCGACGGCACACCGATGAACGATTTTACAAATGGCCCCGCCGGCAGCGCCGCTTCCACCGTCCTTGGCATGGAAACCATCCGCGAGTTCCGCGTCGAGACCAACGTCTACTCGGCCGAGTTCGGCCGCAACTTCGGCGGCCAGATCAACGCCCTCACCAAGTCCGGCACCAATGCTCTCCACGGCAGCCTATACGCCTACCATCGCAACGACAACATGGACGCTCGCAATTTCTTTGACCGCACCGGCCGGCCCGAGTTCAAGCGCAACCAGTACGGCGTCTCCCTCGGCGGACCTATTAAACGCGACAAGTCGTTTTTGTTTGTGGGCTATGAAGGCCTGCGCGACCGCCTCGGCCGCACCGTCACCTCGTTCGTCCCCGACGCCAACGCCCACCAGGGGCTCATCCCCAACCCCGCCGCTCCAGGGCAACTCCTCAACGTCGGCGTCAACCCGGCCGTAGCGCCCTACCTGAACGAGATGCCTCTGCCCAACGCCGGCTCAAGCGGCAGCGGCCTCGGCCGCTACACCTTCGGCTTCGGCCAAACCCTGCGCCAGGACTTCGGCCAGATCCGCTACGACCATAATTTCGGAGATAAAGGTCAGTTTTTCGCCCGCTATACCGCCGACGACGCCTCGCAGCGACTGCCCGTCGAACTGCCCCAGTTCCCGCGCTTTTTCCAATCGCGCAACCAGTTCATCACTACTGAGTACACCCGCTCGCTGACGCCCTCCACGCTCAACACCCTCCGCGCCGGCTTCAGCCGCACCCGCGTCGGCCAGGATGTGGAAGCGAACACCACGGGCCGCCTGCAGCCCTTCGTGAGCACGCGCAACCTCGTCGGCAACATCGATATCGGCGGCGCGTCGCGCTTCGGCCCCCAGACCTCGGTGAACGTCAAGCTCACGCAGAACGTCTACACCCTCGAAGACCACGTCTCGCTCATCCGCGGCCGCCACACGCTCAAGTTCGGCGGCCTCTTTGAGCGCTACCAGGACAACATGGTCAACCCCACCTTCTCGCTCGGCATCTACACCTTCGCCGACGTCCGGGCCTTTCTCGAAAACCGCCCCCTGCGCTTCCTCGGCCTCGGTCCCGAAGGCGCCATCGACCGCTACTGGCGCTTCAACATGCTCGGCACGTTCATCCAGGACTCCTGGGCTGTCACCCCCCGCCTCACCCTCAACCTCGGCCTGCGCTACGAGGTCACCACGATGCCCATCGACCTCTACGGGCGCGACTCCGCTCTGCCCAACCTGCTTGACCCCACGCCCACCGTGGGCCGCCTCTACAGCAATCCGCCGAAGAAGAATTTCTCGCCGCGCTTCGGCTTCGCCTGGGACCCCTGGGGCACGGGCAAAACGAGCATCCGCGGCGGTTATGGCTGGTTCATCAATACCAACAACCAGCAGAACCTCATCGTCACCGTGACCAACCCGCCGGCCACGCCGCGCTTTGTCATCACCAACAACGTCACCTTTCCCAATCCTCCCTTTGAACGCGGTGTCGGCAACACCATGCGCCCCATCGAGTGGAACATCAAGAACCCCAACCTGCACATGTGGAATCTCAACGTGCAGCGTGAACTGCCGGGCCAGTTCCTGCTTACGCTGGGCTACGCCGGCACGCGCGGCGTCCACCTCATGCGCAACACCGACATCAACACGCCGGAACCCACGCGGCTGGCCGACGGCACGCTCTTCTGGGCCGCCGGACTGCCCCGTCCCAATCGCGCTTTCTCCACCATCGAGCTCAAAAAGAGTGATGGCAACAGTTGGTATCACGCCATGGTGTTCGAAGTGCGCAAGCGCTGGGGACGAGGCTTCAATTTCCAGTCGAGCTACACCTTCTCGCGCAACATCGACACCACGCAGTCGTCCACCTTCTTCTCCGACTCCACCAACAGCATGATCTCGGCCATGCCTGAGTATTCCGGCCTCTCCTACAACAAGGGCCTCGCTGACTTCCATGCCAAGCACAACTGGCTGGTCAACTTCTCCTGGGAGATCCCTTTCGCCAAGAACCTCAGCGGCGCTTCGCGCGCCCTGTTGCACGGCTGGCAGGTGGCCGGTATTCACAATATGCGCAGCGGTTCGCCGTTGACGCTCTTCGTGCAGACCAACCGCTCACGCTCGCAGTGGAACCCCTCCATCGGCCCCGGCCTCGGCCTCGACCGCCCCAGCATGGCCGCCGGCTTCACGCACGAAAGCGCCGTCATCGGCTCGCCTGACCAGTGGTTCAACCCCGCCGCCTTCCGCCTCCAGGACGCAGGCACACTCGGCAATTTAGGACGCGGCGCTCTGATTGGCCCCAACCTGCGCTCCTTCGACGCCTCGCTCATGAAAAACTTCCGCTGGCGCAAACTTGGCGAAGGCGGCGCGGTGCAGTTCCGCGTCGAGGCGTTCAATCTCTTCAACCGCGCCAACTTCGGCGTGCCGCGCCTGCTCGCCTTTGCCGGCACCACCAACAACGAGGCCCCGCAGGGCACCCTCGGCCAGGTGCAAAACACGGTCACCACATCGCGCCAGGTGCAGCTCAGCCTGCGTGTGCAATTCTAGAGAGCGCGATGAAGGGTAACTGGGCGATGGCCGCTGGCGCGGCGATACTATTGGCCGGCTGCGGCGGAAACAAAGAGAATCCGATGATCACGGGGCAGCCCGTGAATGGAAGCGCTCCCGGCGGCGCCACGGTTTCCACGGCCTTTGCCGGATCGGCCGGTAGCGGCGCGGGCGTTGACGGCAGCGCAGCCACCAGCGGCGAGTACATCATCATGAACCGCGTTCGCTTCCTTGACCAGCAGGGCTTTGACCAGCCCGTGGAAGCCTTCAGTATGCTCTTTCCCAAGGACTGGCGCACCGAAGGCGGCATCGTCTGGGGCAACGTCGGCGGCTGCCGCGGCGAGTTCACACGAAGCCAGGTGAAGGCCACCTCGCCCGACGGCAAATTTCAGTTCGAAGCGCCCCTCTCGCGTGCCTTCCAATGGGCCGACGACCCCATGATGCGGCAGTCGCTGCAAGCCGGCGCGCAGGCCGGCGGCTGCCAGCTCAACCAGCCCTTCAACGCCCAGCAGTTCATCGAAGGCTACGCCCGGCAGGACCTCCGCGCCGAGGCCTCCAACGTGCGCCTCGATGAAAACCGCATGCAGTTGGCGCGTGTGCTCGATCAACAGGCCAACTCGATTTCGCGGCAAAGCGGCGGCCAGTCGAGCCAGGAAACCACCATGGCCCTCGGCGACCTCCGCTGGCCCGATGGCAGCGAAGGCATCATGGTCGCCACCGTGACCAATATGATCCTGCGCAGCCCCAACTACATGGGCGGCGGCGCGACGACGATGAGCTCCACCTCGGCCACGCCCTTCCTCATGCGCTGCCCGGCCGGACGCCGCGCCGAATGTTCGCAGTGGATGAACCTCTTCATGACCAGCCACCGCGTGAACCCCATCTGGCGCGAAGCCAAGGACCGCTTTCTCACCCAACTCGGCCAAATCGAACACGCCGGCCGCATGGAACGCATCCGCCTCATGGGCGAACAGTCCCGCGCCTACGCCCGCGCCCAAAGCGACGCCAGTGACCAGCGCATGCGCGACTGGGAAAACCGCCAGGCCAGCCAGGACGCCTCGCAAAAGCGCTTCATCCAAACCATTCGCGAAGTGGAGACATGGCGCGACGCCAGCGGCGCCGTCGAGCTCTCCTCCGGCTATGCCAACGCCTGGAGCCGCGGCGACGGCAGCTACCTGCTCACCAACAAGCCCGGCTTCGACCCCAACTCCGCCTTCCGCGAACAACGCTGGACGCAGATGCGGCGCGAGCAATAAACCGCTGCGCGAAGGCCTGCCAAGGAACTACACTAAATTTCTATGACCTGGGTAATGTTCGTCATTGGAGCTGTCTTGAGCTGGGGCATGTACGGCCCGATTCTCCACAAAGGCCAGGTGGCGCTCGGCAATCCCTTGCGCGCCCTGCTTTGTGTGGGCCTGGCTTACTTCCTCGTCGGCGTGCTCGTGCCCGTCGTCATGCTCGGCTCGCAAGGCCAGTTGAACGGCTTCAACGTGGGTGGCTCCACGGCGGCGCTCGCAGGTGGCGCGCTGGGGGCGCTCGGCGCGGTCTGCATCATCATGGCCTTCCGCACCGGCGGCCTGCCCATCTATGTCATGCCGCTCGTCTTCGGCGGCGCGCCGGTGGTGAACGTGCTCTTCACCATCGCGCTCCATCCGCCCAAGAGCGCCATCAACCCCATGCTCTACCTCGGCTTCGTGCTCGCAGCCGCCGGCGGCGGGCTCGTGCTCTACTACAAACCTGCGAATTGAGGACCGCGTGACGATGTTGTGGCGGGCGTTCTGCGTCCTCGTCTCGCTGGCGAGTCTCGTCTATTTCGCCGGCTGGCTCGCCAACCGCTACACGCCCAGCTCCATTGACTCCGGCCTCCAAACCGTGCGCGGCGAGGCCCTGCTCACCAACCTCGCCCTGCTCTCACTCTTTGCCCTGCAGCACAGCGGCATGGCCCGCCGCATCATCCGTGAGCGGCTCGGCCGGCCCACCTATCTGCTCGCCACCGCGCTCGTGCTGTTCGTCCTCTTCGTGAAGTGGGAACCCATGCCGGACATCCTCTGGCGCGTCACGGGTGCCGCGGCGCTTCCCCTGCGCCTCCTCCAGGCCGCCGGCTTCGTGCTCATCACCTGGGCCGTCTCCCTCACCGGCGCGCGCGCCTTCTTCGGACTTTCGGGCGAACCCTCATTCCAGGTCCGAGGTCCCTACCACTGGGTCCGCCACCCGATGATGACCGGCACCCTCGCCCTCCTCTGGGCGCACCCCGAGATGACCGAAGGCCGCCTGCTCTTCAATACATTTCTGACCGTCTATGTTTTAGTCTCGATGCGCTGGGAAGAGCGCGACCTCGCCGCCCGCTACGGCCCCGCCTACACTGCCTACCGCGACGCCACCCCGGCGCTGTTCCGCTTCCCCACGCAGTAAAGCGCGCTCGTCGTGCGCAGGAAAATCTGCCCGTCGCTCACCGCCGGCGAGGCCAGCGTGTACTCCTCCAGCTTGTTCTCAGCCAGCACCTCAAACGCCGGGCCTGCCTTCAACACCACCGTCGTGCCCTCTTCGTTCGACATGTAGATCTTGCCGTCGGCCAGCACCGGCGAGCTCGAATAGGCCGCCGGAGCGATCCTCTGCCCGCCATACACTTCCTTGCCCGTGCGCGCGTCGAACACATACACAATGCCGCGGTCGTTGATCATGTAGAGCAGCTTGCCGTCGGTCACAGGCGTCGGCACATCCGGCCCGTTCGGTGTCGACCACACCAGGTGCGACTTCGAAATATCGCCCGAGCCGAACGTGCGGAACGTCTGCATCGGGCTCACACGCGTCGGCACAAACACCAGGTCGTCCAGCACCAGCGCCGAAGCGATGATGCGGTTGAACGGATTGCCGCGTGGATTCATCCCGCCCCCGCGCCACAGCTCCTTGCCCGTATTCAAATCGTGCCCGGTCACATAATCGCCACCCGTCACGATCAACTGTGTCTTGCCATCCTTGCTGTAGGCGATGGCGGGTGTCGTGTAGCTGTCCGGCGACTCCTGCACGGCGTCGGTCGGCCGCTCCACCTTCCACACCGTGCGCCCCGTCTTCGCATCCAGCCGCACCACGTAGCTCGGCTCGTCAGTATTCATGCCATGCAAAATCTGCACGTACAGGCCGTCGCGGAACAGCAGCGGCGAACTGCCATAGCCGTGGTTGAGGCCGAACTTCACCACATCGGCCTGCAGGTCGCGCATCCACAGTTCCTTGCCCGTGAAGTCAAACGCCTTCACCACGCCCGTGCCTGTCAACACCCACACCGTCTTGCCATCGGTCACCGGCGAGGGCGAACTCATGTTGCCCTTGCGCACCTTGCGGTCGCCTTCGGCAATCAGCTTCTTCCATTTCACGCTGCCCTTGTTGCGGTCAACGGACCAAAGGAACATCTTGCCGCCCTCGGAGACGTGCAGAAAGAGGTGATCCTCCCACACCACCGGCGACGAGCCCGACACCTCGGGCAACGCGAGCGTCCAGGTGACGTTCTTCGTCTTGTCCCAGCTCACCGGCAGGCCCGTCTCCTTCGAGGTTCCGTCCAGGCGCGGACCTCTCCAGGTGGGCCAGTTCTCGGCGGCCAGCGGAAGCGAGAGAAACACAACAAGGGTGCCCAGTGCGCGCGTCGTCATAGCCACATCTTATGCCCTGATAAGATGGCGATTCAACCTATGCGACGCAGACACTTCCTCCCCACCGCCCTGGCTTCCCTCGCCTCAGGCGCCGCGTTCGCCCAAAACGCCACACGCCCCACGGTGAAGCCCAAGCCCCAACCGCTCGACCTGACTCAGTTCGAACCCAAGAGCATGCTCCACGTGCCGGAGACCCGTGTCGAGCGCGCCCGCTTCCCCCTCATCGACATCCACGCGCATCTCACCTGGGGCGACCCTCAGGGCAAGTCGGCCCGTCTCCTCATGCCTGTGCCCGAACTGCTCGCCGTCATGGACCGCCGCAATATCCGCATGATGGTCAACCTCACCGGCGGCCGTGGCGACGGCCTCAAACAAACCGTCGAGCTGCTGCACAAGCCCCACCCCGACCGCTTTCTCGTCTTCACTGAGCCTTGGTTCACGCGCACGAGCGACGCCGGCTATGCGAAGTTCCAGGGCGATGAGATCGCCCGTGCGCATGCCAACGGAGCCCGCGGCCTCAAGGTCCTCAAGTCGCTTGGCCTCGTCGTGCGCGAACGCGAAACGAAAGCCCTCTTCAAGATCGACGACCCGCGCTTCGATCCCATGTGGGAAGCCTGCGGTGCGAACAAAATGCCGGTGGCCATCCATACCTCCGACCCCGAAGCCTTCTTCCTCCCCATCGACCGCTTCAACGAACGCTTCGAAGAGTTGAACGCCCATCCCGACTGGAGCTTCCACGGCCGCGACTATCCCAGTGACCGTGAGTTGCAGGAAGCCCGCCTGCGCGTCGTCGCCCGCCACCCGAAGACCAACTTCATCGCCCTCCACGTCGCCAACTCCGAAAACCTCGCCTATGTCAGCGAAGCCCTCCACAAATACCCCAACCTGTTCGTGGAAATCGGCGCCCGCATCGGCGAACTCGGCCGCCAGCCGCGCGCCTCGCGCAAGTTCTTCGAGCGCTATCAGGACCGCATCCTGTTCGGCACTGACGCCGTCCCCTTCGGCATTGAGACGCCGCAGCAGATCTTCGGCGATGAGCTCTATCAGATCTACTACCGCTTCCTCGAAACCGAGGACGAGTACTTCGACTACGCCCCCGCCAAGGTCCCGCCGCAGGGCCGCTGGCGCATCTATGGCATCGGCCTGCCCGATTCCATCCTGAAGAAAGTCTATTGGGATAACGCTGCGCGCCTGCTGGGGTTGTCATGAGCCTCACCCGCCGCGGCCTGCTCGCCGCCGCCCCCGCCGCGCTTGCGCAATCACAACCAGCCAGCCGCCCCAACATCCTCTGGCTCTCTT
The DNA here is from genome assembly GCA_017304135.1 of Acidobacteriota bacterium. Lineage (GTDB taxonomy): Bacteria > Acidobacteriota > Terriglobia > Bryobacterales > Bryobacteraceae > JAFLBB01. The sequence continues at coordinate 64,789 of JAFLBB010000003.1, read as the reverse complement.
GTGAAGACACCGGGCCTCAGCAACACTGCTACGGCGACCCCACCGCCATCACGCCCACCATCGACAAGCTCGCCTCCGAAGGCATCCGCTACACCCGCGCCTACACCGCCGCCGGCGTCTGCGCCCCCTCGCGCTCGGGCATCATCACCGGCATGTATCCCTCCTCGCTCGGCTCGCAGCACATGCGCTGCCAGGCCAAGCTGCCGCCCCATGTGAAGGCCTTCCCCGAATACCTCCGCAACGCCGGCTACTACTGCACGAACAACGTCAAGACCGATTACAACTTCCCCACGCCCAAAACCGCCTGGGACGAGGTGAGCAACAACGCCCACTGGAAGAACCGCAAACCAGGCCAGCCCTTCTTCGCCGTCTTCAACAACACCGTCTCGCACGAAAGCCAGCTGTTGAAGCGCGGCGCCGAGCACGAAGCGAACGTGAAGCGCCTCACGCCCGCGCAACGGCAGGACCCGGCCAAGGTCGCGCTGCCGCCCTACTACGCCGATACGCCCGAGTCGCGCCGCGATTGGGCGAATTACCTCGAACTCATCACGGCCGTCGATTATTGGGTGGCTGACCATCTTCGTGAGATCGCCGAGGCCGGCCTCGAAAACGACACGATTGTCCTCTTCTGGGGCGACCACGGCGTTGGGCTGCCGCGAGCCAAGCGCTGGCTCTATGAACAAGGCACCCTCGCCCCACTCGTCGTCCGCATTCCGGCGAAGTTCCGCGCGCCGGGGCAGGGAAGGCCGGGCACGGTGGATGCGCAGTTAGTCAACTTCATTGACCTCGCCCCGACGATGCTCAATCTCGCCGGCGCCCCCCTGCCGGAACATTTCCAGGGCCGCGCGTTCTTGGGGCCGAAGCCCTCCCCGCCGCGCCAGTACATCCACGGCGCGCGCGACCGCATGGACGAACGCTACGACCTCATCCGCGCCGTGCGCGACAAGCAATACCGCTACATCCGCAACTACCGGCCCGAGAAGCCCTATTACCAAAAGCTCGACACGCAGGAGCAGGGGCCGACGATGAAGGAGTTGCGCCGCGTCCACGCCGAAGGCAAACTGCCGCCATCGGCCGCCATGTGGATGGCGCTCTCCAAGCCCGCCGAGGAGTTGTACGACGCCAACGCCGATCCCTTCGAGCTGAAGAACCTCGCCGCCAAACCCGATCTCGCCCCCGTCCTGCGCCGCCTCCGCGCTGAGATGGACCGCTGGCAGGATTCGACGCTCGACACCGGCCTCCTCCCCGAACCCGAACTCGAAGCCGGTGAGCAAAAGCTCGGCAGCCGTTGGGCCATCCTCCGCCAGCCCGAAAACAAAGGCCTCCTCCCCCGCCTCCGCGCCGCCGCCAACGCCTGCAACGCCGCCGACATCACCAAACTCGCCGCCATGCTCAGCGACCCCGCCGCCGGTGTCCGCTGGTGGGCCGTGAAGGGCCTCGCCGACCGCCCTGCGCAAGCCGCACCCCACGAAGCGGCCATCGCACCATTGCTCACCGATCCCTCCGCTGCCGTGCGCATCGAAGCCGCCCGCGCCCTGGCGAAATTGGGCCGCGAAGCGAAAGCGCTCCCCTTGCTCGCCGCTGAACTCGACCGCAAGAATCCCAGCCCCGCCGCCCGCATCTTCGCCGCCACCGTACTCGAAGAGATGGGCGACAAGGCCCTGCCCGCCAAAGCCGCGCTGGAGGCAACGCTCGTCGAGTCGCGCAACCAGTCCTACGCCATGCGCGTCGCCAAACAGGCTCTGGAGAAGTTGCCAAAATGAGACTATTCGCTCTCGTATTGCCGGCCCTCGCCTTCGGCCAGGCGTTCCTCGAAGAGGATCTGCTGAAGTCCAAGCCGCACCGCGAAGCCCAATACGAGCAGTTGAAGTTCTACGCCGAATCGCTGCCGCCCAAGCCCGAACCCCATGGCGACACCCTCCGCGCCGCCATCGGCTATCCCGCCCCCGCCCTCATCGCCCAAGGCGCGCCCCGCGAAGAGCGCATCGGCGAAGACGCGCTCGGCGTCTACTCGCGCCTCTGGATTCGCCTCGGCCCCGGTGTCGAGGTCTACGGCCTCTACCTCGTCCCCAAAAACGTCAAGCTCCCCCGCCCCCTTGTCGTCGCCCTCCACGGCGGCGCCGGCTTTCCCGAACTGGCCCTCTTCCACGGCGGCGCCAACTATCACGACATGATCCGCGGCGCGTTGCAGGAAGGTTATGTCGTCTGGGCCCCACTCACCGTCATGCACCCCCGCCGCGACATGCAAAACGGCGGCTCGTCGCTCATCCCCGCCGATGTGCGCAAGGAACTCGACGCCCTCCTCCGCACCAAGGGCACGAGCCTCGCCGCGGTCGAAGTCACGAAGATCGCCGCTTCGCTCGACGTGCTCCTGCGCCGCAAGGAGATCGATGCCCGTCGCGTCGGCATCACCGGCCTCAGCTACGGCGCCTATTACACGATGTACGCCGCCGCCCTCGACAAGCGCATCACCGCCGCCGCCGGCTCCTGCGGCATGCGCGTCTTCCCCGCCGTGCGCGGCGCAACGGCTGACAAGCCCGATGGCCGCCTTGTCGACCTCGATGCCGCCGAAGTGGCGCGCTTCATCTACCCGCGCCCGCTCCACCTCCAATTCGGCCTCAACGATGAAGGCCTCAAAATCGCCGACGTCCGCCCCATGGCCGAGCAGGTGAAGGCCGCCTACGCCGCCGCGCCCACAAAGCTCGACTACGTCGAGTTCGATGGCAAACACGAGTTCCGCGGCGAGCCCGTCTGGGCCTTCTTCCGCAAGTGGCTTCAATAATCCGTCACTTGCCAAACAGCGTCGTCGGGCGATGCAACTCCTCGATCGTCGCCACGCGATGAACGGCCTCTCCCAGATACACAGCCAGCATCGCGCTCAGTATCGGAACGCCGGTCTTCAGATATCGCAAGACGGCCCAGTCGCCTGGTAGGAATTGACTGCTCACCAGCATGGCAACAGCACCCACGAGATAGCCCATCGCCGCCCATCCCAGCCGTGCCGCCCAGGAACGCGGCGCGGGCAATCCCGTGGCGTTCAACCTGCGCAACGTCAGCAGGAACAGGCCCCACGCCACCAGGCTCAACGCAACGGCCGCCGCCGCCACGACCGGCAGGTCGCGGTAGAGCACCGCGCTCACCCCATTTTCGTTACCTCGTAGTGAGAATGGCGCCAGCGTGAGGAATATGGCCGCCCCCAGCCAGCAATTCTTCCGTGCCAGCAAGCGCCGCGTATGCTCCAGCGTGCGATGTTCCAGTCCTGCCGGCGCAGCGGCATCCAGGCGTGGCGCCTCTTCCACCACGGCGCTGCGCAACGCCGGATGCAGCGCCAGGTACTCATCCACCAGCCTCACCGTATCCGCGCTCGCCTCGCCCGCCATATAGAGGGGCAGCAAATCTCTGATCACTTCATCCGTGATGTTCATGTCCGACTCCTTCCTCCAGCCTCCACTCGGCCAACCGCAGCCGTGCCCGGTGCACTTTCACCTTCGCCAGCGACAGCGATATACCCAACGCCCGCGCAATCTCCTCATACGGCAACTCCTGCTCGGCCCGCATCAGCAGCGCCGCGCGGTCCGATTCCGGCAGCCTCTGCAGCCACTCCAGCGTGCGCCGCAACTGCTGGCGCGCCTCGGCGGCGTCGCTGGTTGATCTGCTATCCGCGATCGTTTCCGGCAACTCCGTGAACCGGCCCGCGCGCTTCCGCTCCTGCAAATACACGTTGCGCGCGATGGCCAGCAGATAGCCCTTCACCGTCTCCATCACGATGGACTGCTGCGCGCCCCACAGGCGCAGAAACGTCTCCGCCGTAATGTCCTCGGCCAGCGTGGCGTCCCCGCTCAAATAGAGCGCGAAGCGATACACGGAACGGCCATGCCGCTCATAGATTTCGTGAAAGCTCGCTGCCCGCTCTGGTGTCTCCACGCTCACAACCATGTATATCCGCCCGCGGCCGGAAAGTTACACCGGACGCCCCAAAAGTGCGCCACAATAACCGGATGGCCACCCATCCTGACATCGAAAGCCTTCTGCCGCAGTCCCTTCGCGGACGGCGGGAATTCCTCGTCACCAAACTCGCCGCCGGGTTCGCCATGGCCGTCCAGCCGGTCACCTCGCAAACCATCACCACCCCCGCCGACGGACTCACCGCCGGCGAAGTGAAGATCCCCGTGAAAGACGGCGAGATTCCCGCCTACCGCGCCATGCCCGCCACCGGCCGCAACTTTCCGGTTGCCCTCGTCGTGCAGGAGATCTTCGGCGTCCATGAGCACATCAAAGATATCTGCCGCCGCTTCGCCAAGGCCGGCTACCTCGCCATCGCCCCGGAAATGTACGCCCGCCAGGGCGACGTGGCCAGCCTCACGAACATTCAAGACGTCATCTCGAAGGTTGTCTCCAAGGTCCCCGACGCGCAGGTGATGAGCGACCTCGACGCCGCCGTCGCCTGGGCCGCCAAGAACGGTGGCAACACGGCCAAACTTGGCATCACCGGCTTCTGCTGGGGCGGCCGCGTCGTGTGGCTTTACGCCGCCCACAATCCGAAGTTGAAAGCGGGCGTGGCCTGGTACGGCCGTCTGGTAGGCGCGCCGAGCGAACTCACCCCCAAGCATCCCCTCGACGTCGCCGCCGATCTGAAGGCCCCAGTCCTCGGCCTCTACGGCGAAAAGGACGGCGGCATCCCCCTTGACACCGTCGAAAAGATGAAGGCCGCCATGAAGGCCGCCGGCAGGAAGGGCGACATCCTCGTCTACACCGGCGCGCAGCACGGCTTCCACGCTGACTACCGCCCCAGCTATTCGAAGAAGGACGCCGAAGACGGCTGGAAAAAGCTGCTCGAGTTCTTTCAGGCAAACGGCGCGGCTTAACGCGCCCCCAGCGCCCGGATCGTCGGCACGTCCAGCACGCGCCCCCGCTCCGGCGCATTCTCCACCGCCCAAACCAACGCGCGCAGCATCTCTTCACGCCGCACCAGCCCCAGCCGCCGCGCCCCCTCGCGCCACGTCGGCACCCGCTCCGCCAGCGCATACAAGGGCCGCAGCGCATGCGGCCACAGGTGCCCCGGACCCAGCACATACCAAGGCCTCAATATCGTGTACGCCAATCCCGATGCGCCCAGCGCTTGCTCACACTGCCGCCGCACGTCGATGTACGCCCGCATCACCGGCGCCGGCTGCGCCACGCTCACATACACAAAGTGACTCACCCGCGCCCGCCGTGCCCGTTCCATCGCCTCCAACGCCATCGGCAAATCGACCGTGCGGAACAACTCCCCCTTCCACGGCGCGGGCCGCGGCACGCCGATCAAATGCACCATCGTCCGCACGCCCGTCAAGTCGTAGCCGCGCGCAATCTCCACCCCCGCCGGCGTCTTGCCCTCCGAGCCCACACGCACCAGCATCCGCACCCTATGCCCGCGCGCCACCAGTCGCTCCACCAGCGGCCGCCCCAGGTAACCCGTTCCGCCCGTCACAAACACCATCGCCAACCTCTACGCACGCCGCGCCGAATCGGATCTCTTCAGGCCCGCGTGCGCCGTGTGGTGTAATCACAAGAACCCCGCATGCCCACGCACCCGCTTCGCCTCACATGGCTCGGCCTCTCTTTCGCGCTCCTCTCTCCCGCTCTCGCCCAGCCCCCCACCCCCGACATCAAACCCACCTACCTAAAACTCTGCGCCGGCTGCCACGGCGACGACGCCCTCGGCACGCAACAAGGCCCCGGCCTCGCCGGCAACCCCTGGGTCCGCCGCCGCTCGCTGAACAGCCTCAAAAACGTCATCCGCAACGGCGTCCCCAAAGCCGGCATGCCGCCCTTCGCCCTGCCCGCCGAACAGATCGATGCCCTCGCCGCCATGGTCGTCTCGCTCAACGCCGTGGCCGCCGAAGCCAGCGTCCCCGGTGACCCCTCCGCCGGCGCGGCCTTCTTCACCGGCCCCGGCCGCTGTCTCGCCTGCCACATGGTCAACGGCGCGGGCGCCCCCACCGGCCCCGACCTCACCAACATCGCTCGCGAACTCACCCTCCCGCAGCTTCGCGAAGCCCTCCTCGAACCCGCCGCCCGCATTGCCCCCGGCTACGCGCAAGTCACGGCTCATCTCAAAAACGGCCGCACGCTGCAAGGCTTCGCCCGCAACCGCACCAGCTTCGATCTGGCCCTGCAGGATCGCGCCGGCGCCGTCCATCCCCTCTCGCTCGACGACGTCACCCGCATCGACGACACCCCCGGCTCCCTCATGCCGCCCCTTGCCGCCAACGCCCCCCAACTCACTGACCTCATCGCCTACCTCGCCACCCTCAAAGGCGTCACCCCCGGCACCCCCGCCAAGGCCGCCGCCACCCCCGCCGCCGCCTTCCAACGCATCCTCAACCCGCCGCCCGGCGAATGGCTCACCTACAACGGCAACCTCAACGGCAACCGCTACAGCCCTCTCAACCAAATCACCACGCAAAACGTCGGCAAGCTCGCATTGAAGTGGGCCTTCTCCATTCCCCTCTGGCAGCAGTTCCTCCCTGACACGCCTTACTTCCGCGAAAACATGCGCTACTTCGGCCTCGAAACCGTGCCCCTCGTCGCCGATGGCGTCATGTACGCCACCGGCCCCAACTCCGTCTACGCCCTCGACCCCCGCACCGGCACGCAAATCTGGCAGTTCTCCCGCCCGCGCACCCCCGGCCTCGTCTCTGACCCCTCGCTCGGCACCAATCGCGGCGTCGCCATCCTCGGCGACAAGCTCTTCTTCGTCACCGACAACGCCCACCTCCTCGCCCTCCACCGCACCACCGGCAAGCTCATCTGGGAAACCGTCATGCCACACGAGCCGCAAAAGTACGGCGGCACCATCGCTCCGCTCGTCGTCAAGAATCTCGTCATCGCCGGAGTCGCCGGCGGCGATTGGGGCATCCGCGGCTTCATCGACGCCTACCACGCCGACACCGGCCAGCGCGCCTGGCGTCACTGGACCGTCCCCGCCCAAGGCGAACCCGGCTTCGACACCTGGCGCGGCACAGCCGTTCAATATGGTGGCGGCTCCACCTGGCTCACCGGCTCTTACGACGCCGAGTCGGACACCCTCTACTGGGCCACCGGCAACCCCTGGCCCAATTCCGACGACAGCCAGCGCGGCGGCGACAACCTCTACACCGACTCCGTCCTCGCCCTCCACCCCGACACCGGCAAGCTGAAATGGTATTACCAGTTCACGCCCCACGACACGCGCGACTGGGACGCCACCGAGCCCAACGTCCTCATCAACACCACCTACCGAGGCCGTGAGCGCAAACTGCTGCTCCACGCCGACCGCAACGGCTTCTTCTACGTCTTTGACCGCCTCACCGGCGAACGCCTGCTCAACGTCCCCTTCGTGCGCAAGCTCACCTGGGCCAGCGGCATCGGCCCCGACGGCAAACCCATCCGCCTCCCCGAGCCCGAACTGAGTTGCCCTGACCACGCCACGAACTGGAACGGCACCACCTACAGCCCCGCCACCCGCCTCTACTACATCATGGCCACCGAAAAGTGCGTCGCCAAACTCGCCCCCGGCGGTTGGAAGAACCAGCGCACGCCGCCCCCGCCCGACCCCGGCACCAAGTACCTCCGCGCCCTCGACATCGAAACCGGCAAGATCGTCTGGGACGTCCCGCAAGCCGGCCCCACCGATGGCAAACGCGTCGCCGGCACCCTCGGCACCGCCGGCGGCCTGCTCTTCTATGGCGACGCCCTCGGCTACTTCATCGCCGCCGACGAACGCACCGGCAAAACCCTCTGGCGCGTCCCCCTCAACGCCACCATGAAAACCTCGCCCGTGACCTTCTCCATCAACGGCGAACAATACATCGCCCTCGCCGTCGGCTCCAACATCCTCTGCTTCGGCCTGGCGAAGTAGCAGCATTGGATTACATGACATGCCAATCGGCAAGCATACTCCTGACTAAGGAGACGATCTGCGGCATATTCTGCGAATGGCACACGAGCCCAGCAGACTCCAAGAGGCAACCACATACTTCGCCGATCTGGACAACTGACAGAACTACCTCGTTGAGCGTCGCTGGCCCAATGGCATAGTGTGCCCGACCTGCGGATCGCGGGATCAATGACGTAGAATTGGGCGAGCGCGAAAACTGAGCTCTGTCTTGGCTGCCGCCGTCCTGGCGTGTTACGAGCACTCCATTGCGGCGTTAACTGTGGCGTGAGTCGAGTTTGCCGGGTCGCTCGCAACTACGCAGCATGCCTCTATCCCTCAACCAGATCGCTTCAGCATCAGCAAAACTCAACGAAAAGGTGCCACTGGGCTGTCCGGGATGCGGGCAACGAAGATGGAACCTCGCAACAGAGTTGAGCATTGTCCCGATTTTTCAGCCGTTGGGGGCCGCCGATGCCGGGGCTGGCTTCCCGGCGCTAGTCGCAATTTGCGCAAACTGCGGAAACACGCAACTCTACAATGTCTACGCCCTCGGGTTAGACCGCGTGCTCGGCGTTCCTCCGGCCACGGAAGGGGGGGGGCGGATTTGGACAATAGCGACCCGACCGGCAGCAACATTGGTTCCGTTGTTCCATTTTCAGCAGCGGCCAACCTCACGCTCCACTGCGCGAGAAGGACGCTGAAGATGTACTACGTAACCGAGTCTGAGCTTGACGAGATCGCGTCTGGCGCGAATGCAATAAATCTCGCGCTCTTTGGGATCAGCGTAGGCGGGTTGATCTCATTTGGATCGGTGCTTGCCACTATCGCAGTTAATGAGCCAAAGCAGTATGCAGCATTCGTGGCGCTTGCGGCCCTATCGGGCATGTGCACCATCTACTTTGGTATCAAATCATACGCCGACCACCGAGCCAATCGCAAGAAACTAGCCGCGCTCAAGCGCGACGACTCCGCAAATTCCCCAATATAGTCTGGCCTGTCACGCCGCTTTCAGGGTAGCGGCGCGGGCGTGCTCAGTCAGGTATACTCTTGCCCGCCAACCGATTAGGTCTTGCGTACCACAAGCACCGCTGGTTCTCAAGGCTTCACAGAGTAAGCTCGACTCCGTGTCTCAGCCAGTGCCGCAATGTCGTCGTTCATCCAACCTCGGGATCGGCATTCATTGAGGATTACACCTGCGGTTGAAAGCGCATCGTTCAAGGTCCTACAGCTCTCAACGTTCACTTCCGCAACCACTCGAGTTCCACTGCCGCGGTCTTCGACCAAGCGTAGGTCGAGAGAATACTTGCCGCGAGCTGCGATGCGAACTTGATACGGACCATCCATGAAGTAGACATCCCTTTGTGTGGCCTCTCCGCCAACCACCGAGCACAGAGCATCCAACCAAGCTGTGCAGACTGGCACCACCATATCTGTCCATCCGTAAGCAGGGAAGGCCGCATTCCCGTAGTCAAGATAGATTACTCCGAAAATGCTCTCCTTCGCGCTAATAGTCATCGAAGAAGCATCTGCCACCATCGAAACTAAAGTACTGTTTGTCATCACCATGGATTGGCGGTCTCCAAAATCTTCGTCTTCACATTCGCACACATCTTGATCAGGGCTTCACGGCATAACGAGAAGCCCTTCGGGAAACACATGCTCACAATTCACTCTGCCTTGGTATGGTCAGCCATATTGACGCCCCAAGTACCCCCTACTTCCGCCCTCCCCGCTCCTGCACATACCGAGCCACCCGCTCCACTGTCTCCAGCCAAACCCCATTCGCCGGGTCCACCGCATACCTAAGCAACTCCTCCAGCGCCGCCGCCTGCGTCGTCTGGTTCCCCGGCTCCCCAATCTCATGCCCCGCCAACACCAGCCACCCGTTGTTCGCCCGCGCCCGATCCACCGCCGCCTTCATCTGCTCAAAACTCATCCCGTCGGAATCGACGCCCAGAACCTGAGCCAAGTCAACGAAGGTGGGGTCATTCGCCGCCTCATCGCGAAACCCGCGCCCCGCCAGATACCGCTGCGCCACCAGCGGCACCGTGCTCTGCGTATTCACCCCGCGTCCCACAAACTTTGAGCCGCACGGATAGGCAAATGTTGTCGCCTTCACACCGAGCATCGATTCAATCAGCCGCTTGCCCTCGTCCACATCCTCGCCGAACCGCGCCGCCGTGAACTCTTCCAGCGCCCGGTTGCGCGCAAAGGCGAGGTTCCCCGAACAGGGATGCGTCAGCGAATGATTGCCGATCTCATGCCCCTCCTTCGCCGCCCGCTTCCAACTCTCCAACTGCCGCTCCATGCTCCGCGGATTCACATAAAACGTCACCTTCGCCTTGTGACGCGCCAGCACATCCAGCCCCCGCGTCACCTGGCTCGCCCGCGCATCGTCGAAGGAAAGGCTCACCGCCACCTGCTTGCCCTGCGGCCACGCGAAGCGCTGTTGCGCCATCAGCGGCGCCGCCAGCAACACACAAACCAACACACCAGCCACCACACCAAGTCGTCGCATGCGTCGATGCTATCACCGCCGCTCCCGTTAGCGCCGCCCGCTCCCCCGCGCCCGTATCTCCCCCAACAGCTTCCGCGCCACCGCTAAATCCGGATGAAACGAGAGCACCCGCTCCAGCGTCCGCTCCGCCAGCGCCGCCTGCCCCGCGCCATACTGCGCCACCGCCAGATTCACCGCCACCGAACTCATCCCCGGATGCCGCGCCGCAATCTTCTCCCACATCGCCATCGCCTCGGCCATGCGCCCCCGCTGCGCCCAATACACCGCCACGTTCGCCTCCGCCGAGACATTCTCCGGATCAATCTTCAATGCCCGCTCATACAACGCCTGCGCCCGCTCGCCCTGCCCCAGCGCGTCGTAGTACTGCGCCAGTTGCGCCAGCAGCGCCGCATCGTTCGCCGCCCCCGGCACGGCCTTTTCCATCAGATCCAACGCCCGCCCCCGCAACTCCGCATGGTCCACCCCCGCCCCGGCATACGCGATCGCCGTGTCGCGCTCCGTCGCCGCGCCCGGCCAGTAAGGAACCAACTCGCGCTTCGGCGCGCTGCTTCCCCTCGCCGCCCTTCGCGGTACCGAATGGTCCGTAAACGCCACATGCTCGCCCTCTTGCGACCGCCCCTTCGGCATGTGGCACCCCGCGCAATCATCCCCCGTCGCCGCCCGCCGCGCGCTCGACTCCGTACACGGCTTCCGTTCATGACACCCCTGGCAGCGCCCGCGATAAAACGCCGCCTTCTCCGCCGCCGCCGGCTCCACATGCGGATCATGGCACGAGAGGCACGCCAACTCCTCCCCCGCCCCGCGCTTGCACCCGCTGCGCGCCATCTGCTCCGCATGGTCCGTCGCCGCGCGCTCGCCGCCCTTGCCCGCGCTCCACACAAACACCGCCAGATGCTCCGGCAGCACCTCGCCCGGCCGGAACCCCGACGTGCTCTTGCCCACTTTCACCACCCGCGCCGCCCCCGTCAGGTGGCACTGCTCGCACACACTATCCCGCCGCGCCGCATCGAGCTTCGCCGGATTCACAATCTCATCCCGCCCCAACGCACCGCCCCGCCCCCGCGCCGCCACATGCCGCTCCCCCGCGCCATGGCACCGCTCGCAACTCACGCCACCCTCCAGGAACGGCGGCTCGCCATACCGGTTCTGCGTCCCCGCCACCGCCTGCAGCCTGCTCGCATGGCATCCCAGGCACGCCGTCTCCACCGGCCGCGCGATGTCCATCAACTGCTTGCCCGCATAGCCCGGCGAGAGCGCCCACTGCCCCACCGCCGAGAAATAGGACACGGGAGCCTGAAATAGAAAACCATCCTGCTGGAACAGGTAGCTGCGCCCCACCAGCCCCGACCCCACAAACCACCGCAGCGTCCGCTCCCCGCGCACCCCCGTCGCGGCGCGCGCAAACCGCATCGTGTAGCCTTCCTTGCCCGCCGCTACGCGATACTCCACCCCCAACGCCTCATCGCGAAACACACCCGCCGCGAAGCTCTCTTTGTGCGCGTCCGCCCCCACCACACCTGTCGACCGCGCCATCCCCGTCTTCACATACCCGTCGTAGATCGCCTTGTGACAGCCCGCACACACCTTGCTGCCGACCTCGCGCGGCTGCCCCGCGCCCTGCCCTGGCGCCACCGCCTGCATCCACAACGCCAGCATCAGTTCGAGCATCCGCCGGCGCTTCCTACCCTTCCCTGATCGCGCGCCGCGCCGCGTCATACACCATGCGCCGCCCGCGAATCATCGCCTCATCCGACAGAATCACCGCCACCGAATGGCTGTATCCAGCCTCGATCGGCGCATTCGGCTGCTGCCGGCTGCGCAGACACTTCAGCCAGTTCAACATGTGCCCATCCGCCTGCATCTCCGGAATCGCCGTGCCCTCCGGCAGCGGCTCCTGCGCCCGCTCCCCCGACACCGTGAACGGCTTGCCACTCCAGTTCGACGCATCCAGCGTCCCCTTCGACCCGAAGAACTTCAAGTAATTCCCCGCGCCCGTCCCAAACGCCGTCGAGTAGCGCACCAGGAACGAGTCATACTCAAGCACCGTCTCCACCGAATCCGGCGTGTCGTAGTTGTCCTGATAACGGAACGTGCCGCCCAGCGTCACGCAGCGCCTCGGCGTGTCCACGCCCGTGATGTGATGCACCAAATCAATGAAGTGCACCATCAGGTTCGCGTGCGGCCCCCGCGAAAAATCGCGGTACCCATACCAGCCCGTCTGCATCTTCGCGTCAAACGCCCGCCCGCGGCGGTTGAAGAGAAACGCCCGCCAGTCCGTGTCCTCCTGCTGCAATTCGCGCTCGCCCATGCGGTGCCAGTAAGGCGTCACGCCGTTGCGCTCCTGTTCGATCTTGAACACCTGCCCCAGGTTGCCCGCCATCACCCACTGCCGCGCCGCCATTGAGGACGGAAGACTCCGAATCTGCGTCCCCATTTGCACCACGCGGTCCGAGCGCTTCACCGCGTCGAAGCACGTCACCAGCTCTTTCATCTCCATCGCCAGCGGCTTCTCGCAATAGGCGTCTTTCCCCGCCCGCACGGCATCGGTGAGCATCGTCGCGTGTTGATGATCCGGCGTTGCGATCAGCACCGCGTCGATGTCCTTCGCCGCCAGCAACTCACGATAGGCCTTGATCTGTTTCGGCTCCGTGCCCGTGGCCCCGCGCACCACGCCCGCCGCCTCCTCGGCATGCTGCCGCCAGATGTCGCACACCGCCGGAAAGTCGATGTTGGTCTGCTCTCGGTGTTCGAGCGCGCCCTTCAATAGCGCCTGAATGCCGCGATTGCCGCAGCCGATCAACCCAATCTGAATCCGGTCATTCGCCCCGAGCACGCGCTTGTACGAGACAGCCGTCAGCGCACCCGCCGTCACCACCGACCGCCGCGTCATCGCCGTGCGCCCATGCTCCTCCCCGGAGGCCTGCAAGGCCACCTCCCCCACCACTCGGCGGGTCTCCCCCACCACAATTCCACCAGGCACACCAATCGACGTAGGCATGGCGTCATTATCCGGGATTTCACGCCGCGCCGGAACCCGCTTGCCACCGCCCCCTCTTCGAGAACCCCGGCTCAGGGCAATGTCCGGGTAGCCGACGGTCCGGACAGAGTCGCCACGCTGGATGCCGCACAATTTGCGCTGCCCGCCGTGGCTCGCTTCCTATCATTGAAACTGCCCGAGACGCCGGCCCAACGGCCGGGGGCAGTCGAAACGTCATCGTCAGGAGATCAAAACCTGAGAGACGCAGGAGAGGATAAACGCTCCCAGCGCGCAGGCGCCGAGCGCGAACAACCTCATATGCCGAAATACTGGCGGCATCACCAAGGTGCTGAACCTGTTGTGCCACTGCCACGGAATCAACAGTAGCCCCGCCGTGGAGACGATGATCAGCCAGCCAAATACGTTGAACAACTCTGGATGGCGCATCGAACCAGCGAAGCTGACAACGGCCGCGCCCACAACGAGGCGCAATCCCTGCTCTGTGTAGTGCGTTACTGCTGAACTGGCAAACCCCCTGAGAAATTCTTCGGCCCGAGACGGCATGGTGATGATCAGTGCCGCCAAGACGATCAGGAATAGGCCGAAGCCCACGACCACAATCCCGGAGAGCGCATGCAAAATATCAGCGAATTCCATGCAGCCTCCCGCCATCGCTCGATTCAAGGAACCAGGATCATAGTAAGTCAGATTGGCCAAAAGTCGCCATCTCGGACTCGTGGATTGTCTGGTTTGTTCCTGGATCACGCGCCACTCGTACAAATCAGGAACCGAACTGTCCCGTCCAAAGTAGTCCCAGTCCCAATGCTCCAATCGTCGCGCTCGGCCCACATGCTGGCGCATCATGTAGCGCACGCCCCGCCCGCTACGCCCCCGCCTCCCGATACAGCCGCACCTCATACACCCGTGCGCTCCGCGCCCCATTCGTCTCGTGCACATCAATCCGCACGCGGTCGGTCTCCACCTCCTCAAACGTCAGCACCCTCCGCCGCAAATAGTTATCCGTCTCCCCGGCCACGCGCCGCCAGCCGCCCGCCCACACCGACACGTCATACCGCTTCACGCAATCCGGATACACATACAACGCCCGTCGCGAATGGCGATTCACATCCGTGTCAAAGAAAATCTCAATGCGGTTCATCCGCCGCGCACGCGGCAGCCGCAACTCCAGCCACGCCGGCAACCCGCGCCCCGCCTCGCTGATCCACAAATTCGTCCAACGGTCCGGCCGGTTCGACCCGCGCACCACATTCGCCGCCCCGTACGGCCTCTGCTCGGGCTCCACGCGCAGGCTGAAATTCCGGTTGTTCGTCAACGCATGCCACCGCGTCGCCCCTGGCATCTCGGCCGCCGTGCAACCCGCCGGCGACACCGCCACCCCATCGCGCTCATCGGAGTGAATCGCCCAAGCCAGCCCGTCCACACGCGGCAAGTGCACATAGTGCAACCGCTCCGCCTCCACCGCGCGCTCCAAGCGAAACCGCACATAGCCCGTCGAGCGCGGCGGCACCCGCGCCGTGCTCACCGCCACATCGCCCTCCGCCCGCAGATCGTAAACAAACTCCGCCCGCCGCAGCCCCAGCGTCACCTCCACCGCCTCATCCCGCGTCGAACGCAGCAACAGATCCACCCACTCCAACCGCCGCGACGTCACAGGAAACAACTGCGCCAGCGGCCTGTCGAGCGCCAGAAACTCGCGCCCCTCGGGAAACTCGAGCGCCGCCTCGCTCGACGCCGTCACCACCGCCCCCCGCGCCAAATCGGCCGCATCCTCATTCACCGCCCCCGGCACCGCGCAATCCTGCCGCAGCAGCGTCTGCTGCAACTCCCGCGCATGCAGCGCCGCCAGCTCCCTCGGCCCGCAGCCATGCTTCTTGCACAACGCCGCCGCCGTCCCCACGCCCTGCCCCACGATCGCCCCCGTGCGCAACACCCGTGTCGACGAGAACGCCACGTAAGATGCACTAATCGGCCGCCCCGCCATCATCAGGTTGTGCACGTTTCGCGAATAGCAGCTCCGCAACGGAATCCCGTAGGGAACCGTCCCGCCCTCCTCCCAACCCGGATTCGTATTCGGCGTGGCCCGCGCCAGAATCCCGCCCGGTTTGTGCACATCCACAAACCAGCAGCCAAAGGCCAGGCTATCGGCATGCACCTTCGGATTCTGCGCATCGTTCTGCGTCAGGATGTAATCCCCCATCAGCCTCCGCGCCTCGCGTTTATACAGCCAGAAGCTCACGAAATCGAGCCCGTAGTTGCGCGCCTGCTCCTTGTTCGGGCAGTGGTTCTTGATGTGGTCCCATACCCCCAACAATTGCCGCAGCGCCTCGTGCTTGATCTCCTCGTTGTCGTGAATCTGGTGCATCGGCAGCCCCACCTCCAACCACCAGTAGCCCGTCTCAAACCGCGTGTGGTTGCGCCCCCGCAGGTCCGCCTCAGCCTCGAACTTCGCCGCCCACTCCGGTGGTGTGTAGTCCAGCGGCACCCCCGCATCCCGCGCCCGGAAGAACAGCGAACTCCCCATCTGCGGCTGCGCCGAGGCCCGCTCCGGCGCCACCGCTTCACCAAACTCCGCCCGCGCCTCCATCCCCCACCGGTACTCCGCCCCCGCCCGGTAACCCAACACGCCATCGCCGGTCGAGTCAATAAACAGCGGCGCCGAGAGCAGGAACTTCTTCTCGCTCCCCATCTGGTAGCCATGCACGGCCAGAATCGTCGAGGCGTCCTTCATCTCCACCTCGCGCACCGTCGTGTTCAAAAATAGCGTCAGGTTCTTCTCGCGCACCGCGTGTTCATACAACACAAGGTCCCACTGCGCATTCAGCAAGCCCTCCTGGTAAGGCTCGGGATTCGCCCGCCGCTCCACCGTGTGGAACTCTTCGAGAATCCCCAGTTCCTTCGACCAGATGTTGTGATTCGTGCTGACTTCCGGATACAGCCGCACCTCGCTTGACGAGTTCCCCCCCAGCATCGAGCGCTCATGCACCAGCGCCGTCTTCGCCCCGTTGCGCGCCGCCGCAATCGCCGCGCACGTCCCGGCAATCCCCCCGCCCACCACCACCACGTCGAACTCCCGCCGCACGACGAGCTCTTTGTCCGCCAGAATGTAGCCGCCCAACGCCCCCGCCCGCCGCTCAGCCTCCGCCGCCTGCCCCGCCCCAGCCGCCTCCCGGCTCAGCCCCAACGCCCCCAACAAGGTCTCAAGCAAACTCCGCCGGCGCAAATGCATCCTCGTCCTCCCAGGCAAAGGGCTATTCTACAGCCGCGGACACACTCCGCCCGGGGACACCAATCACAAGGAAGACGAGGGAAATGTGAGGAAGGATGGTACGCCCGAGAGGATTCGAACCTCTGACCTTTTGGTTCGTAGCCAAACGCTCTATCCAGCTGAGCTACGGGCGCACTGCGACAAACTTCTTTCAGAATACCACAGCCCTCCGGAACGTCGCATTGCCCACCCGCGGATATCTCGCCGTAACCCCGCCACGCAACATGTTTCTCATTTATTTTCTAATGTTTACCGCCCAGCACCGGCTCCCCTCGCTTGACCCGCCCTCTACCCATCCCGGCCCTCCCGCCCCCTCGCCTCATCACGCCTCCGCCTTCTCCCGCCTCAGCCCTCCCTCCGTCCCCCTTTTTTTGACAAAACGAACCCAATCTTTCGTTGCAAACAAACAACATGCGCCCAGCCCCTCCGCAATCCTCACCGCCAACCCCGCGCCGCCCGGTACCGGACAGCCCAGCCTCAGCGATACAATGTTTCCGCCCGGATCCAGCACTCCGCAACCTCCGCCGGGCACACGAAGAAGGGTGAACTCTGATCATGAGACTCCTATGCACAATGGCCCTCGCCGCCGCACTGGCCGGCATGGCAGGGGCCCAGCAGGCGCAGCGGCGCGGCCCCAACATGCCCGAACCGCTCGTGGTGAACGACAACTCCGGCTTCACGCCGATCTTTGACGGTACGCTCAAGGGCTGGGACGGCGATCAGAAGTTCTGGCGCGCCGAGAACAACACGATCGTCGGCGAAACCACGGCGGCCAACAAGCTCGAACGCAACACCTTCCTCATCTGGCGCGGCGGCGAGCCGAAGAACTTCGAGCTCAAACTCGAGTTCAAGATGAACTCCACCAACAGCGGCATCCAGTACCGCAGCTCGATGCTGCCCGAACGGGGCCAGTGGGCGATGAAGGGCTACCAGGCCGACATCGACTTCCAGAACACCTACTCCGGCCAGATCTACGAAGAGCAGGCACGCGGCTTCCTGGCCCTGCGCGGCCAGGCCGCCCACGTCGGCTCCGACGGCAAGAAGAAGGTGTTCGCCCAGATCAAGGATGGCAACGACCTCAAGGGCATCCTCAAAATCAACGACTGGAACACGCTGCACATCATCGCCCGCGGCAACGTGCTCATGCAGGTGGTGAACGGCCAGCTTTCCAGCATCGTCATCGACGACGACGAAGCGGGGCGCAAGCTGGAAGGCTTAATCGGCCTCCAGATCCACGTCGGGCCGCCCATGAAGGTGGAGTTCCGCAACGTTTGGCTCAAGACGCTTCCGTAACGGCCACCCATTTCGGAAGCCTCGACGGCCTGCGGTGCCTGAGCATCCTCGCCGTCATCTGGCATCACTCGGCAGGCGCGGGCCGCACGGGCCTCGCCGGCATGGGCCACCTTGGCGTCTCGCTGTTCTTCCTCATCAGCGGCTTTCTCATCACCACGCTGCTGCTGCGCGAGCGCCAACGCACGGGCCGCATCTCGCTCACCCGCTTCTATGCCCGCCGCGCCCTGCGCATCTTCCCCGCCTACTATGCCGTGCTCGGCCTCTATGTGGTGTTCGTGCTCACGCGGTTGCGGGCGATGCCGGAGGGGGAGGAGTTCCTCGCCAACCTGCCCGCCTTTGCCACCTACACCTCCAACTGGTTCGTCGGCCCTGCCGTCGTGCTGTTCGGCTTTGCCTGGTCGCTGGCGGCCGAGGAGCAGTTCTATTGCGCCTGGCCCTGGGTGGAGCGCGCCCTGCCCTCACGCGCGGCCGTGGCTGTCATCGTCAGCGTGCTGGCCGTGGCGATTGGGTGGCAGACGTGGGGACCTCCCTCGCCCCTCGGCTCACCGCTCCTGTACCGCATTCTGGCCAACATCCCCGTCACCATCTGCTGGGGCGTGCTGCTGGCGCATGTGCTCCACTCCCCGCCCGGCTTCGCTTCCGTCCAGCGCCTCTGCGGCCTCCGCTGGAGCGCGCCCGCCGCGCTGCTGCTGGCCCTCGCCGCCATGTCGGTGGAGGCTCCCTGGCGCGTCATTGAACTCACCTTCCTGCTGCTGGTGGCCGCCTGCGTCATCCGCGAAGACA
The DNA here is from genome assembly GCA_017304135.1 of Acidobacteriota bacterium. Classification (GTDB taxonomy): domain Bacteria; phylum Acidobacteriota; class Terriglobia; order Bryobacterales; family Bryobacteraceae; genus JAFLBB01. Next base: position 46,032 of record JAFLBB010000003.1, on the reverse strand, counting down.
ACGGCCTGCGTCCGCTGCTCGCCTGGCCGCCCCTCGCCTACATCGGGACCATCAGCTACGGCATGTACCTCTATCACGTGCTCGTGTTCCGGTTCGTTCTGCAAGGCCTGCGTGCTTGGGCTGTGGAGTTGCCGCACGAAGGCCTGTGGTTGTTCGCTCTCTGCACGGCGGGCACGATTGCGGTGAGCGCGCTGAGCTACCGCTTCTTCGAGTCGCGCTTCCTCCGCCTCAAGTCGCGCTTTCAGTAGCCCGCCTGCATATACTGATTCTCGTGCGCGCGCTGCTTGCCCTCATCCTCACAGCCTCCGGCCTGTTTGCCGCCGACGGCCTGCTCTTCTCCTTCTTCCGCAACAACGGCGAAGACGGCCTCTATCTGGCCACCTCGGAAGACGGCCTGAAGTGGACTGAACTCAACGGCGGCAAGCCGCTCATCAAACCCGAAGTCGGCGAATCGAAGCTGATGCGCGACCCCTCACTCGTGCGCGGCCCCGACGGCGCCTTCCACATGGTGTGGACCACCGCCTGGGAAGGCCGCACCATCGGCCATGCGTCGTCGAAGGACCTCATCCACTGGTCGGCCCAACAGGCCATCGAGGTGTTTCCGGCGGGCACGGAGGTGCACAACTGCTGGGCCCCGGAGATCTACTACGACGCGCCCGCCAAGGAGTTCCTCATCGTCTGGGCCTCCACCATCAAGGGCCGCTTCTCTGAGACGCTGGGCACGGGCAACCGCGACCTGAACCACCGGCTCTACGCGACGCGCACGCGCGACTTCCGCGCCTTCACCCCCACGAAGCTCTTCTACGACCCCGGCTTCATCGTCATCGACGCGGCCATCTTTCCCGAGCGCGTGGCCGGCTCCCAGCGCTACGCCATGGTCGTGAAGAACGAAACGCTCAAACCCGAGGCAAAGAACCTCTTCCTCACCTACGCCGATTCGCTCAACGGCCCCTGGACCAAGCCCACCGGGCCCATCTCAGGCAAGGAATGGGCCGAAGGCCCAAGCCCGATCCGCATCGGCGGCGACTGGGTGATCTATTTCGACAAGTACCGCAACCATCGCTACGGCGCCGTGCGATCGCGGGATGGCGAAACGTGGAGCGACATCACCGATCAGATTGTGTTTCCCGCCGGAGCCCGCCATGGCACCGCGTTCCGCGCTCCGCAAAGCGTGATCGAGGGATTGCGGCGCCAGCCCTAGCTTCAGCCTTTCGGTTTCTTGTGCAGGCGGATCACCAGCGCCTCGTCCGGATCGGTGAGCCCATTGAGACCGCTGTCGCAATTCAGGCACTCGTCGCCCCGGCTCAGGAACCAGCGCGCCACCTCATGCCGGTCCAGCGCGTTGATGGCGTCGCTGTCGGCCATCCAATACTGATCGTAGTTCGGCTTGATGCGCCGGTAGCGGAGGTGCGTGGGCTCACCGGTAACCTTCCAGGTGGCATGCCGGATGAGGCGCACCGGGAAGCGCGCATAATTGGCCGTGATCTCCAGCGCGGGAATCGCCGCCTTGTAGAGCTTGCCCCCCGCTCCGAAATCGCTGTACGGCCTGACAGGATAGCCGTCGGCGGCCCACGGCCGGCAGTTCCACGCCGGCGACAGCAGCAGCACTCCGCCATCCTTCACCACGCGCCGCATCTCCGCCAGCGCCGCTTCCGGGTTGGGAACGTGTTCCAGCACCCAGATCGTCCATAGCCCGTCAAACTCGCCCTCCTGGAACGGCATATAGGTGGCCGAGGCATGCACGAACTTCTTATGGAAGAAGCGCTTGGCCGAAGGCGAGATGTCCAGCCCCGTGTAGTCGTCCACGAGGTCCTGCAGGTAGCCGCGCCCGGCGCCCACATCGAGCACCTTCTTGCCGCCGAGCCCGTGCTCCTTCACGAAAAAGCCCACCGCCTCCTTCACGTTTGCCTTGGCGGCCGCACCCTCGGCGATGCGCACGTAATCGGAATTGACCGGCTCCTCCTCCAGGCTCGCCTTGTTCTGATAAGCCGTGGCGTAGTACTTTTCCAGCTCGGCGATCTCCTGTTTCGACAACGGCTTGTCCGTGTCCCAGGGGAAGTGTGTGAGGGCCAGCGCGCCCGCCATAACGACGGCCACCAGGACCAGTCGCTTGCCGATGTCGGCCAGCATCGCGGGCAGGCTCTGCGCGGCGCGCTTGCGGGTTCGTCCGCGGGCGAGGGGCGGTGCGGCAATTCCATCCATCACCTTTGTATCGGCCGCTCTCCTGGAAAACTGCAGAACGGCGCGCCTGATAGAATCCAACCGCATGACCCGGCGTCAACTGCTTGCCTCCACCCTCGCCGCGCCCGCCATCCAGGCCCAGCCGCGGCGGCGCAACATTGTCTTCATCCTCGCCGACGATCACCGCCACGATTTCCTCGGCTGCCTCGGCCACCCTTGGCTCGCCGGCCACACGCCGAACCTCGACCGCGTCTTCACCCAGGGCGCGCATTTCCGCAACGCCTTCGTCACCTCGTCGCTGTGTTCGCCCAGCCGCGCGTCGATTCTCACCGGCCTCTACATGCACGCCCACAAGGTGCGCGACAACTTCACGCCGCTCGACAACGCCCTGCCCACCTTCCCTCGCCTGTTGCGCGAAAACGGCTACCGCACCGGCTTCGTCGGCAAGTGGCACATGGGCGGGGCGAGCGATGAGCAACGCCCGGGCTTCGACCGCTGGGTGAGCTTCTTCGGCCAGGGCGAGTATAACGACCCGAAGATGAACATCGACGGCCAGCGCCAGCAGGTGAAGGGCAACGTCACCGATGTGCTTACGCGCGAGGCCGGGCGCTTCATCGGCGAGTCGGCGGGGCGGCCCTTCTGTCTCTACCTGTCGCATAAGGCCGTGCATTATCCCTTTCAGTCGCCGCCGAAGCACGCCGGGCTGTTTCACGACAAGAAGGTCCCGTGGCCGAAGTCGATCGGCTACCGCGAGGAGTGGTATCAACAACTGCCGGAGTGGGTGCGCAAACGGCGCTACACGCGCCATGGCGTGGATGGCGCCTTCGGGCAGCCGGGACCGATTGACGACTGGTATCGCGGCTACTGCCAGTCGCTCATCGGCATCGACGATTCGGTGGGCCAGGTGATGGAGGAGTTGGAGCGCCGCCGCCTGTTGAACGATACGCTGGTCGTCTACATGGGCGACAACGGCTACATGTGGGGCGAGCACGGCCTGCTCGACAAGCGCGCCATGTATGAGCCTTCGATCCGCGTGCCGCTGGCCATGCACTGCCCGGACCTGTTTGCCGCCGGAACCAAGGTCGACGCCATGTCGCTCAATATCGATCTTGCCTCGACCTTTCTCGACGTGGCCGGCGTCGCCAATCGTCCGCCCATGCATGGCCGCAGCCTCGTGCCCGTGCTTGGTGGCCGCAAGCCCGCCGATTGGCGCACCGACTTCCTCTACAACTACGAGTGGGAGCCCGACTATCCCTACACGCCCACCATCTGGGGACTGCGCACCGAGACGCACTCGTTCATGCAGCACTGGGGTGTGTGGGACATCAGCGAGCTCTATGACCTCGCCAAGGACCCCGACCAGATGACGAACCTGCTCGCACAGGCGCGCATCACCTACGGCCGCGGCCGCCACACCTATCACATCCAGAACGAAGCGCTGAAGGCGCAGGTCGTCTCGTTGCAGGAACGAATGGCGGCGATTCTGCGTACTACCGGGGGTGACCCGCGATTCGCAGCCAAGTCAGACCCCAACGACGTCTACGCCCTTTAGTCGGGCTTTACGCTTCCTCGTGCCGGCCGCCCTCGGCGCGGCCGTGTTCTTCGCCATCTGGAATCCCTTCGAGACGGTGGACCACGCGGCCTGGGAGCGCGACCTCGACATCCTGCTTGCCGACCTCTCGCGCGGCCACGCCAATCTCGACTGGCTGGCCGCCACGGGCCGCGTGAACCCGCCGCAACTGGCCGCGGCGGCGCGGCGTGGCTTGCGCGAGGCTTCGTCGAACCGCGCGGCTCGGGCGGTCCTCTATGAGTTCGTCGACGGGTTCCACGATCCCCACCTGCGCATCGAAGGCCGCCGCAACTGGCTGCCGGGCTTTCTGCGCAAACGGCGGCGCCTGGAAATCGACTACCGCGGGGAGGGTTACACGGCGCTGCCCGCGGGTGTGTTCGAGGCGGGGTTGCTCGCGCTGGGGCAGGGAAGCACGGCGGGCGTCATCCGCATCGAGCGGTTCGGCCATGAGACCTACGGCGATGTGATGCGCGCCGTCAACAACGACGACGAACGGGCCATGCGCCTGTTGGTGGAACGGCTTCACGAGCGCGTTGGGGAGATCGAGCGGCGGGGCGCGCGCGTGCTGCTGGTGGACATCACGGGCAACGGCGGCGGCACGGATTGGGCCGATGGCGCGGCGCGGCTGCTTTCGCCCAAACCGCTGCACTATGGCGGAGTCGGGTTCGTGCGGCATCCGCATCACACCAGCACGCTGCCCTCGCAACGGGCGATGTTGCAACGCGACCTGGCGCGGACCGATTTGCGCCCGGAGCAACGGGCCTTGCTGGAACGCGCGCTGGCCGAGCAGTCGCGCCTGGAGCAGGAGGTGGCCGTGAACTGCGACCGCTCCCAGGTGTGGACAACCGGCACGGCGGCCTGCTCCTCGTTGATTCGCAGGCCCGGTGGTGGCCTGGCCGGCTATGTGCCGCCTGGTGTAGTGGCCGGCTTGGAGTCGGCCCCCGCGCTGTTTGGCGAAGAGAACCTGCGCGTGCGCGAAGGCGCCTGGACGGGGCCTGTCGCCATTCTCATGGATGGCCGCACGGCCTCGGCCTCCGAGCAGTTTGCCGCCCTGTTGCGCGACAACGGCGCGGCCGTGCTGTTGGGGCAGCGCTCGCTGGGGGCCGGCTGCGGCTACATCAACGGCGGCATTCAGTCGCGCCTGCCGCACAGCGGGCTTGTCGTGAAAATGCCGGATTGCGCGCGCTTCCGCGCCAATGGGGAAAACGAGATCGCCGGGCTGGAGCCGGATGTGCCGCTCGCCTCAGCGGCCGAACTCAGGCAAACCCTGTCGCGGCTGGCGCGGGGGAATCTTCGTCCGGATCCCGCGGCTGCTCCAACTCCGCCGCCCGCTCCAGCGCAGCCTTGATGTGCGGCACCACGTTTTCGCGCCCAATGTGTTGCGCTACCTCGGACTGTTCGAGCATGCGAGCCGGCTGTTCGCGCGCCCCGCACAGCAGCAGTTGACGGCCGCTGGTGTGCAGTTTGTCGGCGAGATCTTCGAGCGCCTTGAGCCCCGTGCCGTCGATGGCGTTCATGTTGCGCAGCCGCAGGACGACGATGCGCGGCAGTTGGTCGAGTTGATCGGTGATCACCTTCAACTTGTCGGTGGAGCCGAACAGAAACGGCCCGTGGATGCGGAACACGCGCAGGTAAGGCGGAATCTCCTTGCCCTGCAGGATGTGCACCCAGCCGTCGTCCACATAGTTGCGGGTCACCTCGGAGACGGTGGTGGACTGGGTCACCTTCTTGATGTAGAGCAGCGCGGCGCTGATCATGCCCACCTGGACGGCGAGCGTGAGGTCGGCCACCACGGTAAGGGCGAAGGTGACGAACCAGACGGCGATTTCCGTGGCCGTGAGTTTGAGGATTTCCGGGATCTCGCGCCATTCGCCCATGTTGTAGGCGACGACGAAGAGGATGGCCGCCAGCACGGGCAGCGGCACGAACTTGGCCAGCGGCGCGGCGACCAGGATCACGGCCAGAATCGTGGCCGCGTGGATCATGCCCGCCACGGGTGTCTTGGCGCCGGAGCGGATGCTGGTGGCCGTGCGGGCGATGGCGCCGGTGGCGGGCAGCCCGCCGAACATCGGCGACACCATGTTGGCGATGCCCTGCGCTACAAGCTCCGTATTCGGGTTGTGCTGGTCATCGCTCATGCGGTCAGCCACCACGGCCGACATGAGCGATTCGATGGCGCCGAGCAGGGCCACTGTCACAGCGGGCTGCAGAAGCTGCACCACCTGCGTCACACTGAGCGAGATCATGTGGAACTGGGGCAGGCCGGCGGGGATGCCGCCGAAGCGCGAGCCGATGGTTTCGACAGGCAGGTTGAGCAGCACCGTGGCCGCCGTGCCGCCCACCAAGGCCACAATGTAGCCCGGTACGCGCGGCACGAGCTTCATCACGACGATGATGGTGGCCAGCGCCGCGCCGCCCAGCGCCATCGCCGGCAGCGACGCCGTGGAGGCCTTGCCGATGAGCGCCTCCATGCGCTCAAAGAACTCACCCGGCACCTTGGCCAGTTGAATGCCGAAGAAGTCCTTGATCTGCGTGCTGGCAATGAGCAAGGCGATGCCGTTGGTGAAGCCGACAATGACCGGCCTCGGGATGAAGCGCACGGCCGAGCCCATGCCGGTGAGCCCAAGCAGGAGGATGAGCACGCCGGCCATGAAGGTGACCACGTAGAGGCCGCTTACGCCGTACTTCTCCACGATGCCGAAGACGATGACGACGAAGGCGCCGGTCGGACCGCCAATCTGCGTGCGCGAACCGCCCAGGGCGGAGATGAGAAAGCCGGTGACCACGGCGCAGTAGATGCCCTGTTGCGGGGTGAGTCCGGAGGAGATGGCAAAAGCCATGGCCAGCGGCAAAGCCACCAGGCCCACGGTGATGCCGGCGATGAGATCGGCGAGGAAGGTTGCGCGGCTATAGGTGCGTAGCGACTCTACCGAACGTGGAAGCCATTGCGCCAATAAGCCCAAGATTTATTATACGCGGCGCACGGCCACCAGCGTCAGGTCGTCGGCCGACGGCGCCACGCCCATGAACTGCTCCAGCCGTTGCTGCAGCAGGGCCAGCACCTCGCTCGCGCTGAGGCCGGCCGTCTGGCGCAGTGCGTCTTCAAAGCGCTCTTCGCCGAACTCCTCACCGTCGCCCGACAGCGCTTCGGTGGCGCCGTCGCTGTACATCACGATCATGTCGCCGCGGTCGAGCCGGCCCTGAAAGGCGCCATACTGCATCGCCTTCAGCACGCCCAGCACGGGGCCGCCGCCGCGCAGCGGTTCCAGCCGGCCATCGGCGCGCACCAGGTAAGGCGGGTTGTGGCCGGCGTTGGCGTAGGTGAATTCGCCCGTGGCCGCGTCGATGACGGCGATGAAGAAGGTGATGAAGCGGTTCACCGGGCAGGTGGCCGAGACGCTGCGGTTGAGGCGGGTGAGGAACTGCGCCAGGTCGTCGACATCCTCGCTCAACACCTGCACGCGGGCCTGCAGGCTCGACATCAGCAGCGCCGCCGACATGCCCTTGCCGGCCACATCGCCGACGATGACGCCGAGGCGGTTGCCGGAGAGCTTGAGGTAGTCGAAGTAGTCGCCGCCCACCGATCGGCAGGGAATGCTCAGGCCGTCCACGTCGAGCGAAGCGATGGTGGGCGCCTCGCGCGGCAGCAGGTTGCGCTGGATGTCGGCGGCCTGTTCGATCTCCTTGGTGAGCACGCGTTCGGCCTGCTCCACCTCCACCAGCCTGGCGTTTTCGATGCGGATGGCGGCGACGTTGGCCATCACGGTGAGCAGGTTCAGGTCTTCGGCCGTGAAGCGCCGCAGCAGGTCGTTGGAATCGACATAGATGAGGCCGATCACCTCGTCCTTGGTCTGCAGCGGCACGGCCATGAGGCGGCGCACGGACTGGGCGACGATGGTGTGCGAGGCTTTCAGCATCTCGTCGGCATGCACGTCTTCCACAAGCATGGAGGCGCGGGCGGTGAGCACGCGGTCGCGCACGGCCTCGCTCACGCGCAGACCCTCGCCGCGGAAGGCGCGCACGGTGAGATGGCCGTTGTCGACCGTGGCCAGCATGCCGCGCCGCGCGCCCACGCTTTTGATGGCCAGGTCGAGAATCACCTCAAACAACTCGGCCAGCGGGCGGTGGCCGGAGAGTTCACGGCCGGCCTCCATCAGCGCCTGAATCCGCGCCGCGCCGGTGATGATGCCGGCGTTGAGCGCCTGTTCGATGCTCGATGCGCTGCCGCCCACCAGTTTGTCGAGCGAAGTGACGACGCTGTTGCCGACCATCGTGCTTTCAAACTCGTCGCGCACGAACATGACGGTCTTTTCCATGGCCTGCGCCGGGTCCTGATACTGCAGCGTGACGCGCCCGGCCACGAGGCGGTCGCCAGAGAGGAGCTTGGTGCGCTGGGCCAGCCGTTCGCCGTTGTAGGTGGTGCCGTTCTTCGAGCCGAGGTCGAGCGCGTACCAGTCGCCCATGTCGTATTCGAGCAGCAGGTGGCGGCGCGAGAGCACGGCGTCCTCGGGATAGGCCAGATCGTTGTCGGCTGACCTCCCCAGCGAAACGCGGCTGGAGGTGAGCGGAAAGATGCGCCGCGTACCGTCCTGGAGCGTAATGATCAGCGAAAGGGTTGTCGGGGTCACCGTAAGGGACAGTATCGCTCAGTCGCCCGTGCGGTTCACGTCGACATAAAGCGCTCCCAAGTCCGATGCGCCCACTTTCACAAGCGGGGCCAATTGTGCAAGACCCTTGGCGAGCTTCGCGGCCATGGTGACCGACTCGGCCCCTGCCTCGAATTTCGCGGAGCCGGAGAAGGCGCCGAGCTTCACCGATGCCTCGCCTGGGGCGGCGGCCTTGGCGAAGCGCACCGTGAGGCTATAGTGTCCGGCGCGGGCCACCTCCACCTCCCAGAGTCCGATCGAAGAGGGGTCCCAACCGGCTTTCGTGCCGCGCCAGTCCTGCCGCGTGAGCGTCACCGGATTTTCCTGCGGCGCACCCAGCGCAATGCGCGGCGGGGCGAAGTTGCGCTCAGCGGCAACGGAGCGGTACCACTGCTCAACGCCGCGGCGCATGGTGGCCACCACGGCGGGCTGCCGCGCGGCGATGTCGTGCTTCTCCTCCGGATCGGCGCTGAGGTCGTAGAGCTCCTTGCCGTTGATGAGCTTGTACTGCTGGCTGCGGGCGGCGCAGTCGCGGAACAGCTCCGGCGCCTCTCCGCGATGCCATTGCGTGTAGAGCGTGCGGTCCGGCCACGAGCCCGCCTCGCCGCGCAGCAGGGGCAGAAGGCTCTTGCCGTCGATGGTGCGGTCCGAGGGCAGCTTGCCGCCGCAGATGGCGGCAATGGTCGGAGCGACGTCGATGTGGGCGGCGATGCGGTCAACCTTGGCCGGTTTCAACTGCGCCGGCCAGCGGAAGAAGAACGGCACGCGGATGCCGCCCTGATACACCGTGCCTTTGCGCCCGCGCATTCCGGCGTTGTAGCGCACCTGCTGCGGGCCGTTGTCGGTCATGAAGATGAGGATCGTGTTGTCGTTCACGCCCAGCCGCTGCATGGCAGCCAGCAGCCGCCCCATGTTGTCGTCCAGGTTGCGGCACATGCCGTAGACCTTGGCCGTCGTTTCATCCAGCCCCTTGGCGGCGAACGGCTTCCAGTATTCGTCGGCGATCTGCAGCGGCGTGTGCGGCGCGTTGGTGGGCAGGTAGGCGAAGAACGGGTTGCGCCGGTTGCGTTCCAGGAAGCGGATGGTCTCGTTGAAGAAGATGTCGGTGCAGTAGCCGTTGCGCCGCTCCCACTTGCCGTTCACCTTGAGCAGCGGGTCGGTGTAGAGATTGCCGGGAGGGTCGGAGGGTTGCGTGAGGCCGCCGCCGGTGCAGACCACCGACTCGTCGAAGCCCTGGTCCACCGGGCGCAGAGGATAGTTGTCGCCGAGGTGCCACTTGCCGAAGATACCCGTGGTGTAGCCCGCGGGCTTCAGCATCTCAGCCAGCGTCACCTCGTCGGGCCACATCATGGAGCGGCCGAGATAGGTGTCCACCACGCCGGTGCGGTAGTTGTAGCGGCCCGTCATCAGCGATGAGCGCGTGGGCGAACACACCGGGCACACCTGGAACTGCGTGAACTGGACGCTTTCGGTGCCGACGCGATCGAGGTTCGGCGTGGTCAGGTGCGGGTTACCGTGCAGCGAGAGGTCGCCGTAGCCCTGGTCGTCGCTGATGACGACGATGACGTTGGGCGGGCGAGTGGCCTGGGCCCTGGCGGTGTGAACGAAGGGGGCGGCCAGGGCCGCGGCGGCGGTGCGGCGGGTAATGTTGGTCATGTCGTCTCGTTGTCCTTGTCTGGTGCGGGCGCTAAATGGGCGCCGTGGGCGGTTCGGATCCCGTCAACCCTTGATCCGCTTTGGCCGGGTCGTAGCCGGGATTGGGCGTGGGCATGATGGCCTTTGCCGCCTTGCGCCAGAGATCGAGTTTGGCCTGCAGGGCGCGGGCGCGCTTGGCCTCGCGCCGGGAGAGGTTGGTGCGCTCGCCGAGGTCGGCCTTCAGGTTGTAGAGTTCGAGCCGGTTGTCCTCGTAGAACTCGATCAGCTTCCAGTCGCCTTCGCGAATCGCTCCGCCCGGCGCGCCGCCCTGATTGGAGTAATGCGGATAGTGCCAGTAGAGGGCTTCGCGCTTCGGCGCGCTGCCCTTGGTGAGCAACGGCAGCAGGTTCACGCCATCGAGGTTGCCGGGGATGCTCACGCCGGCCGCCGCCAGCGCCGTGGGGAAGATGTCGACCGAACACACCGGCGCGTCGCTGGTGGCGGGCTTGATGGTTCCTTTCCAGCGCACCATGTAGGGCACGCGGATGCCGCCTTCGTAGAGATGCCCCTTGCCGGCGCGCAACGGCGCGTTGTCGGTGACGTGCTTCTTGCCGCCGCCTTCGTAGCGAAGTCCGCCGTTGTCGGCGAGGAAGAAGACGAGCGTGTTTTCGGCCAGCCCGAGGGCTTCGAGTTTGCGCGCCAGGATGCCCACGGCGTCGTCCATGGCCTCGACCATCGCGCCGTAAATGGGATCGCCTTGCCTGGCCCCATCGGCCACCTTGCGCTTGTACTTTTCCACCAGCTGGGGAGGCGCGCCGAGCGGGATGTGGACGCTGAAGTGGGGCAGGTAGAGAAAGAACGGGCGGTCCTTGTTCTGCTCCATGAACATCCCGGCGCGGCGTGTGAGGTAGTGCGCGAGGTATTCGTCCTGCTCCGGCGGCGGGTCGGTGAGTGAAGGGATGTTGTAGGGCGGCCACCAGGAGCGCGGCGAGCCGGCCGCTGTGCCGCCGGCATTGAGCGCGAAGCCCTGCTCGGAGGGCGAGAAGCCGTCGCCGCCAAGATGCCATTTGCCGATGCTGGCCGAGACGTAACCGGCGGACTTGAGCGCCTCGGCGAGTGTCACGTGTTCGAGCGGAAGCTCGGTGCGCGTGCGCGGGCAGAGCGCCTTGGCCGTGGGCCACTGCTTGCGTCCGGCGATCCAATCGGTGACGCCCGAGCGCACCGGATACTGACCGGTGAGGACGCTGGCCCGCGTCGGCGAGCACACCGGGCAGGCGGCATAGCCGTTGGTGAAGCGCACGCCCTCGGAGGCAATTCGATCCAGGTTCGGCGTCTCGTAGAAACTGCTGCCGTAGCAGCCGAGGTCGCGCCAGCCGTAGTCGTCGATGAGGATGACGATGATGTTAGGCGGCCGCTTGGCCTGGGCGTTTGCCTGCCAGGCCGCCGCCGCGCTGCCCGCTCCCGCACTCAGGGCCGAGGCCAGAAACGACCGTCGCGATGTGGTTGTACTCATAGCTTAAAGAAGATCTTCCTCCGGTAGAGCCAGACGCAGACGTAGATTTGGAAGGCCACCGCGGCGCAGGTGGCCAGCGCCTTGCCCCATGGTCCCCACCACTCGATGGGCCAGCCGAGCAGGGCCGCCGCGGCGCGCTCCATCCAGCCGTGGAGCATCTCGTGGAAGAGGTAGATGAAGATGGAGTTCGCGCCGACAATGGCTCCCACCTGGGCCCAACGCCGCGAGCGTTTCACATCGCAGGCGAAGTAGAACGCGGCCAGCGTCCAGAGGGTGATGCCGGTGCTGGCGAAGGCGAACGAGGCGGTCCAGATCTTCTTATTGACGGGGATGACCGCTCCGAGGGCGAGCCCGGCCACCAGCGCCGCCGCGCCCCAGCCCGCGAGCGTGCGCAGCTTCGCGCCCTCCGTTCGGGTGCTCTTGATCAGCCAGCCGGCCATGACGCCGAAGATCGTATTGGCCGCCGAGGAGACACAGTTGATGGTGGCGTAGCCGCCGCCCCAGTGTTTGCCCAACAACAGGCCATCCAGCCAGTAGCCGGGGTTGGCGTTCTGCGCGTAGGGGCCAGTGATTCCTTCGCCGGTGGTGAAGTTGTAAAAACCCCAGTGGAGGGCGAGCAGGCCGAGCGCCGTGCCGGCCTGTACGCGCCAGCCGCGGTCGAGCACGAGGAACGCCGCCAGGTAGGTGAACGAGAGCTGGCCGAGGACGTTGATCAGGTCGAGGTTGGGCCGCCCGGCGCTGATCGAGCGGGCCACGATGCCCCAGAACAGCAGCATCCCGCAGCGCTTGAGGACGTGCAGAAAGATCCGCCGTTCGCTTTCGCCGGCCGCCCGGCGCTTGTCGAAGGCCCAGGGCATGGCTGCCCCCACGATGAACATGAAGAATGGTTGAATCATGTCCCAGGCGTTGAAGCCGTGCCATTGGGCGTGGGTGAACTGGAACTGAAGCGGGGCGATCCAGGGGATGTCCTTCAGGTGGTGCAGGCCGAAGGCGTTGGAAAACATCCAGATCATGGTGAACCCGCGGAAGGCGTCGATCGAGAACACGCGCGCCGTCGCCGTCTCGGGGGGGGAGGCGGCGGGGAGAGGAGGAGCGGCAACAGCAGCCATCGGAAGGGATTATATAAGCCGCGCATGGCCGGCGGGTGGCCCGGCGGGCGGCCTCCGGGGGGCGCGCGTTAGCCGGCTCCCCTCGCGGAGGGCGGCCTGCCTCCGCAATCCACCCTAAACCTTTGAACAGGCGTGGTCGATATTCAAGTGAGTTTTTGCAGACGGGAGATTACCGTGGAAACGCAACTGATGTACGTGATCAGCATCGTTCTTGGCGTCGCATTTGGGTACTTTGTCGCTTCGATGATGTTCCGCAACGAGCGCAACGGGCTGATTGCGCAAGGCCAGCAGGCCGGAGAGGCCGAGCGGGCGCAGCTCGCCGAACAGGCCAAAGTGCAGGAGACCCGCGTAGCCGAGATCGAGAAGGAACGCGAGCAGGAACGGGCGGAGATTGACCGTCTGCGCGAGCAGAACGAGAAGTTGAAGGTGTTGCACGCCGAGGCCGACGAGCGCGTGAATGAAGCACGGCGCATGTCCGATGAATATTGGCAGCAGGTGGTGGCCGACACCAGAACCGCCGCCAATGGGGGCGTGCCGCCGGTGGATGTGGAGAACAGTCCGGAGGTGCAGGAGCGTCTGCGGCAGGCCGTGGAGCAGGCGCGGATGGAAACCGGCGAGTCGTGGCAGCGCACGGTGTCCGATGTGCGCGCGCAGGCCGAAGACCGTCTGCGGGAGTCGCTGGCGGAAGCTCGCGAGCAGGCCGAACAGCGCGTGGCCGAGGCCGTGGCGCTGTCCCGTCAGGAAGCTGATGCTGAGTGGGGCCGGAAGTTGGAAGCCGCCCAGCAGGAAGCCGCCGCCGCGGCAGCGGCCGTGCCCGCCGAGCTGGCCGCCCCCGTCGCCGACGAGGCGCACTGGCAACAGGTGTTGGAAGAGGCCCGGCAGCAGGCCGAACAGCGCGTGGCTGAGGCCGTGGCGCTGGTGCGGCAGGAAGCCGATGCCTCCCATCAGGCCCTGCTGGCCGGCGAACGGCTGCGCCAGGAAGACCTCTGGCAGCAGGCGCTGGCCGAGGCGCGCCGCCAGGCGGAGTTCGAACGCGAGCAGGCCGCCGGCGTGGCAGCCGAGGCCGAGTCGCGCATCCAGGCGTTGACTGAGGAGTTGAACGCCCTGCGCCAACAGGCCTCCGAAGCGGCTCCGGCCACCGCCGCCGCGCCGGACCAGTCGGCGATGCTCGACACCTTCCGCGCCGTGGCGGCCGAAGCGCTGAACGCGAACAATCAGAAGTTCCTCGACCTGGCGCGCGTGGCCCTGGAGCGGATCCAGGAGACGGCCCGTCCGGAGCCCTCCACCTACACAACGGCGGTAAACGAGCTGATGGGGCCCATCCGCGACACGCTGGCCAAGGTGGACAGCAACATCGGGCAGTTGGAAAAGGAACGCCAGGACGCGATGGCCAACCTCACCGAGATGGTGACCGGGCTCATCCAACAGGGCAAGGAGTTGCGGCGCGACACAAGCGGCCTGGCCCGCGCTTTGCATCCGCTGGGTGGACATGGACGCTGGAGTGAGGTGCAACTGCGGCGCGTGGTGGAGCTGGCGGGCATGGTGGAGCATTGCGACTACGAGAAGCGCGAGCATGTGAACGGCGACGGCACGCACCCGGAGATGATCGTGCACCTGCCCAATCACCGCGACATCGTGGTGGATGCCAGTGTTTCGCTGACGGCTTACCTGGAGTCGCTGGAAACCAGCGACGAGGCTGGGCGCGCCGGCAAGCTGCGCGAGCATGCCGCCGCCATCCGGTCCCACTTGCAGAAATTGTCCGGCGCCGCCTACTGGTCGCAGTTCGCCTCGACGCCGGAGTTCGTGGTCGCCTTCCTGCCGAATGAAACCGTGTTCAGCGCGGCGCTGGAAGAAGACCCCTCGCTGATCGAATTCGGTGCGGAACACCGCGTCATTCTCGCCACGCCCACTACGTTGATCGCCCTGCTCAAGGCCACCGCCTATGGCTGGCGGCAGCAGCAGCTGGCCGACAACGCCAATACGGTGCGCGAGTTGGGCAAGACGCTCTATGCGCGCCTCAACGCCTTCACGGGCCACCTCGACGACCTGCGCCGTAACCTCGAGCGCAGCGTGGAGAGCTACAACCGCAGCGTCGCCTCGCTGGAATCACGCGTGCTCGTGAGCGCGCGGCGGTTCCATGACCTCAGCGAAATTGAGACGCCCGAGATCCCCGTCCTGGAACCGGTGGAGACACTGCCACGGTCGCTGCACGCGCTCGAGTCGGCCACCATCCGGCCTGATCGCGAGTTTGAGGAGATCCCCGAAATCGGCGCGGCCATAAAGGACAGCAACCCTCTCCCGGTGGCCGAGGACATCCCGGTGATTGAGCTGCCCATCGTGCCGCCGCTGGCCCCGGTGATCGTGTCTGAGCCGCGCGTGGTATCCGAAGCGCACGTGGTGCGCGAAGCGCGCATCGTGCGCGAGGCCAACTTCGTCGTCGAGTAACTGAATCCCCATCCCCGCCGCTCGCGAGGCCAGCGCCTTGCCAGCGGCGGTTTCCCTTTTCGAGGGAATCGTTTATGAGGGAGTTGTAAAGTCCCTGTAAAAGTATGCAAAGCAGGCAACGGCCTTTCATTGGGCGGCGTATCACCTAGTGGAAGGAGTCACCCACCATGACAAAGAGCCTGCTGAGTTTCGTTGGAACGATGATGTTGGCCGCGCCTGCCCTGTTCGGTGAGGTCAGCGCGGAGAAGGTCCGCAAGGAGCTGGTCACGCTCCCCTTCTACAGCATCTACGACAACATGATGTTCCGCGTCGACGGTTCCACCGTGACGCTGATGGGGTCCGTCATCCGGCCCACGTTGAAGACCTCCGCTGAGCGCGTCGTGCTCAAGATCGAGGGCGTTGACAAGGTGGTCAACCAGATTGAGGTGATGCCGCTGTCGCCGTTTGATGACGGCATCCGCATCCGCGTGGCCCGCGCCTTGTATGGCAACAACGTGCTGAACCGCTATGCCATCGGCGCCAACCCGCCCATCCGCGTGGTGGTGAAGAACGGCGAGGTCACACTGGAAGGCATCGTGAACAACGAGATGGAGCGCAATGTCGCTTTCATCACCGCCAACGGCGTCTCCGGAGTGTTCAAAGTGACGAACAACCTGCGCGTGGAGCGCCGGCGTTCGGAAAGCTAAACAGACAAGAATTCCACGACCTTGACGGGGCGGACTTCGGTCCGCCCCTTTTTCGTATGCGCGGACTGTCGCCGGGGGGGATTGACAACACTCGATTCCACTGAGTGACAATAAAGACCCATGGGGATCTTTGTAACCGGCGCCACGGGCTACCTTGGCAGCGCCGTGTGCCGTCTTCTCCGCGAACAGGGAATCGAAGTGAGCGGCCTGGCGCGGAGTCCTGAAGCAGCGGTGAAGCTGCGCGAGTCCGGCGTGATTCCGGTGGAAGCAGACCTCACCTCGGCCGATGCGCTGGCGGCGGCCGCGCGCACAGCCGATGGCGTCATCCACGCTGGCTTCCAGTGGGGTCCCGAAGCGGGCGCCGTGGACGCACGTGCCGTGGCCGCGCTGCTCGACGCGCTGGCCGGCAGCGGGAAGCCGTTCTTGTATACCAGCGGCACCTGGGTGATGGGCGAAACCAAGGGGCGCGTGGGCGGGGAGATGTTCCCGCTGAATCCGCCCGCCGTGGTGGCCTGGCGGCCGGCGGTGGAGCGCACGGTGCTCGATGCGAAAGAGCGTGGCATCCGCGGTGTCGTGGTGCGTCCGGCGACGGTGTATGGCCGTGGCGGGGGCCGGGTGGCGGCCATGCTGCGCGAGGCCCGCGAGCAGGGCAAGGTGCGCCTGGTGGGCAACGGCGACAACCACTGGAGCTTCGTTTGCATTGACGATGTGGCTTCGCTCTACGCGCTGGCTCTGGAACGCGCGCAGCCGGGTTCACTCTATCTGGCGGCGCACGGCACGGCGGTGACAGCCAGGGCCGTGGCCGAGATGGCCGCCAGAGCCGCGGGCGTTCCCGGCAAGGTCGACTACCTGCCGCTGGCGGCGGCGCGCGAGAAAATGGGAGCGATGGCCGACTGCCTTGCCATGGACCAGCAGGTGCTCAGCACAAAAGCCGCGCGCGAGTTGGGGTGGAGGCCCAACGGCCCCGGCGTCCTGCAAGCCATCGCGGCCGGTACGGCGTGATTGTCGCCCTCGATACGACCCCGCTCAGCGCCGCCCCTGGCGGCATCGCCCGCTACACGGCCCAACTGCTGGCCGCCCTGCGCGCCTGCTATCCCGATGACCGCGTGGTTGGGCTCACTGACCGGAATGCCAGTCTCGGCCCGCTTCGACGCCAGTGGTGGAGCGTGGGTTTGCCGCTGGCCCTGCGAGAGCAGCGCGTCGCCGTGTTTCATGGCACCGATTTCGCTGTCCCCTACCTGCCGGTGTGCGCCGCCGTGATGACCGTTCACGACCTCTCGCCGTGGCGCGCCGAGTTTCGCGCCGCCACCAGCGGGCGCGTCCGCCGCCGCACGCCGTGGCTGCTGAAGCTGAACCTGGCCACGCTCGTCATTACGCCGACTGAGGCGGTGCGCCGTGAGGTGATCGAGCAGTTCCGGCTGCCCGCCGGCCGCGTGTGTGTGACGCCGTTGGGTGTTGCTCTCACTCCGGGCGCAGAAGGGAAGGAGGACTTCGTGCTTGCCGTTGGCTCCGGCGCGCGCAAGAACCTGGAGACGGCCCGCCGCGCCGCCGAAGGCATCGCCCCGCTGCGCATTGTTGATCGCGATGTGACCGACGCCGAGTTGGCTTCACTCTACACACGCGCCCGGGCGCTGTTGATGCCCTCGTTGTATGAAGGCTTCGGACTGCCGGCGCTGGAAGCGATGGCCTGCGGCACACCCGTGCTGGCCGCGCGAGATGCGGCGCTGGTGGAGGTGTGCGGCGGGGCGGCCGAGCACATCGACGCCGGTGACATCGCCGCCTGGCGGGGTGCGCTCCAAGCGCTGCTGGCATCGTCGGAGCGTGCGTCCGCGATGGCCGAAGCCGGACTCCGCCACGCCCGCGCCTTCACCTGGGAGCGCACGGCACGGCTCACCCACGCTGTTTATGAGGAGGCGCAGCGCCGTCATGGATCGGCCCATGGCTAGGCCGCGCGCCCTCGTCCTGTCGCCGGAAGCCCCTTACCCGCTGTGGGGGGGCGGAGCGTTGCGCACGGCCTCCATGCTGCACTCCCTCGCCCAGCGCTACGAACTCGACGTGCTGCTCTTTCGCGAACCTGCCGCGGGGGACCCGGCCGCGGTGCTGCCGCCGGGTTTGGCCGTCCGCACCGCCGTCATCACGCTGCCTCACCATGCCCGCACGGTCGCCGCGCGGCTGGGCCGCAACGCTCTGCGTCTGCTGCGCGCAGTGCCGCCGTTGTGGGACCGTTTCCACGGCTTTGACCGCGAGGTGGCGGAATTCGTCAGTGGCCACTCCTACGACCTCGCCGTGGTGGAGCATTTCTGGTGCGCCCACTATGAGCGCATTCTCCGTCCCGCCGCGCGGCGCGTCGTGCTCGATCTGCACAACGTGGAGTCTGCCCTGCACCGCCGCTACGGCGCGGTCGAGGGTGGGGCGCTGCGCTGGGCGCATGGCCGCTTCGCCCGCGCCTATGAATCTCTCGAAGCGGCCTGGCTGCCCCGTTTCGATCTCGTCCTAGCGCCGTCGCTTGCGGATGCCGCTTTGCTGCCGGCGGCCCGCACCGCCGTCTACCCGAACACGATTCCACTCTATCCGGCCGCGGCGCCTTATAGTACGCGTCCGCCCGTCGTCGTCTTTAGCGGCAACATGGAGTACCATCCCAACGTGCAAGCCGTGCGCTGGTTTGGCCGCGACATCTGGCCGCTCATCCGGCGCGCCCGCCCGGAGGCCGAGTGGCTGCTGGTGGGCAAGAATGAGCATGCCGTGCGGCCGTTGCTGGCGGGGGCGCGCGGTGTGCGCTTCACGGGCATGGTGGAAGACGCCCTGGGGGAACTGGCGCGGGCCGCCGTGGCGGTGGTGCCGCTGTTGAGCGGATCGGGCACGCGCTTGAAGATCCTCGAAGCCTGGGCCGCCGGAACGCCGGTGGTCTCCACGCCGCTGGGTGCGGAGGGACTGGGCCGGGCGGAGACGCTGCCGCTGGCGCTGGCATCCACCCCAGAGGAATTCGCCGCTGCCGTTCTTCGCCTTCTCGACGCCCCGCGGGAGGCCGCCGCGCTTGCCGCCGGCGGCCGAAAATTCTATGAGGAATCTTTTACATGGGAGTCAGCCGGTAGGGTTCTGACCGGGCTGGGGATGTGACTATACTAGAGAGACTGTGCGCGACTGTGTCCTGAAGTTGGGTGGTGGATAGGTCTTAGTACGCATGGCGAGAACAGATTGCATGCGCATTTCCGTCGATGCACACGCTGTCGGGCGCAAACTCACGGGCAACGAAGTTTACATCCGCAGTTTATTGAACGAGGCCGCCGCGCTCGACTCCGGGCACGAGTGGATCGCCTATGTCTCCGAGCCCGGCGCCGAGGCACAACTCGATCCACGCATCCAGTGCCGCATCGTGTCACGCAATCCGTTTAAGCGCCTTGGTTTCGATCTACGCCGCCACCTGCTGCGCGACCAGCCGGACCTGCTCCACATTCAATACACCGGCCCGCTCTTCTCGCCCGTGCCGATGGTGGTGAGCGTGCACGACGTGAGCTTTGTCGAGCGGCCCGACTTCTTTCCCCCGGCGCGTGTGTTCCAGCTTCAGCGCACCGTGCCGCGCACGATCCGCATGGCCGCCGCGATCCTCACCCCGAGCGAGTTTTCCGCCCGCGCCATCCAGCGTGTGTACGGTACGCCGGCGGAAAAAATTCACGTTGTCCACAACGGCGTTTCGTCGTTTTTCCGCTCCGTGTCGCGCGAGATGGCGCAGGCCGAGGTGGAGCGCCGCTTCTCGATTCCCGGACCCTATCTGCTCACGGTGGGCGATCTGCAGCCGCGCAAAAACCAGGAAGGCCTCATCGCCGCGTTTGAAGACCTGATGCGCGAGCGCCCCGACCTGCCGCATCACCTGGTAATGGCCGGAAAGGGCAACTGGCATGCCGGTCAGGTGCGCAGCCGTGCTGACCGCTCGCCGCTGCGCGAGCGCATCCACTTCACCGGATTCGTCACCGACGAGTCGCTGCTGTATCTCTACGGCGGCTGCGACCTGTTTGTGTTCCCCAGCTTCTACGAAGGCTTCGGCATTCCCATTGTCGAGGCGATGGCCTGCGGCCGGGCCGTGGCCTGTTCCGATGCCAGCGCGACGGCCGAGGTGGCCAACGGCGCGGCCATCCTGTTTCCGCCCTCCGACATCGGCGCCATGGCCAGGGCGATGCGTGACGTGCTCGCCGATGCTGAACTGCGCCAGCGCATGGAGCGGCTGGGCCTGCAGCGGGCGGCGCAATTCCAGTGGCGCGAGGCGGCCTCCCGCACGATCGAGGTCTATTGCGGCGTTGTCGAAGGGTGCCGCACTGCGAAGAGCAAATCGCGGCGTGAGGCGGCGCAGGCCGTCCCGGTGTCGCGGCCGTGAGGCGCGGCGCCGGCGTGCTGCTCCTTGCGGCCTGTTGCGCAAGCCTTTGCGCGGAAACGCTGCAATACAAGATCATCTGGCCGAGCGGGGTCAGCCTTGGCACGGCGCGCCTGGAAACCACGGGCGAGGTGAACGCCAAGCCCGAAGCGGTGCTTACCGCCATGCTGTTGCTCGACGCCAGTTTTCCCGGCATTCCCGTCACGGGCGAGTTCCGTTCACTGATGGATGGCAAGGGATGCACGCGGAAGTTTGAAAAGAAGCTCACCTTCGCCCTGCGCAAAACGGATGAGACCACCACGGTGCGCGCGGGCACGGCGACGCGCCAGACCGGAGGAGGCGGTGGTAAGTCCACGCTCACCGTTCCGCCGTGCGCTCATGATGCGCTCGCCTTCCTGCAACAGTTCCGGCGCCAGTTGAGCGCGGCGCGTTCCCCGGCCACCGTGCAGCCGGCGCGGAGTTTCCTGTTCGGGGCGCAGTACACAACCAAGGCCACGCCCGCCGGCACCGAGAAGCTCACCATCGGCGGCACGGAGCGCGAAGCCGACCGCTACCGCTTCCAGGTGAAAGGCCCGGCCTCGGAATCGGAGTTTGAGATCCTGTTTGCCCGTGATGCCGCCCGCACACCGCTGCAGGTGCGCGTCACCATGGCCCTGGGCCAATTCCGGCTGGAGCTGGTTCCCTAGTCCATGCGGGTCGACTTCTTTTCTCCGCTGCCGCCGGCTAAAAGCGGGATTGCCGATTACTCGGCCATGCTGCTTGCCGAGCTTCGCCCGCTGGTGGGCATCGAGACCCATGCGGGCGAGGGAAAGCCCTACGCCGGGCCCGCTCCCGGCGACGTCGCGCTCTACCAGCTCGGCAACAACGCCGACCACATTGAAGCCTACGAAGCCGCGCTGCGCCACCCCGGCGTGGTCGTGCTGCACGAAGCCAACCTTCATCACCTCATCACCGACCTGACCATTCGCCGCAAGGACTGGGACGGTTATGTGCTTGCCTGCGCCTACGATGGCGGCGAGCCCGCGCGGGCCTTCGCCGAACGCGTGCGCGCGCTGGAGGTGGGGCCCGATTACGACGGCGTGCCCATGCTGCGCCGCGTGCTGGAGCGCTCGCGCGGGCTCATTGTTCATAGCCGCTACGTGGGCGAACAGTGCCGCGCGGCGGGGTATCAGGGACCGCTTGCCGTCATCCCGCACGGCGCCGCCATGCCCGCCATCGAGCGCATGAACTGGCGCGCGCGGCTCGGGCTGGGCGAAGCCGAACCGCTGGTGGGCATCTTCGGTTACATGAAGCCCTACAAGCGCGTCTCGCAATCGCTGCGCGCTTTCGCACGCCTGCGGCGGCTCGTGCCCGAAGCCCGGCTGCTGATGGTGGGCGAGGAGCACCCGGAGTTTCCGCTTGATCCGCAGATCCGCGCCCTCGGCCTGCAAGGCGCCGTGCGCCGTTTTGGCTACGCCACGATCGAAGAGTTTGAGGGCTACCTTTCGGCCTGCGATGTCGTGCTCAACCTGCGCTTCCCCACGGTGGGCGAAACCTCAGGCACGTTGCTGCGCGCATTCGGAATGAGCAAGGCGGCCATTGTGAGCGATGTCGGCAGCTTCGCCGAGTTCCCGGATGAGGTGTGCCTCAAGGTGCCGGTCGACGCTTCGGAAGAGGACACGCTCTTTGAGAGTTTGAACCTGCTGGTTTCGCGGCCTGACCTGGCGCGCTCGCTTGGCGCTCATGCCCGCGCGTGGGTGGAACGGGAGTGCTCCTGGAGTCACGTCGCCCGGCTGTATGCGTCATTTCTAGAGGCCGTCGCCGAAGGGCGCGAGTGGCGCCAGGAAGTGCAGCCTGCCGCCCCCTCGCCGGCCGCGGTGGTCGAGGTGCCCGGCGACTATGTGCGGGGCTGGGCTGAACCCTCGGCGCGTGAGTACGTCGACACTCACCTCACGCGGCTGGTGAAGACGCTCGAAATGACGCCTGCCGGTGGGCCCGATCAGCGCATCCTGGAGATGGGCGCGTATCTGCAGATCACGCCGTCGCTCAAAACGAAGTTGGGCTACGGCGAGGTGCGCGGCTGCTATTACGGCCCGGCGGGCACGACCGATCACCGCGAGGCGGTCTCGATCGAGGGCGAGCACTTCACGTGCGAGGTCGATCTCTTCGACGCCGAGCATGATCCGTTCCCTTACGGCGGCGCGCACTTCGATACCGTGCTCTGTTGCGAACTACTGGAGCACCTCACCGCCGACCCGATGCACATGATGGCCGAGATCCACCGCATCCTCAAGCCGGGCGGCCACCTTGTGCTCACCACGCCCAACATCGGCTCGCTGCGCGCCATCGCCGCCCTGCTGGCCGGCTATCATCCCGGCTTTTTCCCCGCGTATATCAAGCCGGCCGAGGCGGGTTCGGAAACCGACGCCCGCCACAACCGCGAGTACACGGCGCGCGAGATCTACCTGCTCTTCCACGATTCCGGGTTCGACATGGTGCGCCTGGAGACGGGCGAGTTCAAGGACATCCCCCGCCCTGAGCACGTGTGGGTGGAAAACATGCTGCGGCGCTACGGCATGCCCGATGACCTGCGCGGCGACGGCATCTACGCCGTGGGCCGTAAGTCAGGCCCCATGCGTTCACGCTGGCCCGCCTGGCTGTATAGTTAAGAGCCGCGCACGCCCTTATGAGCGCCCACTACGACAATCCCGAGGTGGCCGTTACCGGCGATGGGCGGCTGTCGGTCCGCTTCCGCCTGGTGAACGATACGGCGTTCCACTGGCGCGGCGCGCAACTCGGCTGGCAGGTGACCGACGGCGAAACGCACCGCTATCTCGAAGACGGACCCGCACTCACATTCGATGAGGACATGCCCTCCGGCGCGGCGCGGCAATGTTCGCTCGAAGGGCCATTGCCCTCCTTCGCCGGCCGCTATCGACTGTTTATCGCGCCCCTGGTGCCCGCGCTCGGCGGCTGGCTTCACACCAAGGGAGGACGGGCGCTGGTGGTGGATGTCGAAATCGGACCGGATGGTCCTCTTCTGCTGGCCAGCCGCGAGTCCACCATGGGAGAACTGGCGCGCCGCGACATTCTTGGCCCTCCGCTGGCCATGGCCTTACTCGTCTGGCGCAACAGGAGCCTCGCCTGGTCGCTCGCCCGGCGCGACCTGGCGGCGCGTTTCCGCGGCTCCGTCGGGGATGCGCTGTGGGCGGTGATCCATCCGATGCTGCTCATGCTCACCTATCTTTTCGTCTTTGGCGTCGTGCTCCGCGCGCGCTTTGCCGGCGACCCGAGCACGGCCGGGTTCGCCCTCTACTTCCTTGCCGGCATGCTTCCCTGGCTCGCCTTCAGTGAAGCTGTCGGCCGCGCGCCGGGGGCGCTGCTTGAACACCGCCATTTCGTCAAGAAGCTCGTCTTTCCCGTCGAATTGTTAAACGTCAGTCATGTGCTGTCGGCGATGGTCACGCAGATGATCGGGCTGGCTTTACTATGCGCCCTGCTGCTGTTGCTGCGAGGCAGCCTGCCGGCCACGGCGCTGCTCATCCCGTTCCTGCTCATCCCGCAACTGCTGCTCACCCTCGGCATCTCCTGGACCCTGAGCGCGCTCGGCGTCTACCTGCGCGACCTCGGCCAGATGATCGGCTTCGCCCTGACCCTGCTGTTCTTTCTCACGCCCATCTGTTACCCCGAGGAATCGCTGCCGGCGGGCGTTGACTGGTATTTCCGCAAGAACCCGATCTACCTCCTCGTGCGCGGCTGGCGCGCCTTCCTGTTGCAGGGGCTCGTTCCGCCGCCGAAGATGATGATCCTGCTCTACGCCGTCAGCCTACTGGCCGTGTTCGTTGGCGCGCACCTCTATCGCAAACTGCGCCCGACGTTTGCCGACGTGCTCTAGCGAGGAAGTTTCACCAGCCATCGGCTGCGGAGCGTGATCACCGCGCGACTGCTGCGTTGCGCTCGCATGCCGTCCTCGACGTACTGTTCCCGTACGCCTGCGTCCGGCACCCTTCGCGCGCGTTGCATTCGCACGGCTCTCCTCGCTCCTTGCTGCGATCGTGGCGAAACATCCGGGCTGGGCCCCTATTTTTTCACGATCTCCACGCGCCGGTTCTTCGCGCGGCCTTCCTCGATGCGGTTGTCGGCAATCGGTTTTTCCTGCCCGAACCCCGCCGCATCGAGCCGGTTCGCCGCAATGCCGGCCGCCGTAAGCGCTGCCGTCACCGACTGGGCGCGCGCCTTGGAGAGCGCCAGGTTGGCCGCCGCGTTGCCCGTGTTATCCGTATGTCCTTCCACGCCCACGCGCAGAGCGGACCGCTTCTTGAGCATGGCCGCGATCTCATCGACCATGGGCCGCGACTCGGGCAGGATCTCCGCCTTTCCCGTCGCGAAGTGGATGTCCAGGGCAATGAAGCCGTCCTTATCGATCGCCGCTGCCATGGCGTCGGCGGTGATCACCTGCTGCATGGCCTCCTTCTCCACGATGTGCAGGAAATAGTAGCGGCCTGCGTGGCTGCCGGACGCCTGGACCTCGGCCCACACCTCGGCGCCGTTGCGGACGGCCTTCATCACGCTGACGTTGTCGTCGCTGTACACCACCTGCCCGCCCACCGCCTTGATTGCGTTTTCGTAGTTGCGGCGAATGGCGAGGCCGCCCGGATGAGCCTTGGGGTCGAGCAAGTAGTAGTGAATGCGCGTATAGCGGCCTTCGACCGAGGCCGGCGGTTTCGTGCGGAATCGGTAGGCCGCGAAGCCCTGCTGCTGATAATTGGAGAGGGAATAGCCGGGCATCCGGTTCGGGAATAGCGGGTGATCCGACGATCCGCGGACATCTTTGGGATGCGGCTGCGCGGCCAGAGGCAGGCACACAGCGGCCAGGGCGAATAGGCTGGAAATTCGCATGGGTGCATTATAGCCTCGCCCGCCGAGAGCCGTTCGACCGCACCTTGTCGCGTTAGCAATAGGAGACAATGATCCGATGGCCCTCATGTGCCCCCGCTTCCGCCAACAGGCCCGCGTGCAAAGCGCCGCCAACAACATGCCGCCTTTCCGCCGCGGAGAGATCAGCGTGGGTGTGCGCGTGCTGCAGGAAGCGCTCGTCGATCTCGGCTATGCCATGCCCAACTCCTGCAAGAAGAACGATTGCGACGGCAACTTCGGGCCGGAAACCGAGCGCACCGTGCGCCAGTTTCAAACCGACCACCGGCTTTCGATCGACGGCGTCGCCGGCCGCCAGACGCTTACCACCATGGACCAGATCTTTCTCGCCCACGACCCCTACTACAAGGACCCGATGCTGGAAAACGCCAGGCTCCAGGCGCAACTGGCCGGCTCGCCCGGCCGCGGACCCTACACCTGCACCACGGCCCGCAAATAAAGCACCCCGACTGCCATGACCATCGACACCGCATCGGCCACCGTCAAAGTCGACACTCCCGGCGCCAAGCCCGCCGTGCACATCGGACGTTCCCAGGCCACCTGTCACCTCACTCGCGGCTTCCTCATGGAAGGCGACACCGAGACCTTCAACGACGCCATCAATTTCACCGGCAAAGTGAAGGCCGCCACCAACGACAAGGAGTTCGCCAACTGGAAGTTCCGTTTCCTCCAGTTCCAGCGCGTGGAGTTCCTCGGCTACTTCTACGCCGGGCCGAAGAAGAGCGCCGGCCAGATCTCGCTTCAGCCTCACCTCAAGCCGGCCCTTAGCGAGAAGCTGCATCTCGATAGCGAGGAAGACTATTCGCCCTGGACCCACTCTTTCGACGCCACGCTCAAGGCCGGGCTCATCACGCAGATCTCAGGCGACCACCCGGCCTCCCGCGCCAAGCTTGAGTTGACCAACAACAAGACCAGCGCCACCAACTTCCTCTTCCACATTGTCGACAAGCGCACCTTCTGGACCGTCTTCACCGCGCAGGGCCCCGACGGCGCGTTCCAAGCGCTGGGACACATCGAATGGGCGCTGGAGTTCAACCTGATGTTCAAGTGGAAGGGCGGCAAGCCCGAGATGTCGCGCAACTCCAGCACGCTCACCACGGGGAATTTCACCAGCGGCGCTCCCAGTGATGCCGAAGTGAAGAAGATGTGCGGCGCTCCCGCCAAACCGTTTGGGAACGAGGCCGTGCGCAATGCGATCAAATTCACCGTCATCGGCGGGCCGCCGAACCGGTCCGATCAGGACACGATTCAGTTCATCAACCTGCCGGCGGATTTCTATCAGTCCTAAGCGGACCGGTCAGGAGCCGCGCTAGGAACCCGACTGGCGCTTGGCGGCTTCCACGCGCGCCGCGGCGCGCTTCTGCGCGTTGAGGGCGCGGGCCACATCGAGGGCGTCGTCGGGATGCAACAGGCGTTCGCTGGCGCGCCGCAAGGCCGCTTCGGCGCGCGCCAGGTCGATCTCATTCACCGCTTCGGCGCGGCTGGCGAGCACACGCACATGCCCGTCGCCCACCTCGAGGTAACCGCCCGTCACCACCAGATCATGCGTCTGCCCATCGGCCTTCTTGTAGGTCAGCCGGCCAATGCCCAACTCGCCCAGCAGGGGCGAGTGGCCCGGCAGGACGCCGATGTAGCCCTGCGCCGCCGGAATCTGCGCCTCCTGCACGTGTTCGTGCAGCAGCAACTTCTCCGGCGTGGCGACTTCGAGAGTGAATGTGTGCGTCATGGGCGCTTGCTCCGGAGCTGGCTAGCCCACCTTCTTCAACTGCTCGGAGCGTTCCAGAACCTCTTCGATCGTGCCCTGCATGTAGAAAGCCTGCTCGGGCACGTCGTCATGCTTGCCGTCGCAGATTTCCTGGAAGCCCTTGATGGTGTCGGCGAGCTTGACATATTTACCCTTGAAGCCGGTGAACTGTTCGGCGACGTGGAAGGGCTGCGAGAGGAAGCGTTGGATCTTGCGGGCGCGCGACACGCTCTGTTTGTCCTCTTCCGACAGTTCGTCGATGCCGAGGATGGCGATGATGTCCTGCAGGTCCTTGTAGCGCTGCAGAATCTGCTTCACGCGCTGCGCCGTGCCGTAGTGCTCTTCGCCCAGCACGCGCGGGTCGAGGATGCGCGAGGTGGAAGCGAGCGGGTCGACGGCCGGGTAGATGCCGAGCGCGGCGATGTCGCGCGACAGGTTGGTGGTCGCGTCGAGGTGGGCGAAGGTGGTTGCCGGGGCCGGGTCGGTGTAGTCGTCGGCGGGCACGTAGATGGCCTGCACGGAGGTGATCGAACCCTTGCGCGTCGAGGTAATGCGCTCCTGCAACTCGCCCATCTCGCTCGCCAGGTTCGGCTGGTAGCCCACCGCCGACGGCATGCGGCCAAGCAGCGCGGAAACCTCCGAGCCGGCCTGCGTAAAGCGGAAGATGTTGTCGATGAACAGCAGCACGTCCTGGCCTTCTTCGTCGCGGAAGTACTCGGCGACGGTGAGGCCGGTGAGGCCCACGCGGAGGCGCGCGCCGGGCGGCTCGGTCATCTGGCCGTAGATGAGCGCCACCTTCGATTTCGTGTAGTCGGAGGGATCGAGAATGCCGCCCTCCTGCATTTCCAGCCACAGGTCGTTGCCCTCGCGGGTGCGTTCGCCCACGCCGGCAAACACGCTGACGCCGCCGTGGTGCATGGCGATGTTGTTGATCAGCTCCATGATCACGACCGTCTTGCCCACGCCCGCGCCGCCGAACAGGCCGATCTTGCCGCCCTTGAGGTAGGGCTCGAGCAGGTCGATGACCTTGATGCCGGTCTCCAGCATGTCCAAGCCGCCGGACTGCTCTTCAAACGTCGGCGCCTCGCGGTGAATCGGGTAGCGCTGCGCGGTGTTCACCGGGCCCATGCGGTCCACCGGCTCGCCGAGCACGTTCAACACGCGCCCCAGCGTCTGTTTGCCCACGGGCACCGTCACCGGACCGCCCAGGCTTTCCGCCTTCATGCCGCGCACCAGCCCGTCGGTGGGCTTGAGCGCGATCGTGCGCACGCGCCCTTCGCCGATGTGCTGGGCCACTTCGCACACGATGTCGATTGGCTCGGGCACGTTGAAGCCTTCGCTCGTGATGCGGATGGCGGTGTAGATGATCGGGATCTGCCCTTCGGGAAACTGAATGTCGACGGCAGGTCCCGCGACCTGAATGACTTTTCCGACTACGGTCTGTGTGGCGGTGGACATGGGTGATGGCTCCAAAGCGGCGGCGCGGTTACTCCAGCGCGGCGGCGCCGCTGACAATCTCGATGATTTCCTTGGTAATGCTCGCCTGGCGCACGCGGTTCATGTAGAGCGTCAGCTTGTCGATGACTTCGCTGGCGTTCGACGTGGCGGCGTCCATGGCGGTCATGCGGGCGGCGTGTTCGGCGGCGGTCGATTCGAGCAGCGCGCGGAACATCTGGCCCTCGATGTATTGTGGCAGCAGCATGCTGAGCAGCACCTGCGGCGGCTCCTCGAAGATGTAGTCCGGGGTCGAACCGCCCTCGGGCAATTCCACCGGCAACACCTGGCTCACTGTGAGCTTCTGCGAAATGACGCTCTTGAACTCGTTGCAGATGATGTAGACCGAATCGATCTCGCCGTTTTCGTAGCGCTCGATAATCTTGCCGGCGAGCGCTTTGGCGTCGGCAAACTGCGGCGTCTTCAGCCCCGTCAGTTCGCCGGAAACGTCGGCGCGCTTGCGGAAATAGTCGCGCCCCTTGCGGCCCACGGTCTCCATCTGAATCTTCTGCCCCGGACGCTCGTCGATGAACCGGTGCGCGGCTTTGATCAGGTTGGAGTTGAACGAACCGGCCAGGCCGCGGTCGGAGGTGACCAGGATCAGCTGGACGTTTTTCTCTTCGCGCCGCGCCAGCAACGGATGGCCGGCCACCGAATCCAGGCCGCGCACGCTGGCCGCCAGGTTGCTCAGCAGGCGCTGCATCATGGCGTTGTAGGGGCGCGCGGAAATGACGCGTTCCTGCGCGCGGCGCAGCTTTGCCGCCGAAACCATCTTCATGGCCTTGGTGATCTGCTGCGTGTTCTTGACCGAGCGAATGCGCCGGCGTATGTCAATAAGAGAGGGCATTGGTGCTCCGGCGGGCTACTTGGCTCCCTGAACGAAGCGTTCCTTGAATTCCTTCAGCACGGCGTTCATCCGCGCCTTCAGGTCGTCGTCGATGGCCTTCTTCTCGCGGATATCCACGAGCACTTGCGGGTGCGCATTTTCCACGAAGCGGTACAGCTCCATCTCGAACTTGCGCACCTGGTCGACGGCCAGGTCGTCGAGATAGGCGTTCGTACCGGCGAAGATGGCCAGCACCTGTTTTTCCACCGGCAGCGGCGAGTAGTTGGCCTGCTTGAGAAGCTCCACCAGGCGCGCGCCGCGGGCAAGCTGCTGCTGGCTGGCTTTGTCCAGATCGGAGCCAAACTGCGCGAAGGCGGCCAGCGCGCGATACTGCGCCAGCTCCAGGCGCAGCGAACCGGCCACCTGGCGCATCGCTTTGATCTGGGCGCTGCCGCCGACGCGGCTCACCGAGATGCCGACGTTTACCGCCGGACGGATGTTGGAGTTGAACAGGTCTGACTCGAGGAAGATCTGGCCGTCGGTGATCGAAATCACGTTGGTGGGAATGTAGGCCGAAACGTCGCCGGCCTGCGTTTCAATGAACGGCAGGGCGGTGAGCGAGCCGCCGGACTTCAACTTCGCGGCCCGCTCCAGCAGGCGCGAATGGAGATAGAAGACGTCGCCCGGGAACGCCTCGCGGCCCGGCGGGCGGCGCAGCAGCAGGGAGATTTCACGATACGCCGCTGCGTGCTTGGAAAGGTCGTCGTAGATGGCCAGGGCGTGGCCGTCGGTGTCGCGGAAATACTCGCCCATGGCGCAGCCCGAGTAGGGGGCCAGATACTGCATCGGCGCCGGGTCCGACGCCGTGGCGGCCACCACGATGGTGTACTCCATCGCGCCGTACTCTTCCAGCGTACGCACCACCTGGGCCACCGTCGAGCGCTTCTGCCCGATGGCGACATAGATACAAATGACGCCGCTGCCCTTCTGGTTGATGATCGTATCCAGCGCAATCGTCGTCTTGCCCGTCTGGCGGTCGCCGATGATCAGCTCGCGCTGGCCGCGGCCGATGGGGATCATGGAGTCGATGGCCTTGATGCCGGTTTGCAGCGGCTCTCTCACCGGCTGGCGGTCCACCACGCCCGGCGCCAGGCGCTCAATGGCATAGTGCGTGGCTGCTTCAATGGGACCCTTGCCGTCAATGGGATTGCCGAGCGCGTCGACTACGCGGCCGACCAGCCCCGGACCGACCGGCACCGACATGATGCGCCCCGTGCGGCGAACCTCGTCGCCTTCCTTGATGGCGTGCGCTTCACCCAGCAATACCGCGCCCACCTGGTCCTCTTCGAGGTTCAACGCGATGCCCGAAACCCCGTGCGGGAATTCGATCATCTCGCCGGCCATCACCTGTTCCAGGCCATGCACACGGGCAATGCCGTCGCCCACGCTGATCACCGAGCCCACCTCGGCCACGTTGATGGCGGCGTCGTAATTCTCAATCTGCTGGCGCAATACGCGCGCGATTTCGTCTGCTCGCACCTGAGCCATACGTCGTTATCCTTCAGTCCTTCAGGAGGACAGCCTCTGGCGCAGCACATCCAGCCGGCCGCGCACCGAGCCATCGTAGATTTTTGAGCCGATGCGCGCCGAAAGGCCGCCCAGCAGGGAT
Source organism: Acidobacteriota bacterium (assembly GCA_017304135.1). GTDB lineage: Bacteria > Acidobacteriota > Terriglobia > Bryobacterales > Bryobacteraceae > JAFLBB01. Next base: position 15,234 of record JAFLBB010000003.1, on the reverse strand, counting down.
TCTTCCACTTCGAATTCGCACCGGACGTCCTTGCCGGTGATCCGCCGCAATTGCGCGCCCACGGCGGCGCGCTGTTCCTCGCTCAGCGGCAGCGCTGAACGCACATCAGCGCGGACTCGCCCCAGGCGCTCATCCACGGCTTCTTCAAACGCCTTCGCGATCGTCCCCAGCAGGTTCACCCGCCGGTGGTCGATCACCACAAAAAGAAAGTTCTTAACCACTTGCGCCAGTCCGAGCATCTGCCCGAACTCGCTCACCACGGCCCGCTTGCGTGCCGGAGGCACGGCGGGTGACAGCAGCACGTTGCGAAGATCCAACGAGCCGGCCAGAAGGCCCTCAAAGTCACGCAGTTGACCGATCACGGCGACAGCGTCCACCGGGGAACCCGGCGCCAGCACCACTTCGGCCAGTGCGCGGGCGTATCGATTCGCGGTTGCGAGTGACATGGTGTGTTCGTTATCCCCGCTGTTCCGGCCGCGCCTGCTCGTTGAGGTTGGCCACGAAGCCGCCCACTAACCCGGCCTGCACCTGCCCGTTCATGCGCACGCGGATCTTTTCCTCGGCCAGTTGCAGCGCCAGGTGGCTGGCAACCCGCCGCAACTCAAACTCGGCGTGCTTCACGGCCGACGAGACTTCCTGCTCGGCGGCGGCCTGCATCTTGGCCTGCAGTTCGTCCGTCTCACGGCGCGAACGCTCGCGTTCCTTTTCCATTTCCTGGCGCGCTTCGGCTCTCAACACTTCCAATTCGCCGTCCAGGTTGGAGATGCGCCTGGTGATGTCGGCCACCTGCGCTTCGGCCTCGGCCTTGACGCGGCCCGCCGCATCGAGCGCCAGGGTGATCTCTTTGGCGCGCTCGGCAAAGAACGGCCCACCCATGCGGATTGCCAGGAACAGGAGCCCGGCCGCCAGGATGCCGAAATTGATCCACTTATAGACAACGGGAACTTCGTGGTGCCCGCCCGCTTCGTTGGCAAACGCCGTCAGGCTGAGGCACAGGATGAGGAACAGGAGGATGGCGAGGCGCTTCAATTGAGGCCGCCCTTCAATGCCGCTTGGGCCAGCGACTCGGCGATGGCGTTACTCTCGCCTTCCAGCGAGGCTTGCGCCGCCACGCGCTCGGCTTCAATCCGCATGCGGGCCGATGCGATCAGGGCCTCGGTCTGCGACCGCAAGGCGGCAAGCGCGTCGGCCTGCTCCTTGCGCAGCCCGGCACGCAGCAGATCCTGCTCCTTGTACACCTCCGCACGGGCCTGCCGCAGCGCCTGTTCATATTCAGCCGCCTTGTGCTCAGCCGCTTTCCGCGCCGCCGTGGATTGCTCCCGCACGCCCTCGGTTGCCGCACGCCGCTCTTCCAGTGCCTTGTGGATAGGCCCGAACAGCATGTGCTTCAAATAGAGGTGCAGGAGAATCAGCAGGACGAACGTCGGTGCGGCTTGCCACAACAGGGGCCACACTTGAGCCAACATCTGTTCCATGGAAGTTTGAGAAGGGGATGGCGCCGTGGGGGACAGGCCGCCAATGCCCTAGAAAATATACGCTAACACAGTAAAGCGATAGCGGGCAACCCGGGCGGCCGCTTCGCCCTGAATCCCCGCTTTTGCAATCGGGCTGAAATTAAATGTTGCCACGGCTTCCCCATTGCAGACTCAAACAGCGTATAGTGAACAACACTGGGCAGCTTCACAAATCCATCTTGAACGGTTAAGGAGAGGTTGGCATGCGATTTTTGAGGGTATTGGCTGGGCTGGCCGTGGCGGTCGCGTTGAATGCGCAAACCACGTCCACCACCATTCTGGGAGCCGTCACGGATTCCTCCGGCGCGGCGGTTGAAGGGGCGAAAATTGTCGCCCGCAACGTGGGCACGAGCGTGGCCACGGAAACACTGACGACAGGCACGGGCGACTTCGCTCTCCCCCTGCTTGACATTGGCGAATATGAAGTCTCCGTGGAAATGAGCGGCTTCAAATCGGAAACGAAAAAGGGCGTCCGTCTCCAGATCAACGAAAAAGTCCGTGTCGACTTCACTCTCCAGGTTGGCGCGCAATCGGAACGCATCACAGTGAGCGCGGAAGCAGCCACGCTGCGTACCGACGAAGCCAGCGTCGGCGGCACGGTGGAACAGCGCCGCCTGGTGGAACTGCCGCTCAACGGCCGCAACGTCGGCAACTTCGCCGTGCTCAATCCGGGCGTTCAGTTCGGCTCGCGCGGCGGCTACGACGGCCAGTCCGGCGGCGGCGGCGGCATTCCGATTCCCGGTCAAACCGTGGCCATCGTCGCCAACGGCCAGCGCGAAGTGAGCCAGCACGCCACGCTCGACGGCGTGGTCGCCACCGAAGCGCGCGTGAACACCGTGCCCTTCTCGCCCTCGCCTGAAGCGATGGAAGAAGTGAAGGTCTACTCCGGCAGCTACTCGGCCGAGTATGGCTTCAACTCCGGCGCCCAGCTGATCATGGTGATGCGCTCGGGCACCAACGATTTCCACGGTACGGCATACAACTTCCTGCGCAACCAGAAGCTTGACGCCGAAGCCTTCTTTCAGAACTATTTCACCCCGGCCGGCGCGGCCCGGTCTCCGAAGACCGCCCTGCGGCAAAACCAGTTCGGCTTTGTCGTGAGCGGCCCCATCTACCTCGGCAAGCTCTATGACGGGCGCAACAAGACCTTCTTCAACTTCAACTACGAAGGCCGCCGCCGCCGCGAACCCGGCGCCATCTCCACGGCCAGCGTGCCCACGGCCGCCTTCCGCAACGGCGACCTCAGCTCGCTGCTGAACCGCCGCAACGCCGCAGGCGCCGCCCTGCCCTCGATCAACATCGTTGATCCTAACTCCAGCCCCACGGCACCACTGCCCTTCGCCGGCAACATCATCCCCACCGCCCGCATCACCGCGGCTGCCAGGGCGCTGACCAGTTTCTGGCCCCAGGCCCAGTTCGCCGTGCCCGACGACGCCGCCGGCGCGCCCAACTTCCGCAATCCCGGCACCAACTCGATCAACGACGATCAGTACTTCCTCAAGCTCGACCACAACTTCTCGGCCAGCGACAAGATCTTCTTCCGCTACGCCACCAACATCCCCGAGTGGTTCAGCATCACCAACAATCCCAACTTCAGCTATCTGGTGGCCGGCCGCAACCACAACTACGCCACACAGTGGCTGCACGTGTTCACCCCGCGCATGATCAACGAGTTCCGCTTCGGCTACACGCAAAGCCGCAGCGACAGCTTCAATCCGCGCGCCAACACCGACTTCACGCTGCCCTCGATCGGCATCAACGGCTTCAACGTGCTCACCGACGGCAACCGCCCGCTCACCCAGCGCGAGGTCGGCATCCCGGCCATGAACGTGACCGGCTTCACCGGCCTGGCCGAGCGTGACGGCGGCAACGGCTTCGACGACAACAAGCTCTACCAGATCAGCGACAACGTCAGCTACACCACCGGCGCCCACACCTTCAAAGCGGGCATTGATACGCGCCGCGTCACCCTCTTCCGCGGCGCCGCCAACGTGCCGCGCGGCTCGTTCAACTTCAACGGCAACCTCGCCAACAACGCCTTTGCCGCCTTCCTGCTCGGTGCGCCGACCTCCACCGATTCGCCCGAAGGCCTGCCCCTCACCGATGTGAAGCAGTGGCGCACCGGCTTTTACTTCCAGGACGACTGGAAGGCCGCCCGCAAGCTCACGGTCAACCTCGGTCTGCGCTGGGAGTACAACACGGCAGCCACCGACGTGCGCGGCCTCTGGCGCAGTTTCGAATGGCGCAATGGCCTCAGCAGCCCGCCCGAGTTTGTCCCGGCCAAGATCCGCACCACGTACGACTTCTACAAGCCGCAGAAGAAGATGCTCATGCCGCGCATCGGCCTGGCCTACCGCCTCACCGACGCCTGGGTGATCCGCTCCGGTTTCGGCATCTACTACAACATCCACCAGCTCAACAACTACACGATTCTCAACCTGAATCCGCCGTTGTCGGGCTCGTCGAACTACGCCAACACGGCCAGCAACGGTGTACTCGTGCCGGGCGCCGCCGTCTACAGCTTTGCCAGCCCCTTCGGCGCCGTGAATAGCTCTTCTGCCGTCAGCGCCAACGTGCTGAACACCGACAACTACCAGCCGTATGTCGCCCAGTGGAGCTTCGACCTGCAGCGCCGCCTGCCCTGGGCCACCACGCTCTCGGTCGGCTACGTCGGCAGCAAGACGACGCACCTCGATAACACGGTCGAGATCAACAACCCCGACCCGTTCATCCCGGTCAACGCCGCCGATACGGTGCAGTCCCGCCGGCCCTTCCCGTTCGTCATCGATGACGGCGTGCGCCGCCCGCTCACCCGCACCCGCTTCCTCGACAGCGGCGGCAACTCCTGGTATCAGGGCCTGCAGGTCTCCCTGCGCAAGGAGATGACCAATGGCCTGCTATTTACCCTCGCCTACACCTATAGCAAGACGCTCATGGAAGGCTACGGCCGCAACGAGGGTGACGGCATCAACTCCAACACCTACCAGAACCCGCGCAACCGCGTTGTGGAAAAGGGCCGCGTTGGTTTCGGCGCCGAGCACATCGCCGTCATGAGCATGGTGTACGACGTGCCCACTCCGGCCGCGCTCAAGAAGGGCATCGCCGGCCACGTTTTCTCCGGCTGGCAGACCAACAGCATCATCACGCTGCGCACCGGCTTCCCGTTCACCGTCGGCCAGGGCAACATCCTGAACACGGCGAACTCACCGGCCCGCCCTGACCGCATCGGCTCCGGCGCCGTCGACAACCCGACCATTAACCGCTGGTTCGATGTCGACGCCTTCCGCCTGGTCAGCTGCACCAACTCCGCCCTTCCCGAGCTCTGCCACTACGGCAACTCCGGCAACGGCATCCTCGACGGCCCCGGCCAGCAGAACGTCGACTTCTCGGCGTTCAAGAACTTCCGCATCAGCGAGCGCGTGAAGTTCCAGTTCCGCGGCGAATTCTTCAACATCTTCAACACGCCGCAGTTCGGCGTGCCGAACCGCAACCTGAACACCGGCGGCGGCTTCCTGCCTACGCGCAACGCTTCGGGCCAGGTCGTCTTCCCGAGCCAGGCCGGCGTCACCGGCGGCGTGGGCACGGTCACCAGCCTCGTCGCGCCGATGCGCAACATCCAGTTTGGCCTCAAGCTGATCTGGTAAGACCCTCTACCGGAAACGGGGCCGGACGCTACTTGCGTCTGGCCCCCAATCCCAACAGTTGATAGACCCCGCAGTAGCCCGTAATCGCCCCCGCCAGCAAGAAGACGCAGACCAACCCCAGCAGTCCGCGCTCAAACCACTCCAACCCCGGCGCGGCGACCCCCACCGCTCCCGACAGGCTTCCCACTCCCAGATAGAGACGCCGCATCGGCGCCGGCAAATTGGGTGTAATCGTCATTGCCCCTCCCGGAACTTTTCCCGCTCTCCGGTGTCCCTGAACATACCATGATTCGCCATCTTCTCCTGATTACGGCGGTGGCGGCGTTTTGGATGGGATGTTCGGCCAACCGCTCCTGGCGCGTGCGTCCAGGGCCGCCCGAATACGCGCTCACCGGCGGCAAGCTCAGCCTGCCGTACTCTCAGATGCTGGAACGCTTCAACGGCTTCCAAACCGGCGCCGGATGGGTGGACCTGCGTCCCTCCATGCGCATTCAGATCGAGAACGCTTACTACGAACCAGGCAAGCCCAAGCGCGGGCTGGACGGCTTCATCGGCACCGAGCGCCTCTGGTTTCGCAAGCCGGCAGTGGCGGGGCTGGTCGAAGGGGCGTTTGAAGATAAGATGCTCGCCCCGCGCCCGCCCGGCGAAGCGCCCACCTCGACGCTGGTGAGTGCGGCCAATCGCACCCACGCCGCCTACCGGCTCTTCTTCTCGATTCGCGTCAACCGCCGCGGCGCCACCCGAGGCGCGGTATTGCTTGGCGCGCCCTCGCAGCGCGAACTGGAAGCCCGCGCCGCCGCCCTGCTGGCCGACCCCGATTCGGTCTGCGGCGAGGGCTCCTCGGAATGCGTGGTGTTCCCCGAGGTGTGCACGGTTTCCCCGGAAATCGAGGTCGCCGTGAATGGCCAGCCCAAGGTCTACACCTGGGCCACGCCGCTTTCGGCCGCCGCCGGCAAAGCGCGCAGCGTCAAGCTCACGCGAATGATCGAGGGCAAAGCGCGCACGATTCCCGTTGACCCCGCTGACGTGAACGCCCTGCGCATGCCGATGCTGCCGGGGGATGCTGTCCTTGTCGACTAGACCCAACCTCGCATGCCGCGACCGCGCGACCCCTCCTTCGGTAGACTAAGAGTCCAATGGATGTCCGCGAACTTGAGGAATTGCTGCTCGCACTTGAATCCGATCGGGTTGAACGGAAGCGGTCCGCGGGAGATTCAGAGGCATTGAAGAGGGCAATTTGCTCGCTCGCCAACGATATGCCTGGTCACAATGCACCTGGTGTCCTCTTTGTTGGGATCGAGGATGACGGCACTTGCGCCGGCCTTACCGTCAACGACGAACTGCTCAAGCGGATCTCCAACATGTGCTCGGACGGGGCGATCCTGCCCAAGCCGTCGTGCCGGGTTCAGCGCCACGTTTTTAGTGGCTGCAGCTTGGCCGTCGTCGTTGTCGACCCAGCCTTGGCCCCTCCGGTCCGCTTCAATGGCCGCATATTTGTGAGGATGGGCCCGACTACTGTGATAGCCAGTGGGGAACAAGAGAAACGGCTCGCCGAACGGCGCCGCGCCTTGGACCAACCGTTTGATCTGACACCGGTCACTGGCGCGGCAATCTCTGATATGGACGTTGGTATGTTTCGTGAGGTCTATCTACCTTCCGCTGTGTCTCCGGATATACTGGAGCAGAATCAGCGATCCATCGAGCAGCAGCTCATGTCCCTGCGCATGATCTCCCGCAAAGAGCCGTACCCTCCAACAGTGCTCGGGCTGCTCACTCTGGGGCTGTCCCCCCGTGAGTTCTTGCCCTGTACCTACATACAGTTCCTCAGAATTGAGGGTACATCTCTCAACGACCCCATCAAAGTACAACATGAACTCGATGGGCCCTTGCCGGTGCTCCTTCGTCAATTGGATGAGTTGTTGCGAATACATATCTCAGTGGAGGCAAGAATTCTCGCCGGCGACCGCGAGGTTAGGGCTGCTGATTACCCCCTTGCAACTCTCCAGCAAGTGGCCCGCAATGCGGTAATGCATCGGAACTACGATGGGACGAACGCACCCGTTCGAATTTACTGGTTCTCTGACCGCGTCGAAATTCAAAGCCCCGGCGGCCCCTTTGGCCAGGTCAACCGCGATAATTTCGGGCAGCCCGGGGTTACGGATTATCGAAATCCTCACCTCGCCGAGGCGATGAAAAACCTGGGGTATGTCCAACGGTTCGGCGCGGGGTTCGAAATCGCAAGAAGCGCGCTCATTCAAAATGACAATCCCCCACTTGAGATCCTCGTCGAGGATACGTACATTGCAGTGATCATCAGGAGTCGCCAGTGAGCATCCCTGTGATCGCCTTCTGCAATAACAAAGGAGGCGTTGGCAAGACATCGCTGGTCTACCACATTGCCTGGATGTGCTCTGAATTGGGTGTCCCAGCGCTTGCCGCCGACCTGGATCCCCAAGCGAATTTAACAGCGGCTTTCCTTCCAGAGGACCGGCTGGAGGAACTCTGGCCGGCTTCAGGTCTTGCTCAAACCGTTTTCGGCAGCGTCCAACCACTGATTCGTGGGGTCGGCGACATATCGGATCCACACATCGAACACATCCAGGACAACCTTGGGCTGTTGCCTGGAGATCTCTCACTCGCCACTTTTGAGGACCAGTTGTCAACAGCGTGGGGGGAATGTGTCGATGGCCAGGAGCGAGGGTTTCGCGCCGTCTCGGCTTTTTGGCGAATCATGCAGCGTGGAGCCGACGCAATCTCGGCGTCCGTGGTGCTACTCGATCTCGGCCCCAGTCTGGGTGCCATCAATCGCTGCGCTCTCGTCTCCAGCGATTTCGTCGTCGTCCCCCTCGCCCCGGATTTATTCTCTCAACGCGGTTTGATGAACCTCGGGCCCACTATCAAGTCCTGGCGACAGCAATGGCGAGACCGAATGATTCGCAAACCTGCCCTCGGTCCCGAACTGCCATCCGGCAGCATTGTGCCTCTTGGCTACATCGTGCAGCAACACGCTGTGCGCTTGGGTCGCGTTGTAAAGGCGTATGATCGATGGATTTCGCAAATCCCTGGCGTCTACGGCTCCTTTGTTCTTGACACGCCCAGCCAACCCGGACTGTTCGCATCCGAGGATGAAAACTGTCTCGGCTTCGTGAAGCATTTTCACAGCTTGATGCCGTTGGCTCAGGAGGCTCGCAAACCAGTCTTCCTTCTGCGCGCGGCCGATGGCGCACTTGGCGCTCACCAATCGGCAGTGACAACCGCCTACCACGACTTCAGGCTACTTACGAACACAATCCTCTCGCGAGCCGGCATTCCTACGGCTTCAAAATAACCTTCGTCAGCCCCGCCTCGTGCGCATAGAGCCGGCTGAACATCTCCGGCCCCTGCTCAAGCGGCACCGTGGCGCTGATCATCGGCTCCACCTTCACCGCGCCGCGGCCCATCAGTTCGAGGCAGGCCGGATAGTCGTTGGCCGAAGCGCAGGAGCCCTGCAGCCTCACCTCGCGCGTCACCACCGATTGCAGCGGCAGCGTCGTGTCCTTGGTGACGTTGCCGATCAGCACCACCGTGCCGCCCTTGCGCACCGAATCGATCGAAGCGAGCACGGTCGCGTTCGCCCCCACGGCCTCCATCACGATATCGGCCCCTTCGCCCGCCGTGAGTTCCCTCACGCGCGCCACCACGTCGGCGCTCTTGGCGTTGATCGTCACATCGGCGCCGGACTTCTTCGCCAGCTCCAGCCGCGAATCGTCGAGGTCCACCGCGATGATCTGCCCGCAGCCCTTCACGCGCATCGCCTGCACCGTGAGCAGGCCGATCATGCCTGCGCCCACCACCACGCAGGAATCGCCCAGTGTGGCCTCGGCGAGGTTAGCCGCGTGCACGGCCACCGACACAGGCTCCACCATCGCCGCCTGGTCAAATGAGACGGCCTCGGGAATGGCATAGACGATGTGCTGCGGCACGGCCACGTATTCGGCAAACGCGCCATGACGGCGGTAGTCGCCGCAGCTCACGCCGAGCACACGGCGGTCCGTGCAGAGGTTCGGCTGGCCCTTGCGGCAGTACATACAGCGGCCGCAGTTGATCATCGAGTCGAAGGTGACGCGGTCGCCTTCGCGGAAGCGCTTCACGTTCGCCCCGGCCTTGGCCACCGTGCCCGAAGCCTCATGGCCCATGATGATCGGCGGAATACGGCGGCCCGAGCCGCCATCGTAGCCATGCACGTCCGAACCGCAGATGCCGCACGAAACAACCCGCACCAGGAGGTCGTCCGGTCCGATCTCCGGCTCCGGATACTCGACTACGGCGAGCTTCTTGTATTCTTCGAGGAGTAGCGCTTTCATAAGAGTCCGGCTTTAGTGTATCGCGCCGGACCCCCGCCGATGCGCTCCCCCCACCGCGCTACCAGCGCCCCCAGCCGCCGCGCCGGCCCACCCTCGACCCGTACCAGCCACCCCAGCCCGGACCCCAGCCTGGACCCCAATACGGTCCCCAGCCCCAGCCCGGATAGCCCAAGCCGGCAAAGTAAGGCGGCCGGTTGTCGCGCCGCCGCAGAGACGGTGTGCGCGGCTGCGCGGTGTCGTAATCCTCCTGACTCGCGTAGCGGAAGGCCAGCGGCGCCCGCTCGGTGGAGATCATGACCGGGTCGGCCAGCCGGAACGTGAGCGTGTCTTCGGGATAGAGCACCGTTTGCCGTCCACGCGTGAGCAGCACGCCGGCAATGCCCGCCGCCGCGCCCGCGCCCGCGCCGACTCCCGCGCCGAAGCCGCCATCGGCAATGGCGCCAATGGCCGCGCCCGCTCCGGTCGCCGTGCCGATCGCGGTCGCATCGTTGCCCTTCGACGTTCCGCCCTTGTACTGCGCCAGTTGCGTGCGGATGTTCACGCTGCGGCCGTCGGCCAGCGTCAACTCCGTCAACTCCACCCCGAGCCGCGACGTGCCCTTCACCTTGCCCGCCTTCACCACGTCGGTCACGCGCGCCGTCACCATCTGGCCGCGCCGCGCCACCACCACGCCGTCGGCGATCAACGGCTGCGTCAGTGTCGCGCTGAACAGGTCGCCCACCTGGCTGCTGTTGCTCGACACCATGTCGTTCACCCGCACCGCGATCCAGGCGCCGGGTGAAAGCTCCAACTGCGCCGGCAGCTTGCCCACGGGAGCTTCATACTCAGTCTCCCGCTCGGGGGTGGTCTCCCGCCGCGGCTCGCGCCGGACTTCGCCGCCCGCCGGACGCGCCTTCTCCTGGGCCTCCTCCACCGTCGGCCAGCCTGCCGATTCAGTGGCCGCTTCCCGCGATTCTCCCGATTGCGCCCCCGCCAGCGCGCATCCCAGCAAGCCGAGCGAGAGCAGTGAAAGTAGATTCCGTGTCATGGGATGATTCCTCACCACCGGCAAGTGCAATCCCTATGCCACAGCTAAAGTATTGTCCCGGCGTGAGTTCCCACCCGCCGCCCCTGGCCGATTTCGGCCACCTGGTGGCTCTCAGCCGCCGGCCCGCACCGGATAGGCCCCGGCTGGAGTCGGCTCCACGGCAATCTTCGACGTCGCCTCCCACGCCGTCCGCACCTCTTCGGGCAGCCCCGGCAACAGCGCCCAAATGCGGCCGAGAATCTCCTCGACGATCTCCGGGTTGTCGCGGCCGGCCTCGGCGCTCTCGGTCGGGTCGTCCACCACGTTGTAAAGCTCCGGTCTGGGCAGAGGCAGGTTTTCCCGCAGGCTCACCGGCACGCTGCGCAAATACGGCGGCAGGTTGAACCGCGAGATGTGCAGCTTCCAGTTCCGCAGCCGTGCGCACTGGATGTGGTAGCCGTCAAAGTAGAGGAACACCTCGCGGTCGAGCGTGGCCGTCTGGCCGGAGAGCAGCGGCAGGATGTCCACCCCGTCGATGGGTTGCCCCGGCAGCGAGGCTCCCGCCAGCCGCGCAAAGGTCGGCATCAGGTCCAGCGCCGTCGCCATCGTCTCCACCACCTGGCCCTTCGGAATCAGGTTCGGGCACTTTGCCACCAAGGGCACGCGGAAGCCGCCCTCCATCGTCTGCCCTTTGCGCCCGCGGAGACCACCGACGCTGCCTTGATACCAGGGCCCGTTGTCGCTCGTGAAGATGATCAGCGTATTCGCTTCCAGCCCGTTGTCGGCCACCGCTTTCATCACCTGGCCGACGCTCCAGTCCACCTCTTCCACGCAATTGCCGTAGAGCCCCATCGCATTCATCCGCCGGAAGCGCGACGACGGCGCCAGCGGAATGTGCGGCGCGCTGTGTGGCATGAAGAGGAAGAACGGGCCGTCCTTGGAACGGTGGATGAAGTCCACGGCATCCTCGGTATAGCGCGCCGTCAATCCCTCCACGGCAACGTTGGGCACGGTCACCGTCTCGTTCACCACGTAATGCAGCGGCGTCATGTCGGAGGAGTACGGAATCCCCACCGCCTCATGGAATCCACGCTGGTTCGGGCTGTGTTGTTTCAGGTTCCCGAGGTGCCACTTCCCGGCGATCATGGTCCGGTAGCCGGCCGCCTGCAGCATGTCGCCCATTGTTTTGCGCGACTCATCCAGCCCCCAGGTGTCGCCCGGCGACACCACGTAGGGAACTCCCGCCCGCGCCGGATAGCCGCCCGTGAGCAGCGCCGCGCGCGCCGGCGAACACACGGCGCTGGCTGAATAAAAGTGCGTCAGCCGTGCGCCTTCCGTGGCTAACTTGTTGATATTGGGGGTTCTGAGCTTCGAGCCGTAGCAGTTCAGGTCACCATAGCCCAAATCATCCGCGTAGATCAGAATGATGTTGGGCTGAGCCGTGGACGCAGGCGCGCTCTGTTGGCTTGCCAACACAACTCCCGCACCTAACCGGCTCAGGAAGTGGCGCCTGAGCATCGTGACGACGTATTCCCTCTATGAAAGTGGGCTACGGCGTCAGGATGTCCTCCATCCGAAAACTTCTGTATACCGCCGCACCCGATTCAAGAGCATACACGATTCGCCCCGATGGGTCTACCTCAACCGCAGTACTAGCCGGTTGCCCCCCTACCACTGTCCAACCATTGTTGAAGTGGTAGTTCTCGCTACGCAGCCGTTGCGCTGAGCCCAGCGCGAACGAATAGCCGCCCAGGTCGGCGTTCATCACGAGTGTAGCCGTGCGCGCCTCCTGATCGAGTTCATACAACTGCCCGCGGCTGTTGGCCCGCGGATTCACGTCGCGGTGCGTGTTGCCGTTGTCGAAGGCCAGCAGGTAGCGGTCGCTGCCCGGCAGAAAGCCGACATCATGCTGGTGCGAGAACCACGGGAAGGCATCCGCGCTGTCGATCTGAAAATCGCCATCCTTACCCAGCCGCCACAGCACGGCGCCGGAGCCGAAGCCGTCCTGGAAGTCGACCTTCACGGCCCAGTCCAGGTGCCGCATGGAGAGCAGGAGGTTGCCGTCGGAGGTGTACTGCACGGAGTTGGTGTGCAGCCAGTCTGTGGCCGAGCCGCCGTCGAACACCGGCGGGCAGGCCCCGTTGTTCAGGCACATCTCGCCCAAAATCGCTTCTTTGCGCACATCCATATGGTCGAAGCTGTTCCACACCCAGTGGATATTCATCTCGTTGTCGACGACGATCAGCATGTCGCCCATCACGTTCTTGTTGTCCAGTTCCGGCACGCGTTTCTCGACGCCTGCCAGCAGCAGGATGCGCCCGTCGGGCAGCCGCAAGGCATCGTGGTGGAAACCGCTTGTCGCCGGATATCCCAGCGCCTGTAGCCGCTCGCTCATGATGGCCGCGTTGGTTTCCCACAGCGTGATGCCAGCCACGTCAAGCTCGCGCGCCACCTGCTCGGTGCGGATCGGGTTGTTCGTCCAGGTGATCGACAGGAAGTTGCCCCCCAGGCCGGGACGCGTGATGAAACCGATCGGCCGCGGGTAATACCAGATCAGGTTGCCCGAAAGGTCGGTGGCATAGAACGGCGCGCCGATAGGCGAGTTCAATACCACGCCCTCGTAGGCGGGCGACGCCGGACCGGCAAGCAGCCGGCGAGCGGGAATTCCCAGTTCGCCTTCATCCACCGTGCCCGTGTGGAAGCCCACGGCCTCTCCGGCAACCGGGAGTCCCTCAACGTTCACCATCAGCCGCGCCGCGTAGGTTGCGTCCTGCAGCAGCCCCGCCAGATAGAAATTCACGCTATGCACCCCGTCGCACGCGCGCGGCGAACTCAACTGCGGCAGCCCGCCCTCCCTCGTGAATTCCACGTAGGCGACGAATCCGGGGTCGCATGCAGGTGCGCTGAAAATCCACACCAGGGCGTTCGGTGTCGGGTTCACCGCAGCCACGCCGCCAGGTTCCACCCGCGGCACCAGTTCCTGCGAGACGACATCCACAGCCTCAGCCGGATTGCCCGCCGTTCGCGCCGTTACTTCGACCTCATACCAACCCTCGCCATCCAGCGTCGCCCACTCGATAGAAGCCCCTGGCGCAAAATCCCGCAGCAGCCGGAACTCGCCTCCCTCGGCACGCACCCGAAACCGGTACCACACCTCCCCGCCGCCGGCGTCGCGCGCCGTGGCGGTGTACGTCTGCCGCTCGCCCACAGGCAGCGGCGCAGGGTTTGAGGGATTCAGGGTGACCGAAATGGCCCATGCGGATCCCACATGGACAAACAGTAGCGGGACTATGCCGCCCAGCATTCTCCGAAACTTCATACTTCTCATTATCGGTTCATTTCGACGCTTTCAGCAGCACCACTCCGTGGGGCTCAACCTCGGCTGAATACCCCTCTGCCTCCGTCTTCACGTCGGCGTGTGCCCACAAGTCGCGAATCCTCACTTTCCCAGATAGTTTCAAATCCGCCCACTGTACGCTCACCTTGGCCTTCGCCTCGCCCCGGTTGAACAGAGCCACCGCCTGTGCACCCTTCTCCAGCGGCTTTACCCACACCTCTGTCGAGCCCTGTTGCGCGAGGCGCTTGCCGCCTTTACCCAGCTTGTCCTGGTTGACGGCGATCACCTCTTTGTTGAGCAGAATGTCGCGCGTCGCCGGATCCATGGTACGAATGTCGTTGCCCGTCAGCAGCGGCGAGGCCACCATCGCCCATAGGCTGAAGTGCGTCCGGTATTCCACCGGCGTCATGCCGCCGTTGCCCACCTCGAGCATGTCCGGATCATTGAAACTCCCCGGATTCGATGCATACGCCAGGTCACTCTGCGCAAAGCCGATCTGCTCCATCGACGCCCACTGGTCGCGGATGTCGAACGTCGTCCGCCACAGGCTCGCGCCCACCTTGGTGCCCCAGTCCTGCACCTTGATCCGCCCGTACTGGCACAAGGCATAGACAATCGGCCTGCCGGTTTTCCGCAGCGCCTCGCCCATGCGTTGGTAGACCGCCTGCATGTCCTCGTCCTTCCACACGCGCGAGGCGCTGCACCAGTCGTACTTCAGGTAGTCGATGCCCCACGCCGCCCACGTTTTGGCGTCGATCTCCTCGTGCCCGTAGCTGCCCGTGAAGCCGCCGCAGGTGGTCGGTCCAGGCGAAGAGTAGATGCCCAGCTTCAGCCCCTTCGAGTGAACGTAATCAGACAGCGCCTTCATATTGGGGAAGTTCGGGTTCGGCTGCAGCACGCCCGCGGCGTCGCGCTTGTCCTGCCAGCCGTCGTCGATGTTCACGTAGACGTAGCCCGCATCGCGCATCCCGGTGGCCACCATCGCGTCGGCGATCTCGCGGATCATCTGGTCGTTAATCCGCGTGCGGAACTTGTTCCACGAATTCCACCCCATCGGCGGCGTCTTCACGACGGCTACCGGCGGCACGGCCTTCAACGCCGGCAGTTCCAGCTTCGGCAGCGACTTGTAATCCACCGCCGCCGCCCGGAACGAAGGCGTCGGCGTCCCCCGCCTGGCCACCAGCGGGCCCGTGTTCATCCCGCGCATGCCGCCAGGACCACCGGGACCACCAGGTCCTCCTGGCCGCGGCCCGCCGCCCGGACCCATGCCCGGTCCACCAGCACCACCCGGTCCACCAGCACCACCCGGTCCACCAGCACCGCCCGGTCCACCAGCACCGCCCGGCCCACCAGCACCGCCCGGCCCGCCCGCTCCACCCGGCCTGCCCGC
>JAFLBB010000301.1 GCA_017304135.1 Acidobacteriota bacterium | reverse complement strand
GTGGTTTGCCGAGGACGGGGGGATGAACAGTATGCCGCTGATCCGGGGGCGGGAGGCGGTGCGGGGGGCGATGGATCCGTTTTTTTCGAAGGCGGGGAATGTGCTGCGGTGGCAGCCGGACTTTGCCGATGTGGCGCGGAGCGGGGACCTTGGCTACACGCTGGGGAAGTCGCAGCGGTCGTGGACGGGGAAGGATGGGGAGCGGCTAGAGAGCGAGGGGCGGTATATCACGATCTGGAAGCGGCAGAAGGACGGGCGGTGGAAGATCGTGATGGATGGCGGGGTGAATGCGCCGCCACGGGTGGTGGCGGCGCGGCCGTAAGGGCGGGTGGGGAAGCTATTCCTTGGTGAAGACGAGCTTGCGTTCGACTTCGCCGAAGCTGCCTTTGATTTTCGAGGTGACGGTGGAGCCTTTGCCGCCGTTGGTGAGGGCCCAGCGGTCCTCGATGTCGATTTCGCCGGCCTGGGGGGAGTCCACTTTGTACTTGACGACGAGGATGTCGCCTTCCCAGGTGGCGGTGGATTTCACTTCGCCCATCTGGGTTTTGTTGACGCTCTCTTTGCCATCGGTGGTGTATTTGAGCTCGGTGGTGAGCTCGCCGCGCTGGCCGACCTGGGTGGTTTTGATTTGAATGGTAGGCTCTTCGTGCTGGATGACGCGGGTCATGGAAGAGGGTCCGGGCATGGGGCCGAAGTCGCTGTTGGCGGAGTCGAGTTTCCAGTTACCGGCGAAGTTGGGTTTGGCGTAGGCGGCGGCCGAGAGGACGCAGATGAGGGCGAGGCGCAGGGCGACCGTGCGTAGAGGAGTCATGGGGGTATTGTAGCGCCGCGCGGGGGCGGCGCTAGCCGAGGGAAATCCTTATTTTGTGGGCGGAAGGTTATTTTGCGGGCGGGGGGCCGCCGTGGGAGCCGGGGAGTCCGGCGTTGGCCTTGCCCAGATGGCTGTGGCTGCGGCTGTAGGCGAAGAAGACGACGAAGCCGAGGGCCATCCAGACGAAGAGGCGCATCCAGTTTTCCCAACCGAGGCCGAACATGAGGGCGAGGTTGGCGAGGATGCCGAGGATGGGGACGAGGGGGACGAGGGGCGTTTTGAAGGGGCGCGGCAGGTTGGGATGCGTTTTGCGCATGACGAGGATGCCGGCGCTGACCAGGACGAAGGCGAAGAGGGTGCCGATGGAGGTCATTTCGCCGACGATTTGAATGGGGGCGAGAGCGGCGAAGAGGGCGACGAAGACCATGAAGAGGAGGTTGCTCTTATAGGGGGTGCGGTATTTGGGGTGGAGGTCGGAGAAGAGCTTGGGGAGGAGGCCGTCGCGGGACATGGAGTAGAAGACGCGGGACTGGCCGAGCAACATGACGAGGATGACCGAGGTGTAGCCGGCGATGATGGCGAGCTTGATGGCGGTTTTGAGCCAGGTGTAGGGGGTGCGGTCGACGGCGATGGCGACGGGGGCGGCGTCGTCGAGGAGTTTGAAGGGGACGATGCCGGTGAGGACGTGGGCGAACAGGACGTAGAGGATGGTGCAGACGACGAGGGAGCCGATGATGCCGATGGGCATGTCGCGCTGGGGGTTTTTGGCTTCCTGGGCGGCGGTGGAGACGGCGTCGAAGCCGATGAAGGCGAAGAAGACGACGCCGGCGGCGCGGAGGACGCCGGAGAAGCCGAACTGGCCGGAGACGCCGGTGTTGGGGGGGATGTAGGGGACGTAGTTGTCCTTGTTGATGTAGGCCCAGCCGAAGCAGATGAAGAGGATGACGACGGTGACCTTGAGGAAGACGATGATGGTGTTGACGCGGGCCGATTCCTGGATGCCCACGATGAGGAGAGTGGACATCATGGCGACGACGATGATGGCGGGGAGGTTGATGAGGGGGGCGCCGCCGCCGGGGAGTTGGACGAAGGGGGAGTTGACCCATTCGGCGGGGAGTTCGATGCCGAAGTCGTGGCAGAGGGAGACAACGTAGCGGGACCAGGAGACGGCGACGGTGGCGGCGCCGACGGCGTATTCGAGGACGAGGTCCCAGCCGATGATCCAGGCCATGAACTCGCCCATGGTGGCGTAGGAGTAGGTGTAGGCGCTGCCGGCGATGGGGATCATGGTAGAGAACTCTGAGTAGCAGAGTCCAGCGAAGGCGCAGCCGAAGGCGGCGAGGACGAAGGAGAGGGTGACGGCGGGGCCAGCGTGGTGGGCGGCGGCGATGCCGGTGAGGGAGAAGAGGCCCGCTCCGATGATGGCGCCGATGCCGAGAGCGACCAACTGCGATGCAGTGAGGGTTCGTTTCAGCGAGTGATCGCCGGTGCTTTCGGCGACGATCGTTTCGAGCGGTTTTGTGGCAAAGAGGCTCATACCGTGATCTCCCGTTTCCTCCAATAGAAATAGACCGGCACGCCCAGCATGACGATGATGAGACCCGGCCAGGTGTAGTTTGGCTTGTAGAACAAGAGCAGAATTTCGATTAGACCCGCGATGAGGATGTAGAGAGCAGGCAGGACAGGGTAGCCAATCGCGCGGTAGGGGCGATCCATACCGGGACGGTTGCGGCGCAACACGAAGAGCCCCGCAATGGTCAGGATATAGAAGAGCAAGACAGCGAATATAACATAGTCGAGCAGATCGCTGTAGGTGCCGGTGAGGGTGAGGGCGCAGGCCCAGAGGCATTGGACCCAGAGGGAGGTGACGGGGGTGTGGCGGGTGGGGTGGACGCGGGCGACCTGGGGGAAGAAGAGGCCGTCGAGGGCCATGGCGTAGTAGACGCGGGCTCCGGCGAGGATGAGGCCGTTGACGCAGCCGAAGGTGGAGACCATGATGGCGGCGGCCATGAGCTGGACGGCGGAGGAGCCGAAGACGGCGCGGGCGGCTTCGGTGCCGACGCGGTCAGCGGGGGCGTTCTGGATGGCTTCGAGCGGCAGCACGAGCAGGTAGCCGTAGTTGCAGGCGAGGTAGATGGCGGAGACGATGCCGACGCCCAAGGCGAGCGAGAGGGGGACGGTGCGGCTGGGGTTGCGCATTTCGCCGGCGGTGAAGGTGACGCTGTTCCAGGCGTCGGAGGAGAAGAGAGCGCCGACCATGGCGACGCCGACGAGGCGGAGCATGTTGAGGTCGAGGCCGGGGCCCCAGAAGGAATCGGGGGAGAAGTTGCGGGCGATGGCGGCGTCGTTGCGGCCGGCGAAGAGGCAGGCGGCGACGAGGCCGAGGAGGGCGGCGGTTTTGGCGAAGGTGAAGATGTTCTGGACGAGTGCGCCGGCACGGACGCCCTGCGAGTTGACCCAGGTGAGGAGGACGACGACGGCGATGGCGATGAGCTGCTGGGATTGCAGAGTGAGTGGTCCGATTTGGAGGAGGATGTTGCCGGAGTCGATCCAGGGCAGGTAGACGCCGGCGAATTTGGCAAAGGCGACGGCGACGGCGGCGATGGTGCCGGTTTGGATGACGAGGAACATGGTCCAACCGAAGAGGAAGCCGAACAGAGGGCCGAAGGCTTCGCGGAGGTAGACGTATTGGCCGCCGGCGTGGGGCATGGCGGCGGCGAGTTCGCCATAGCTGAGGGCGGCGATGAGGGTGAGCAGGGCGGTGATGACCCAGGTGAGGAGCATGGGTCCGGGAGCGCCGACCTGACGGGAGATGTCGGCGGCGACGATGAAGACGCCGGAGCCGATCATGGAGCCCATGACGAGGGTGGTGCCGTCGAGGAGGCCGAGGGATTTTTCGAGGGTGGGGCGGGTGGTGGCAGGGGCGTTCGTGGCGGGCGGTGGCTGGGGCATGAGTGTGGTGGCCTTATCCGGTGATGCGGGTCCAATCGCGGACGCGCTGGCGGAGGAGCGAGGGGTCGCAGGGGTCGGGGTAGAGGTCGGCGATGATGGCGACGGAGTCGGCGCCGGCGTCGAGGACGGATTCGGCGTTGTCGCGGGTGATGCCGCCGATGGCGACTAAGGGGAGGTTGGTGAGCTGGCGGACGTGGGCGAGGGTGTCGAGGCCGACTTCGGGGTCGGGGTTGTCCTTGGAGGCGGTGGCGAAGATGGGGCCGATGGCGAGGTAGTCGACGGGTTCGAGGGTGGCGGCGCGGAGTTGGGCGGGGTTGTGGGTGGAGAGGCCGAGGATGGCGGTTTCGCCGAGGAGTCCGCGGGCGGTGGAGGCGGGCATGTCGTCCTGGCCGAGGTGGAGGCCGGCGGCGGTGAGGAGGGCGAGGTCGGCGCGGTCGTTGACGATCCAGATGACGCCGTGGCGGCGGCAGAGTTCAGAGACGGCGTCGGCGTCGT
>JAFLBB010000300.1 GCA_017304135.1 Acidobacteriota bacterium | reverse complement strand
CAGTTGAAATGCCAGCCCACGATGTTCACTGAGAACGCCGACGTACGCGTCACCTTGTGGCTGAACACCCCTTCGTTCAGCGTCACCACGCCCGGCTGCACCGACGCCAGAATGTCGCGGAAATCGCCCCGCCCGGCGGCTTTCATCAACTCCAGCCCGCGCGCCGTCTCCAGGTTGATCTCCACATCGATCAGCGCGTCGCGCTCGGTGGCCCGCGAATACTCCGCATGCAGCGAGGCACTGAGTCTCTGCTTGGCCGCCATCTTCAACACATCGTTGAAACGCTTCTCAAAGGCCTGCTCCTCGCGCACAAAGTCGTTGATCGATTTCACCGCCTTCTTCGCTTCATCCGAGTTCTTCAATTCCCCAATCGCCTTCCCAATCAACCGCTCGGCGAAATTCCCTGCCTTCGTCCCGGCCATCGCCTGCAACTCGCCAATCGAATCCACGCGCGCCAGTTGCGTGATGAACCCGTCCAGCGGGAAGCTCTCCTTGGCCAGCGCGATCACCTCGCGGATCTCCTTATGCGCCTCGCCTTGCACCAGGTCGAGCGTCGATTGCACCCGTCGCTGCAACTCCGGCAGGCTCGGTATCGGCTTGCCGTCCGGCCCCGGAATCCGCCCCAACAAAAACGTCAGCGGATCGCCCCCGGTGATTGTGCGCAACACCCGCCACAACTCGCCATCCACCTCCCCGGCAATTGCATCCAACGTGGTCAGCGCCCGCAGCTTCTCCAGCTGCAAAGTCAGGATGTCCAACTTGTCAAAGTACCGGTCGAATAAGTTGATCGCGTAATTGTCTAAGTTCTGATACTTCTCCACCACCGCACGCACGCGCCCCAGAATCTTCGTGAAGTCCTTCGGCACGGCCCCGAACGCCTTGCCGAGATACTCCTTGATAAATTGATTCGCCAGCCCGTCCAGCTTTGACTCCAGCGTCTTCAAGTCGCTGAACTCGCCCACCTTGTCCAGCACGTTGAACCAGTTCTTCACGTTCACGCCCAGCGCCGCGCCCAGAAAATCGCGCCCGTTCACCGGCAGCCCCGCCAAATCGCCCGTGAAGCCCACCGTCGCGTCCGCCGCAATCTTGATGCTCGACTCGCGATGCCGCCGCACCATCACCCGCACCCAGCCCGCTTTGGCCGACGACCGCGCCTCAATCAGAAAACTCCCCGCCACCGAAGCGTCCAGCCCTAGCCGTCCCGACGCCGACAGCTTGTAGCGTTCCGAAAGGTCGAGCGACCCCAACGATAACCCCTGTGTGCCCTTCAATTCGAATCCCGCCGACACACTCCCGCCAAACTTCAGATAGCCGCCATACCGTAGCGCCACCACATGCCCCGGCTCCAGCGGCGCTGTGATGTCCGAAGGCAGTTTCACCTTCCGGAACAGCGCCAGCGCGTTGTTGGCCACCGTGCCCTCTTCCGGCACCGGCACAATGCACGTATAGCCGCCGTCGCCCCCCGCGCTCACCGTCGCCTGCGCGCTCAACGTCTGGAACGCGAAGCTGCCCGACGCCGACACCCCCGCCCGCGCCCCAATCCGCAGTGCATACAACATCTGGCCGGGGTTGGCCGCGTGAAACTTCTCCAGCCCGTGCTCCTTGAGCAGCTTCGCCAGTTCGCCCCCCGGCGTGGCGCGAATCGCCGCCAGGCTCGCCTGCACGCCCGCCGTCACCCCCAGCGTCAGGTTCCCCGCCCCGCCGAACTGGATCGGCTCGGACCCACCCAGCGAAGGCGCGACGTCAAACAGCGTGCTGATGTTCGGCGGCAGCTGCTGCAGCGGATTCACTTGTCCCAGGTTGAGAGTGAGCGAGCCTTTGCCGCTGCTCCAGAGCGGCACGTTCTCGCGTTTGATGGTGAAAACCTGATCAGGCATGGGGCTCAGCCTAGCAGACTCACCCGCCGGCGGCTATGGGAAACCGCGCCCCGTCAGGCTACGCCCCGCCTCCCACCGGCCGCCCGTTCAGTCGGCCACCGTCTCGCGCCCGCGGCTCCAGGCCGCAATCCGCGACGAGAACTCCTCCAGCACAATCGGCTTGGAGATGTAGTCGTCCATGCCCGCTTCCATGCAGCGCTCGCGGTCGCCATCCATCGCGTTGGCCGTCAGCGCGATGATGATCGGCTGCCTGCCCTCAGGGGTGGCGCGTATCCGCCGCGTCGCCTCAAACCCGTCCATCTCCGGCATCTGGCAGTCCATCAGGATCAGGTCGTAGGGCTCGCTCTCCAGCGCCTCCAGCACGGCTGTCCCCGTCGACACCACATCCACACGGAAGCCCAGGCTGCTCAACATCCGCTGCGCCACCAGCGCATTCACCGCATTGTCCTCGGCCAGCAGCACCCGCCCGATGGTCAACTCGCGCGCCTGCGTCCGCGCCGGCACACCCGCCGGAGGCCGCGCCGTAACCAGTGTCAATCTCAGATGGAAACTCGACCCCCTGCCCGGCTCGCTCTCCACGCTGATCGTGCCCCCCATCCGTTCAGCCAGCCCCTTGGAAATCGCCAGCCCCAGCCCCGTGCCCCCATACTTCCTCACCGACGAGGAGTCGGCTTGGCTGAACTTCTGGAACAACTTGCCCAAATCGCGCGCCGCAATCCCAATCCCTGTGTCTTCCACCGTAAAGGTCAGCGCCACCGGCTCGCCCTCCCCGTGCTTCGCCCCGGCCGCCTCACCCCTCACCTCCAGCCTTACCCAACCCGTCTCGGTGAACTTCACCGCGTTGCCCACCAGATTTACCAGAATCTGGCGCAAATGAGCCGAATCCGCGCTGTACCAGTGCGGCAACTCCGGCCCCCACCGCAGACTCAGCTCTATGTTCTTCGACGCCGCCGTAATCTGGAACAGCTCCACCACCTGCTGGCTGATCAGCCGTAGGTCCGCCGGATGATACTCCACCAGGCATTTGCCCGCCTCCAGCCGCGACAGGTCAAGAACATCGTTGATGATGCTCAGCAGTGCCTTGCCCGAATTCGAGATCACCTCCGTGCAGTGCCGCTGCTCGTGGTCCAACTGCGTCCGCTCGAGCAGGCTCAGCATCCCCAGCACCCCGTTCATCGGCGTGCGGATCTCGTGGCTCATCGTGGCCAGAAACTCCGCCTTGGCCCGCGCCGCCTCCTCGGCCTGACTCCGCGCCGTCTCCAGTTCCGCCGTGCGTTCCCGCACATGCCGCTCCAACTCCTCGGTCCGCTGCAACAGCGAACGCGTCCGCAACCGCACCGCCACCGCCCCCAGCAGCGCCAGGCCCAGCACCGCCAGCGCGCGGAACCACAGCGTCTGGTAATATTGCGGCGCAATCTCCAGGTCCAGCGTCGCCCCTGTCTCGTTCCACACCCCATCGTTGTTGCTCGCCATCACATGGAACCGGTACGGTCCATGGTTCAGGTGTGTGTAAACCGCATGCACGTCGTTGGTGGGAGCAACGAAACCCGGATCGGATCCCTCCAGCTTATAGCGGAAGGCCACCTTCCTCGGCTCAATCAGGCTCAGTCCGACAAACCGGATCTCCACGCGCTCGGTCCCCGCCGGCAGCCGCGGCGGGTTGCTCAACGGCAGGCTCTTGCCATCGGCGATCAGCGCATCGATGTGCACCGGCGGCGGCAGAGGGTTGTCGGGAATATGCTCCGGGTCCACCACCACGAATCCGGTCAGGTTCGCAAACCACAGCAGCCCCTTCGGGCTCGACGCGCGGAAGTTTTGCCTCGCAATCCCGAAGTTGGCGCTCGACAGCCCGTCCAGCAGGTCAAATTGCCGCACATCGCCCTGCCTCAGCGATGCCGGTGGCCCGCGCTTCATCCGCACCAGGCTCCGTCGCCCCGCCAGGAAGAGTTGCCCCTGCCCGTCCTCGGCCACCTGGTAAAACTCCTCCTCCGGCTTCCGCAGAAACGGGCTCAGGTTCACCGCCTGCAGCCCGCCTTCGGTCACCTGTGCCATTCCCGCCGAAGTCGCCGCCCAGACCTCCCCCACCGCGTCGATCAGCGTCGAGTACACACTGAGCTCCGGCCGTGCGTCCAGTGGCTTCCATCTCCCCTCGCGCAGCGCCCACAACCCCATCTGCATCCCCCCCACCAGCAGACCCAGGCGCGGATGCTCCGCCAGGCTCCGGATGCGTTGCACGGCAAGCCCATGGGGATAGGGAATGCGCTTCGTCCCCCCCTCCCCCGTGCGGTACAACCCGTCGGCCGCCGCCAGCCACATCCCCCCGCCCAACGCCCGCCGTAGAGTCCGTACCGATGAGCCCACCGCCACCGGCGCCTTCCGCCATCGGCC
>JAFLBB010000299.1 GCA_017304135.1 Acidobacteriota bacterium | reverse complement strand
CCTTTACACATACCGACGCCAAAAAGGAGGCGCTAAGAAAAATGACTCGCACTCTGATCAACATGTCCCGCGCGGCTGCCCTGGCCATCTGCGCATTCGCCGCCACCTCGGCCCACGCCATGAATCCGCCCGAGCTCAAAATGGCCGTCCCCTTCGACTTCATCGTCTCCGGCAAAACCATGCCAGCCGGCGCCTATTCCCTCGTCCAGGCCAACGCCCCCTCCGGCGCGCCCACCTTCGTCATGCGCAATGAGCGCACCCGCAAGGGCGTCTACGTCGTCATGTCGCAGCGCGCCGTCGCCGATGCCAACAACAACCAGGCCCAGGCCGTCTTCGCCTGCCGCGCCGGCGACTGCTTCTTCCGCGAAATCAAAGTCCCCGGCATGGACAACTTTCTCGCCCCCATCCCCAAACACACCCCCGCCCAAACCGAGAACTTGATCTCCCTCAACCTCGTCCGCTAAAGTCAGCGCCTCCGCGCCGTCTCGCGGAAAAGCAATCCGCGGAAGGTCACCGCTCGTCCGTCGCCCACACAGCACGGACCACCCAGGCGGCCTTCCGCGGATTTCTCGCATAATAGGCCACGAAATACGGCTTGCTCACCACCACGAAGTAACGCTTCCCCCTCGCCTCATCGCTCCACGCAAACCAGATCTGCTCCCCACGCTTGTTCCTCTCCCGCAAGCCACTCACCTCTTCCCGCGCCAGGCCAAGCCGCTCCGCCAACACCTCCACCGCCACCCGCCGCGCATCGTTCACTCTCCACTCGTTCCCCGCCATCTCCGCTTCCCGCTGCCACCGCAACCAGTCCCATCTCTTCCCCCGCGCCATCAAGTCGCCAAACGACGTCGCTCCCTCCGGCTGATCCACCGCGGCCCTATAGTCGATCTCCTCCCCTCTCTGTTCGCTCACCGCCACTACCCGCTCGATCACAAACAAACCGCAACACCCCATGTGCCCATAGCCCGACCTCGTCCCACCCTTCATCTGCGCCGCAAAGAACCGCCCCACCAGCCTCGCCCGCACCACACGATCCGGCCCGATCTGCAACAACCCATCGAACCGCCGGAACGCCGCATCCTCCACCAGCGGCACCGGCACGCCTTCCACACTCACCGGTTGCTTCCCAAGCCGCTGCGGCGCCACCCCGCAACACCGAATCACCCCCGTACCCGCCGTCCCCCCATACTCCACCCAAACCGGCTCACCCCCTTCACACCCCGGATCAAACAACCCCGAATCCTCAAACCCCCGCGAAACAAACCCCTCCACCTCCACGCTCTTCCCCTCCCACCGCCGCGCCTCCGCCTGTAACGCACACACGCTCACCCGCTCCGCCGCTTCACATACCCACCCTCCCCACACGACCACCGCCAGACAAATCACTCCCCTCACGGCCGCATCCCAAACAAATCCGCCCGCACCCGCTTCCACACAAACCGCTGCGGATTGATCGCCGTCGCCCCCGGCGTATCCACCTCAATGATCTCCCCCGCCACCGGCTCATACGCCGCCCGAAACGCCACCGCCGCCTTCACCACCAGAATCTTCTGCCTCTCCGGCAAAATCCCCGCGCTGATCAACTGGTGCAGCGAAAACGGCACCATCCGCTTCGTCGTCAGCAACACATAGCTCCCCTCATCCCGCGTCGAACCCTCCACCTCCACCACCGCCGACAACCCCTGGTCGTAATACCGCTGCCCCCCATGCCGGATCTCCGTCTCGCGAAACTTCCCGTCGTAAATCGTCTTCACCACGCCCCGCACCCGCACCGGCTCGCCATGCATCTTGTCCGTCTTCCCGCCCACAAGCCCATCGAACCTCGCCCCCACCCCCGCCTTCACCGCCATCGCCACCGCCACCGCCGCGGCCACCGACACGCTCCACCCCTTCGCCTTCTGCCGCATCAACTCGCTCAACAAAAACGTCGCGTCCCCCGCCGAACCCCCGCCAATGTTGTCCCCCATCTCCACCAGCACCACCGGCGACTTCGCGCTCGCCATCGCCTTCCTCACCGCCTCCGCCGGTTCCGGCACATTCAACTTCAACTGATCCCGCGTCGCCCACAACATATCGCTCAGCTTCTTCGCAATCCCCTCCGCCTGCGCCTTGTTCCCATCGGTCGCCACAATCACGCTCGCCCCCATCGCCGGCACATCGGCATACTGATACCCGCCCGACACGCTCACCGCCAGCACCCCAGGCTCTTTCTCTAATCGGAGTTCTTCGTCGTAAATCGGCCGCAGCGGCGCCACGCTCGTGTATTGATACCGGATGTTGTAGAGCATCCCCGGCTTCACCAGCGCCTGCACCGGCTTCACCTCGCCCCGCGCAATCCGCCCCATGATCTCCGCCGCCTGCAGCCCCCGCTCCTTCTGGTCAATATGCGGGCACGTCTTGTAGGTCAACAACACCGTCGTCTGCTTCACAATCTCCGGCGACACGTTGGCATGGAAATCATGCGTCACCACCAACGGAATCGTCTCCCCCATCGCCGCCCTCACCCGCCGCACAATCTCCGCATCCCCATGCGGAAAGCTCTCCGTCACCATCGCCCCATGCAGCGCCAGCAGAATCCCATCCAACTTCGGCGCCGCCTTCAACTTCGCAATCAACTCCCCCGTCAGCGCATCCAGCGCCGCATCCGTCACCGGACCCGACGGTGTCGCCCGCGCCGCAATCGCCGGCACCAGCTCCAACCCCGCCTTCCGCCCGCCCTGCACATACCCCGCAATCTCATCCAAGTTATCCGCCCACAAATCGAGCGTCGCCGCCGCCGTCGCCGCACTCGGCCGCCGAAAGTCTTCCAACCTAGTCTTCACCGAATGAAACGAATTCGACTCATGCAGAATCCCCCCCACCGCCACCACGGGCCTCTGCCCCCACGCCGGCGTCCACGCCACCGCCAGCATCATCACAACGGTCATCAGCCCAAAGCGCATCATGCGAGTTAGCATAATACGATCCATGCTTCGTCGCTCTTTTTGCACACTCGCCGCCGCCCCCCTCGCTACCCCCGCTCCGGCCTCGCGCCCCACCATCGCTCTTATCCTGACCGAATACCGCAAGAACTCCCACGCCGACGTCATCGCCGGACGCCTCCTCGGCGGCTACGAATACTACGGCAAACGCATCGAGCCCCGCCTCCACGCCGTCTCCATGTTCACTGACCAGGTCCCCGCCAACGACATGAGCCGCGACATGGCCGCCCGCCACAACGTCAAGATCTATGACGACGTCCGCTCCGCCCTCACCCTCGGCGGCTCCACCCTCGCCGTCGACGGCGTCGTCCTCATCGGCGAACACGGCAACTACCCCGACAACGAAAAAGGCCAGAAGCTCTACCCCCGCCACCGCCTCTTCTCCGAAATCGTCCGCGTCTACGAAGCCTCCGGCCGCGCCGTCCCCACCTTCTGCGACAAACACCTCTCCACCGACTGGGACAAAGCCAAGTGGATGTACGACGCCTCGCGCCGCCTCCGCTTCCCCTTCCTCGCCGGATCATCGGTCCCCATCGCCTGGCGCAAGCCAGAACTCGAATTCCCCAACGGCGTCCGCATCCGCAACGCCGTTGCCACAGCATACGGCGGCAAAGAGGCCTACGGCTTCCACGCCCTCGAATCGCTCCAAGTGATGCTCGAACGCCGCCAGGGCGGGGAATCCGGCGTCGCCCGCGTCCAATGCCTCGACGGCCCCGCCGTCTGGAACTGGGCCGACTCGCACCCCTGGTCCCTCAAACTCATGAACGCCGCCAACGCCCGCGCCGAAAAGATCACGCCCGGCAACGTCCGCGACAACGTCAAGTCCCCCTCCGTCTTCCTCCTCACCTATCGCGACGGCCTCGAAGCCGCCGTCTTCCTCCTCAACGGCCACATCGAAGGCTTCCACTTCGCCGCCGACGTCATCGGCCAGCCCGAGCCCCAGTCCACCCTCATGTGGCTCCAACCCGGCCGCTACTACGCCCACTTCTCCACCCTCACCCACTACATCGAGGAACTCATCCTCCAACGCAAGGAACCCTACCCCGTCGAACGAACACTCCTAACCACCGGCATCCTCGCCGCCGCCATGGACTCCGCCTACCAACAAGGCAAACCCCTCGACACCCCACACCTCAACATCCAATACCGCGCCCCCAAGCAATCCCTCTACAACCGCGGCCCCGTCCCCGCCCTGGAGCAAGCCTGATGCGCCACCCACTCCTCGCCCTCGCGTTCACCACCATCGCCGCGACGCAAATCGCCCCCACCGCCTCCGCGCAGTCCACCCCGCGCGCCGCGCAACCCACCTCCTCCGCGAAGCCCGCCCCCCGCGCGCAAGCCACCC
>JAFLBB010000298.1 GCA_017304135.1 Acidobacteriota bacterium | reverse complement strand
CGGCGGATGGGGCGCGGTTTGCGTGGATCGCCGGCGGGCAGGTGAAGGTGTATGGCGTGGCGGGGCGGGCGGAGCGGTCGCTTGTGGCGCTGGGGCCGATGGAGGGCGCGGCGGCGGCGATGGTGGAGTCGGATGCGTTTGGGTGGCAGAACCGGCGGGTGAAGGAGAAGGCGCTGCAGTGGTCAGGGGATGGGAAGAAGCTGCTGCTGAAGGTGAAGGGCGATTTGTTTTTGGTGGACACGGCGGCGGGGGAGTGGCGGCAGTTGACCAAGACGCGCGAGGAGGAGATGGACCCGAAGCTGTCGCCGGATGGGAGCAAGGTTGCGTACCGGCTGGCGAAGAACTTGTTTGTGCAGGATGTGGCCTCGGGCAAGGTGACGCGGGTGACGAGCGATGGGTCGTCGACGCGGATCAACGGCGGGCTGGATTGGGTGTATCCGGAGGAGCTGGATTTGGGGACGGCGTTCTGGTGGTCTCCTGACTCGCGGCGGATTGCGTATTTGCAGTTCGATGTGAGCGGGGTGATGGAGTATCCGCAGGTGGATCTGCTCAAGATGCGGGCGCAGTATGAGCCGGAGCGGTATCCGCAGGCGGGGACGCCGAATTCGGTGGTGCGGCTGGGCGTGGTGGCGGCGAACGGGGGGAAGACGCGGTGGTTGAACACGGGCGCGGGGGCGGAGGATCTGCTGGCGCGCGTGATGTGGATGCCCAACTCGGAGGCGGTGCTGGTGCACCGGCTGACGCGGACGCAGAAGAAGCTGTGGCTGATGGAGGCGCCGGCGAGCGGCGCTGCGCCGAGGGTGGTGATCGAGGAGAGCGATGAGGCGTGGATCAATTTGGCCGATGATCTGCGGGTGTTGGATGGCGGCAAGCGGTTGGTGTGGTCGAGCGAGCGGAGCGGGTTCCGGCATTTGTATGTGTATGGGATCGATGGGAAGCAGCAGGCGCAGTTGACGAGCGGGGAGTGGGAGATGACGGGGGTGGATTGCGTGGACGAGACGGCGGGGCGGGTGTGGTTCACTTCGTCGGAGGTGAGCCCGACGCAGCGGCACTTGTATTCGGTGGGACTCGATGGGGCGGGGAAGCGGCGGCACACCGAAGGGCGGGGGACGCACCAGAATTCGTTTGGGGCAGGGTGCGCGAACCGCGTGGACTATTATTCGAGCCTGGTGGATGCGCCGCGCAAGACGCTCTATGCGGGCGAGGCGCAGGCGGCGGTGTTTGGAGAGAAGTTTGCCGAGGGGTTGCGGGATGTGGAGATTCTGCCGACGGAGTTGCTGACGTTTCGCGGCGCGGATGGAACGTTGTTTCATGCGCGGCTGCTGAAGCCGGCGGGGTTTGATACGGCGAAGAAGTATCCGGCGTTGGTGCAGGTGTATGGAGGTCCTGGGGCGCAGGCGGTGCGCGACCAGTGGCGCGGGGCGGACTGGGACCAGGTGTTGGCGCATGAGGGATTTGTGGTGTGGCAGATGGACAATCGCGGCTCGGCGGGGCGCGGGCATGCGTTTGAGAAGCCGCTGCTGGGGCGGTTCGGGAAGGTGGAGCTGGCCGATCAGATTGAAGGCGTGCGGCGGTTGGTGGGGATGGGGTTCGTGGATGCGGCGCGGGTGGGGATGAACGGCTGGAGCTATGGCGGCTACATGACGCTGCAGGCGATGTTGAACGGCGGGGGCGTGTTTCGGGCGGGGATTTCAGGGGCTCCGGTGACCGACTACCGGCATTACGACACGATCTACACGGAGCGTTATCTGGGGCTGCCGCAGCAGAACGAAGAGGGCTATGCGGCGAGCGCGGTGGTGAAGGATGCCGGGAAGTTGGCGGGCAAGCTGCTGCTCATTCACAACTTCTCCGACGACAATGTGCTCTTCCAGAGCATGATGCGGATGACCGATGCTTTGCAGCAGGCGGGCAAGCAGTATGAGTTTCTACTCTACCCGCAGAAGGCGCACGGCGTGACGGGCACGGCGAAGCGGCACATGCAGCAGGCGATGACGGAGTTCCTGAAGCGGAGTCTGAAGGGCGACTAAGTTACTGGGCGCGTCCGCCGGCCGAAGCCGAGCCGCCGCGACCGCCGCCGTCGCCCGCGCCACGGGCTCCGCCATCCGAGGCAGCGGCGGCAGGAGCCGAAGCGCCCATGCTGGCGGCAGGCGCGCTGGAGACGCCGCGCACGCCGACGGTGGAGTAGCCATAGTCGGAGTTGTAGCTGGGCATGCGGTTGCCCATGCCGCCCATGGCGGCGGAGTTGCCGATGGAGGGCGGAGGCGTGTAGACGGCGTAGATGGTGCTGGGCGTGTAATAGCGGTAGCCGAAGGGGCTCATGATCATCCCGTTATAGGGGATGTAGGTGAACATGCCGAAGTAGGGGTTGTAGAGCCAGCCGCCGCGGAAGCCGTAGCCGAGGAGGTTATCGCGGCCCATCTGGGCGGCCGAGACGTTGGCGGTGGCGATGTAGGAGGAGCGGCGCGAGGCCCAGCGGTAAAAGGTATCGCCGAGGTCGGTGTCAAACTTGCCGGCGATGAGGCCGTTGCTCATGGAGACGACGGCGCCCTTTTTGGCGGTGACCGATTTGCCGTTGACGGCGGGCATTTCGACGCGGCCTTCGTAGATGCGCAGTTCGGCGGGGTCGGTGGTGAAGCGGTAGATGCCGGTTTTGGTGATCTCGACCTCGCGGTCAGCCAGTTTCACGACGAGGCGGCCGCCTTCGAAGATTTCAGCGGCTTCGACGATGACGTCGCCGTCGAGCACTTCGAGGCGGGTGTCGGTGAGCGAGCCGGAGAGGAGGCGGACGGAGGTGTCCTCAGCCAGGCGCATGATGGTGCCGGGGCTGAGCAGGACTTCGGAGCGGCCGCGCGCGGTTTGGACGACGTCGCCGTCCTTCATTTCGATATAGGGCTGCTTGGTGGTGAGGCTGACGGGAGATTCGCGCAGCGTGACCGCGCCTTCGGTGTAGTTGACCAGCCCGGC
Source organism: Acidobacteriota bacterium (assembly GCA_017304135.1). GTDB lineage: Bacteria > Acidobacteriota > Terriglobia > Bryobacterales > Bryobacteraceae > JAFLBB01. Next base: position 1,404 of record JAFLBB010000298.1, on the reverse strand, counting down.
ACGGGCGCTGACCACATTCTGGGCCAGGGCGGGCAGAGCCAGCGCACCCAGGGCCGATAACGCGAACAAGGTTCTCTTCATGGCCGCCTCCATCCTGATAGTCCTCAATTGGTTCGACGGAAGTCAAGGAGAGCGGGTTTCGGGAAGTTCGGGGGAGAACGCCGGCGCGGGCCGGGTGGCCGGGGCCGGGCGTGGGGCGGGGTGCGGGTTGGGGCCGCGCAGGGGCGTTTGCGGCTGGTACCTTAGCAGGTATGCGGACCAGTTCCTCTCATGGCGGCGCGCGGCTGGCGGCAGGCGCGCTGGCGTTGTTGATGGCGGCGGGCGGGGCGGCGCGAGGGCAGTCGATTGCCCTGAAGTCGCACACGCTGGAGAACGGCATGAAGGTGATTCTGCATGAGGATCACGATTTGCCCAACGTTGCCTTGTACTTCTTCTTTAAGATCGGCTCGCGCAATGAACGGCCGGGGACGACGGGGTTGAGCCACTTCTTCGAGCACATGATGTTCAACGGGGCGAAGAAGTATGGTCCGAAGCAATTCGACGTCCAGATGGAGAAGGCGGGCGGGGCGAACAACGCCTATACGACGCAGGATGTGACGGTGTACACGGATTGGTTCGCCAAAGGGGCGATTGAGCTGATGTTCGATATGGAGGCCGACCGCATCGGCGACCTGGCGATTGAGCAGAAGACGGTGGATAGCGAGCGGGGCGTTGTGTATAGCGAGCGGCGGCTGCGGGTGGACAACTCGAACTTCGGGGCGTTGAACGAGCAGGTGAATGCGGCGTCGTTCACGGCGCATCCGTATGGGTGGCCGGTGATCGGCTGGCCGTCGGACATCGAGGGTTGGACGCTGGAGGATTTGAAGGCGCACTTCCGCATGGGCTATGCGCCGAACAACTGCGTGGCGGTGATCACGGGGGCGGTGACGGAGGCCGAGGCGATGGCGCTGGTGACGAAATATCTTGCGCCGATTCCGCGGCAGGAGCCGCCGCCCGTGGTGCGGACGGTGGAGCCGGAGCAGAAGGGCGAGCGGAGGGTGACGGTGGAGAAGGCGGCGCAGGCGCCGTTGTGGATGGCGAGCTACCACACGGTGCGGTCGCGCGATGCCGAGTATTGGCCGCTGGAGGCGCTGGGGCGGGTGTTGTCGTCGGGGCGGAGTTCGCGGCTGCACCAGAGGTTGGTGGAGAAGGAGCAACTGGCGCTGAGTGTGCGGGCGGGGACGGGGGAGTCGCTCGATCCGGGGACGTTTGACGTGACGATGCAACTGCGGCCGGGGGCGGATGTGGCCAAGGCCGAGGCCGTGTTGGATGAGGAGCTGGCGCGGGTGGCGTCGGCGGGTGTGGAAGAGCGGGAGTTGGAGAAGGCACGCAACCAGATGCGGACGGAGTTGTTCCGCGAGTTGT
>JAFLBB010000297.1 GCA_017304135.1 Acidobacteriota bacterium | reverse complement strand
GGTGGGGGGCGCGGCGGCGGGGTCGGCGGCGAGGAGGGCGGCGAGGGGGAGGAGTGCGAGGAGGAGGGATTTGCGGGTCATCGCCAGACACGATAGCAGAGTTGGGATGGGGCATGGAGGCTGGAGGCGGGGGTGGCCGGCAAGGGAGAGTGGGGCGCGGCTGTGTGTTACGATCATGGTCGATTTTTGTAACACCCGCCAGCGGCGCTCCGACCGGAGAAGCCTGCCGGGTCAAAAGAAGTTCCGGCCGGGTTTGCCGCTGCGAATACTGTACTGTCAGGAGCAGCGATGCTGAAAACATACGACGGCAATGATATCCGGAACGTGGGCCTCGTCGGCCATTTGAACTGTGGGAAGACCACACTGGCGGCGGGGCTGCTGTATTTGACCGGGGCGACCAACCGCCTGACAAGAGTGGACGAAGGCAACACGGTCACCGATTTCGACGATGAGGAGACGGCGCGGAAGATTACGATTTCCACGGCGGTCGCCTATGCCGAATGGAAGAAGACGAAGATCAACCTGTTGGACGCGCCGGGGATCAACATCTTCCTTAATGATGTGAGGTCGTCACTGGTGGCGGCGGACTCAGCGCTGGTGGTGGTGGATGGGGTGGCGGGGGTAGAGGTGCAGACGGAGAAGGCGTGGGAGATCGCCGAGGAATATCATTTGCCGCGGGCGATTCTGGTGAACAAGCTGGACCGTGAGCGGGCGAGTTTTGAGCAAGTGGTGGCCTCGTGCACGGAGTTTTTCGGCAAGCATTGCGTGGCGGTGCAGATGCCGATCGGCAAGGAGCGCGAGTTCCGGGGCGTGATCGATTTGATCGAGATGAAGGCCTTCGAGTACACGCCGAATGGAAACGGCAAAGGGAAGGAGATTCCGATTCCGGCCGAGTATGCCGAGGCGGCGCAACTGGCGCATGCGGCGCTGGTGGAGGCCGTGGCCGAGGGCGAAGACGAGTTGATGGAAGAGTTTTTCGAGACCGGGACGCTGGCTGCCGAGCATGTGCGTTCGGGCATCGACGATGAGATGAGGGCGGGGACGATTTTCCCGATCATGTGCTGTTCGGCGCTGCTGAACATCGGGACGGACCTGGTGGCGGATTTCATTTCCGACCATCTGCCGTCGGCGTTGAAGCGGACGGAGATGATCGGCATTCAGGACGGGCATGAAGAGAAGCGGCTGATTTCGGATTCCGAGCACGCCTCGATTTATGTGTTCAAGACGACGGCCGACGCGTTTGCGGGCCGGATGTCGTATTTCAAGGTGATGTCGGGGGTGATTGCCGCCGATAGCCACATCATCAATTCGCGCAATGGGAGCGATGAGCGGTTGGCGCACATTGCGTGTCCGCTGGGCAAGTCGATGACCGAGGTGAAGGAACTGCACGCGGGCGATATTGGCGTGATCGCGAAATTGAAGGACACGCTGACGGGGGACACGCTGGCCGAGAAGGGGTTCCCGATTATTTATCCGCCGGTGACGCTGGCCGAGCCGTCGATTGCCTACGCGGTGTCGGCCAAGACAAGGCAAGACGAGGACCGGATGGGGAACGCGCTGTCGAGGATTCTCGAAGAGGACACATCGCTGCGGTTTTACCGGGATGCGGCGACGAACGAGTTTCTGCTGGCCGGAACGGGGCAGCAGCATGTGGAGATCGTGGTGTCGCGGTTGAAGAAGCGCTACAACGTGGATGTGGAGTTGAAGGCGCCGAAGATTCCCTATCGGGAGACGATTCGCGGATCGGCCGATGTGCATGGGCGGCACAAGAAGCAGACGGGCGGGCACGGGCAGTTTGGCGATTGCCGCATCCGGATGTCGCCGCTGCCGCGCGGGGAGAAGTTCAAGTTTGTGAACTCGATTTTCGGCGGGTCGATTCCGCGGCAATTCATTCCGGCTGTGGAGAAGGGGATTGTGGAGGCATCCGAGAAAGGATACCTGGCGGGATTTCCGGTTGTGGACTTCCAGGTGGATCTGTATGATGGCTCGTACCACGACGTCGACTCGAACGAGATGAGCTTCAAGATGGCGGGCCGGAAGGCGTTCAAGCTGGCGATGGAACAGGCCAAACCGGCGCTGCTGGAACCGATTGTGAATGTGGAGGTGGTGGCCCCGAACGAGTATGCGGGGGACCTGATGGGTGATTTCAACGGGAGGCGCGGTCGCGTGGGCGGCATGGACACCAAAGGGAACATGCAAGTGATTCGCGCACAGGTGCCGATGGCGGAGATGTTGACGTACGCCAACGACCTGATCTCGATGACGCAGGGGCGGGCTTCGTACACGATGGAGTTCGACCACTACGATTTTGTGCCGCAGTTGCAGGCCGATAAGATCATTTCGGCGGCGCGGGCGGCGGGTGTGGGTAAGGAGGAGGAGGAAGAATAGCGGGGTACATGGGGAAAGCCATACTAAAGCGGCTGAAGTCTTCGAAGATCGAATCTCCGGAGATGGAAGCGATGCTCAATCTATTGATTGCGGCCGATGCGGTGCGTTTGCGGATGGAGAAGCTGTGCGAACGGCACGGCGTGACACAGGCGCAATATAACGTGCTGCGCATCTTGCGGGGGGTGTATCCGAACGGGCACCCCCGCTGCGAGATTATCGACCGGCTGGTGGAGCATGCGCCGGATGTGACGCGGCTGGTGGACCGGATGGAGAAGAACGGTTTGGTGGAGCGGGACCGTTCGGCCGTGGACCGGCGGCTGTCGCTGACCAAGATCACGGAGAAGGGGTTGCAGTTGGTGGCCACGATGGAGGAGGACATCAAGGGCTTCCATGGGTGGTTTGGGTCGCGGTTGGCGAAGCCGCGGTGCCTGGCTTTGTCGCGGTTGTGCGAGAAGGTGTACGAGGCGGATTTGGGGGAGTGAGGGGGGGCTTGACGCGCGGCTGAGTTCCTGGCAGGGTTTGGCCGGGAAGGAGGCGCGGTATGAGCCGTTCTTCTGTATCTATTGCTTTACTGCTGACGCTCGTGGTGTCGTCCGCCGAGGCGCGGGGACCGAAGCAGCAGCGGTTGGCGTGGGATGCGCTGGGGGGAGTGATCGAGGGAAAGAAGATCACGATGGTGATGCCGGACGGCACGGAAATCCGGGGGAAGGCGGTGGCCGTAGAGAGTGAGGGGATGCGGGTGAAGGTGAGCCGTACATCGAACGCAGCGGCGGTGGCCAAGGGGGAGCAGTTGATTGCGCGCGACCAGGTGAGCGTGGTGAAGCTGCACCGGAGCGGGTGGAAGTGGCGGGTGATTTTGACCCTTGTGGCGCCGGTGGTTCTGGTGAGTGCGATTGCGGCGGCGGGGGATTTGCCGGAGCAGGGGGCGGAGGGAGGCGCGGCGATTGGCGCGGGTGTGTGGGGGTCGATGGCGATTGGGTATCTGGCAGGGTGGAAACTGGACCAGCGGGAGACGGTGATCGAGATTGTGCGTTGAGGCGTGTTAGGATTGCGGGCTGACGAAGAGGAGAGGGCACTGGGCATGAGCGATCGAGTTGCGTTGAGTGTGGGGCAGTTTGCCGGGGCATGGGAGATTTTGTGCAAGGCCGCGCCGGGGAATGTGCTGGCGAGCGAGGGCGGGACAGAGTACCGGTTCAGCGGGATGCCGATTCCGTTTTTCAACATTGCGATGGCGGGGGTGCGGGAGGAGTCGGCGGAGGGATTGGGGGAGAGAGCGCGGCGGGCGTGCGCGTGGGCGGCGGACAAGGGCGTGCCGTGGTTTTTCGTGACGACGCAGGAGTGGATGCCGGAGGGTGTGGATGTGAATGCGGTGTTGGATGGGTGCGGACTGGCACCGTTGATGCCGCTGACGGGGATGTGGGCGGGGAGGGTGGCGGGGGTGGAGAGTGTGCCGGAGGGGTTGGAGTTGCGGCTGGCCGAGGATGAGGCGACGAGCGCGGCGATGGTGAACGTGAATTCGGCGGCGTATGGGATGGATTTGGGGGCGGGGGCGGGTGTGCTTGGTTCGGCGCGGTATTGGAGAGAGCATGTGGGGGTGGTGGGGATGCTGGACGGCGAGGCAGTGAGTTGCACGGCGGTGATGATGGTGGATGGATACCGCTATGTGGCGTTTGTGGCAACGCAGCCGGGGCATCAGCGGAAGGGCTATGCCGATGCGGCGATGCGGCGGGCGCTGGAGGTGGCGGCGGAGCGGCATGGGGAGTCGCCGACGGTGCTGCATGCGACGGCGGCGGGGAAGCCGGTGTATGAGCGGATGGGGTATGTGGTGATTAGCGAGCACACGATTTATATGGAGAAGAGGTTTCTGGAGGGGCATTGAGGGGCCGCTACCTTGCGGTCGCGGTTCTGTTACGGGTGCTTGATGGGACGGCGGGGTGAGGTGGCCGGGCGGGGCGGGAGGTGGTGGGCGGAGTGCGCGGCGGGGGAGG
>JAFLBB010000296.1 GCA_017304135.1 Acidobacteriota bacterium | reverse complement strand
GATCGAGATCGTGGAGCCGGAGCGGACGGTGGAAGTGAAGCTGAAGCCGCCACAGCCGCAGTTTTCGGCGCACTAGCGCTTCATGATCAGCGGGGGGCCGACGCAGAGGGTATCGCGAGGCGCCTCAACGGTGAATGGAACAGGTTGGGATTCCACGGGACCGAGAACGAGAGCGCCGTAATCTTTCCAGCGTTCCTGAACGGCTGTGGGAGCATCGCCGGGATTGGGGCGGACGTAGGGGCCGAAATTGAGCGTGAGGCGGAGTGAGTAGGGCCCAGGGGGCACACGCCGGTTTGCGGGCTCATGGCTGAGCGGGGCGAGTGAAACGATGAGCATATTGCCGCCATGTCGGATCGCCTCGCCTGGCCGCAGCGTGGGGAAATACTCCCTGCTGGGAGCGGCCGTCGTGTAGAGGTCGGGCGGTGATTCGTCGAATTTGGTCAGCTCGTATTCGCTGCTGTGAGTCCGCCCGTGTTCGGGTGTGAGGCTGTACGCGGCAAGCCTGGTGATTCTGGGAACGAGCAGTGGGTTGGGGCCCTCGTTGGTGAGTTCCGCAAGGGTCTGCAGCCTAAGCACGAAGCGGCCGTCCTTCTGGCGTCAGTACTCAGACTTGACGACAACTGGCTGGATCGAGAGTGCGGAGCTCTGGGGTTGCGCGGGCCATACCGGCGCGATCAGGCAGAAGAGGGCAGCGCGGTAGAGGCACAGCGGCATGACCTCAGCATATCGCCGGCGCAGAAGACTGGGAGACAGGCGGCGCCAGCTCGCTTGGCGCGCGGTCCAAGCTTGCGGCCGGCTGCACGACTTCCGAACCGCAATGGATCGACTGACCGGCTTCCCTGCCTTACTTCGCCGGCTTCTTATGCCGCACGACACGCACCTTCTTCACGGGGGCGATCTGGTCCAGGTGGAAGCAGGAGTCCATGATGTCTTTGTGTTCCTGCTGGTGGCGTTTGTAGGAGCCGGTGGCGGGGCTGGCGGCTTCGGGGCGGCCGATGTAGCGGAGCTTGCGGCGTGAGGCGTCGAGCATGGGCTGCGTGGGGGTGCGGATGAAGCGCCAGGCGCCCATGTTGCGCGGCTCGTCCTGGACCCAGACGATGTCGCAGGTGGGCGAGTAGCGCATGAGCTGGTCCTGCAACTCCTGCTTGGGGAACGGATAATACTGCTCGAGGCGGAGGATGGCGACGTGCCAGGCTTCGCGCTCTTCGCGTTCGGCGATGAGGTCGTAGTAGATGCGGCCGGCGCAGATGAGGACGCGCGAGACCTTGTCGGGAGTGACGCGGGGGTCGGTTTCGCCGATAAGGGGGCGGAATCCGCCGGTGGAGAGGTCTTCGAGCTTGTTGACCACGCGCGGGTGGCGCAGCAGGCTCTTGGGGGTGAAAATAACGAGCGGCTTGCGCAGGCCGCGGCGGTCGTGGCCGCCGTACATCTGGCGGCGGAGCACGTGGAAGTACTGCGCGGGCGTGGTGCAGTTGACCACGGACATGTTGTTTTCGGCGCAAAGGATGAGGAAGCGCTCAATGCGGGCGCTGGAGTGTTCGGGCCCCTGGCCTTCATAGCCATGGGGCAGCAGCAACACGAGGCCGGAGGGCTGGCCCCACTTCACTTCGGCGCAGGTGATGAACTGGTCGACCATGATCTGGGCGCCGTTGACGAAGTCGCCGAATTGGGCTTCCCAGAGCACGAGCGTGAGCGGGTCGCCCACCGAGTAGCCGAACTCGAAGCCCATGACGGCGAATTCGCTGAGCGAGGAGTCCCACACCTCGAAGCGGGCCTGGTGGGGGTCGAGGTGCTGCATGGGGATGTGGCAACTGCCGTCCTCATAGTCGTAGAGTTCGAGGTGGCGCTGGGAGAAGGTGCCGCGCGAGGAGTCCTGGCCGGAGAGGCGGACGGGGGTGCCTTCGAGGACGAGGGTTCCGTAGGCGAGGGCTTCGGCGAGGGCCCAGTCGATGGAGCCGCCGCGGAGGGCTTCCTTGCGTTTTTCGAGGAAGCCGCGCAGCTTGGGGTGGAGGTGGAAGTCGGCGGGCATCGTGGTCAGGCCGTCGACGACCTTTTCCAGCAGGGCGCGGTCGGCGGCCGTGCGGGGGCAGAACGTGGGCAGGTGTTCGGTGTCTACGACGCCGAGTTCCTGGACTTCGAAGCGGACGGCGTTCTGCTTGGCCTCTTCGAAGCCTTCCTCCAGGCGGGCGCTGATGCGCTTGCGGAGCTTGTCCACCTGGTCGAGGCTGACGATCTTTTCGCGTTCGAGGCGCTGGGCGTAGAGCGTGCCGACGGGGGCGTGGTCCTTGATCTTCTTATAGAGCAGGGGCTGGGTGTAGCTCGGATCGTCGGTCTCGTTATGGCCATGGCGGCGGTAGCAGATCATGTCGAGGACGACGTCCTTGCCGAACTGCTGGCGGAAGTCGAAGGCGATCTGGAGGGCGCGGATGGCGGCTTCCGGGTCGTCGCCGTTGACGTGGAAGATGGGGGCCTGGACGGTGCGGGCGACGTCGGTGCAGTAGGGCGTGGAGCGCGACTCGTCGGGGCGGGTGGTGAAGCCGATCTGGTTGTTGATGATCAGATGGATCGTGCCACCCGTGGTGTAGCCGGTGAGCTGGGAGAGGTTGAGCGTTTCGGTGACGACGCCCTGGCCGGCGAAGGCGGCGTCGCCGTGGATGAGGACGGGGATGACGCGCTTGCGGGCGGTGTCGCCGAGGCGGTCCTGCTTGGGCCGCACGATGCCTTCGACGACGGGATCGACGGCTTCGAGATGCGACGGGTTTGGCGCGACGCTGACGATGACTTCCTTGCCGGCGCTGGCGCGATGAATGCCTGTGGCGCCGAGGTGGTACTTCACATCGCCTGAGCCCTGGGCGGAATTGGGGTCAGGGTTGCCCTCGAACTCGGAGAAGATCTGGCTGAGCGGCTTACCGACGGTATTGGCGAGGATGTTGAGACGGCCGCGGTGGGCCATGCCGATGACGACCTCGTGGACGTTCTGTTCGCCGCAACGCTCGAGCAATTCATCGAGGATGGCGATGGCGGTTTCGGCGCCTTCGAGCGAGAAGCGCTTCTGGCCCAGGAAGCGGGTTTGGAGGAAGTTCTCGAAGAGCTCGCCGTAGAGGATGCGCTGGAGGATGCGGATGCGCTGTTCGGCGCCGAGCGGCCAGGAGTTGGCGAGCGGCTCCATGCGGTGCTGGAGCCAGCGCTTCTGCTCCGGCGTCTGGATGTTCATGTACTCGCAGCCGATTTTGCCGCAGTAGGTTTGGCGCAGGGTTTCGAGGATTTCGCGGAGGGTGGCGATGGGTTTGGGGGCGGCTTCGCCGGTGAGCGCGCCGAGGGAGCCGGTGAGGAATTCGCGGTCGAGGTCCCAGATGGTGAGGCCGTAGGTGGCCGGGTCGAGCTCAGGATGGTAGCCGGGTTCCTTGCCGAGGGGGTCGAGGTCGGCGATGAGGTGGCCGCGGACGCGGTAGGCGTTGATGAGCTGCAACACGGCCGCTTCCTTGGCGATTTCGCGGTGGCGGGAGCTTGTGCCGGATGCGCCGGGGATGGCGAGTTGGCGGTCGGCCTCCCATTCGAGGGGGTGGTGGGGCAGGCGGAGGCTGAGGAAGATCTCTTCGTAGAAGTCGCCGGCGCCGTTGAGCAGCTCTTGCAGCCTGGCCAGGAACATGCCGGATTCGGCGCCCTGGATGACGCGGTGGTCATAGGTGCAGGTGATGGTCATGGTGGCGCTGAGGCCGATGGTGGCGCGCATTTCGGGCGAGACGCCCTGGTATTCAGCGGGGTAGCCGATGGCGCCGGCGGCGATGATGCAGCCCTGGCCGGGCATGAGGCGGGGGACGGAGCCGGAGGTGCCGACCGTGCCGGGGTTGGTGAGGGAGAGGGTGGTGCCGTGGAAGTCGTCGACCGTGAGCTTGTTTTTGCGGGCGCGGGCGACGAGGTCTTCAAAGGCATCGAGGTATTGGGCGAAGGTCATTTCGCCGGCGTTCTTGATGCTGGGGACGACGAGGGACCGGTTGCCGCCCTGGCCGGCGATGTCGACGGCGATGCCGAGGTTGACCTTCTGGTTGATGACGCGGAAGGACTCGCCGTCGCCTTCGAGGAAGGCATCGTTGAGCTGGGGAAAGGCCTTGAGCGCTTTGAGAATGGCGAAGCCGATGATCTGCGAGAAGCTGATTTTGGACTTGCCGGTGAGGGTGCGGTGCTGGTTGATGATGCGGCGGTTTTCGTCCATCACCTTGACGGGGATGACGCGCTGCGAGGTGGCCGTGGGGACGGCGAGGCTGAGCTCCATGTTGGCGGCGATACGGGCGGCGGCGCCACGGAGGGGGACGAGTTGCTGGGAAGGGCCGACCTGGGGGGTGGCTTTTTCGACAGACTTGGCGGGGGCCCGGACGGGG
>JAFLBB010000295.1 GCA_017304135.1 Acidobacteriota bacterium | reverse complement strand
GGTGCGATTGCGGGAGGTCCCGGTGAAGGAGGGGGCGCGGGTGCGTGTGGTGGAACCGGAGGCGGGGCGGGCGTTTGCGCATCGCGAGGCGTGGGTGCCTGCGGAGGTTTGCGGGGAGGAGTGAGGGGGAAGGGGCTGGCTTGCGCGCGCCTCTGCTGTGGAAGTGGGCTAGGTGTGCTTGTAGACCTGGCCGCGCGTATCGACGGCCAGGACGTTGAGGGTCTTCGTATCGGGGTGGGCCGAGTAGAGAATTCGCCAGCCGCCGACGCGGGATTTGCGGATGCCGGCGCGGGCGGTCAAAAGGGCGGAGAGGCGTGAGTCGAATGGGTCGCCGGCCAGTTGGATGATGCGCGTGGGCAGACGGTGTTCGCTTGTGCGGTCGAGCCGGTCCAGGGCGATACGCGGCGGTTTATAGGCCGCGTTCGCGTTGGTATTGGTCGAGGTCTTTCGTGCGGCTTTGGGCGAGGTCGGCGAGGCCGCGATCGAGGGCGGCGAGGGCATCGTCGCCGAGAGGCTGGTTGTCGGGGTCGGGGGCGTCGCGCAGGTCGTCACTGGGGGCCATGGATGGTGGCGCTTTGAGCCGCGCGGTTCGGCTTGCTCACGCGCGGGTCAGTTCGTCCTCAGTATTCGCGGTCGATTTTGATGCCGGGCTCGGGTTGCGGGTATTTGCCGTCGGGGCCGAGGGTGACGGGGGCCGGGCCGTCGGGGGTGAGTTTGTCGACGTTGGGGGCGAATTCGTGGGGGCAGTTCAGGATCTGGTCGTAGGTGATGATCTGGCCGGTGTGTGCGGCCATGCGGCCCATGGAAGTGACTAAGCTGGCTTCGGCGCCGCGGCGGACTTCGTTATAGGGCTTGTCGTTGCGGATGGCGTCCATGAGGTCGTCCCATTCCCATTGGTAGGGGGTCTTTTCAGGTTGTGGGAAGGCCCAGACGAGGTTGGGGTCGGGCGGCAGCGGGAGTTCCTTGCGGTTGTTGACGCGGGGCATGTTTTGCCCTTTGTAGATGCGGGTGATGCCGGGGGTGTGGGAGAGCGTGGAGATGACGGCGGAGCCTTTGGAGCCGTGGGCGTAGGAGGCGAACTCGTCGCGGGCGCCTTTCATGTTACGGCCGTCGAAATAGAGGCGGGTGCCATCGGGATAGACGAACTGGACGGAGTAAGTATCGAAGTTCTGGTCGAGGGAGTCGCCTCGGTAGTGGCGTCCGCCGACGGCGTGGGCTTCGACGGGCCAGGCGCCTTTCATCCAACTGCATTCGTCGATCTGGTGGATGTAGTAATCGCTGAAGACGCCGCCAGAGGCCCATAGGAAGGCGTGGAACTTACTCAGCTGGTACATCACTTCGGGCATTCCGGCGGGCTTGGGCGGGGCAGTGCCGCCTCCCTGCCCCATGCGGTAGCCGCGCATGGCGACGATTTCGCCGATCTGGCCGTCGCGGATGCGGTTGAGGAGTTCCTGGCGGGCGCGGCAGTGGCGGACCATGAGTCCGACGGCGCATTTGAGGTTCTTGGCGCTGGCGCGTTCGGCGAGGGCGAACATGCGCTTGGTGGTGGGGCCGTCGACGGTGACGGGCTTTTCCATGAAGGTGTGGAGGCCCTTTTCGATGGCATAGGTGAATTGGACCCAGCGGAAAGCGGGCGGGGTGCCGAGGATGACGACGCCGCCGGGCTTGAGGGCGTCCATGGCGCGCTGGAAGGCGTCGAAGCCGAGGAAGCGGCGCTCGGGCGGGACGTCGACCTTGTCGCCAAACTGGGTTTTCAGCTTGTCGTAGCTGGAGTTCAGCTTTTCGGGGACGACGTCGGCCATGGCGACGAGTTTGGTTGGCCCGTTTTCGACCGAGAGCGCATTGATGGCGGCTCCGGTGCCGCGGCCTCCGGCGCCGATGAGGGCGACCGAGATGGTGTCAGTAGAGGCGGCGTGGACGTGGGGCAGGGCGATTCCGGCGAGCGCGGAGGCTGAGGCGATGCGCGCGGGCGTGGTGGCGAGGAATTCGCGGCGAGACTTGGTGGGTGAGTCGGACATGAGGTGGTGCTCCTTCCTTGGCGGTTAGCATAGCGTAGCGGGGCGTGGAGGGGAATGGGGTGCGCGCGCTATTCAAGCCCGAGGCTGGTGGCGGGGCAGGCGGGGAGGGCGCGGTGGAGGGTGCGGGGGAGTTTGTTGGTGGCGTCGGCGGCGATGAGGGCGGGAAGTTCGGGGGGAGCCTGGCGGTACCAGAAGTAGAAGGATTTGTAGAGAGGAGTGCCGGACTTAGTAAGTTCGGCGGGGCCGTAGGCGCAGCGCATGATGTTGGGCGCGGCGCGTTCGATGGCGATTAAGGGTTGGTAGGTTGGGCCCTTGTAGGGGAGGTCGGGCGTGACGCGCCAGTGGCGGAAGGGGAAGAGTTCCTCGATGGCGAGGGGGAGACCGCGTCCTGCTTTCTGTTGGGCGAGGGCTGCGGTCATTTGGCCGAGGGCGAGGCTGGGGTCGGGGCCGGCTTCAAAGTCCTCGCGGGTGAAGGCTTCGCTTTCGCGGGCGGCGGCGGCGATGAGGGCGGGTGTGGGCGGCGGGCCGGCCTGTTGGAGTGGCGGGAGGCCGACGGAGGCGCGATGGAAGTTCTCACCGAGCTGGCGCATGGTAGCGCTCGCGCAGGGGACTTGTTCGAAGAAGAGGTTCCAGGCGGCGATGCCTTCCATTCCTTTGGAGAGGGTGGTCATGGCGGCGTTGGCGAGGCTGGGGTTGGGGCGCTTGAGTTCCTCCTTCATCACGTCGATGAGGAGTGCGCCGACCTGGGCGCGGGTGGCTTCGGCGTATTGGATGTATTTGTCTTTGAAGCGGCGGTCGATGTTGATGGTGTAGTCGGGGTTGGCGCCTCGGGGTGCGTCGCGTTTCCAGGCGCCGAGGGTGGTGAAGCCTGGCGGCAGGGGGTTGGTGCAGCGCTCGGAGAACTGGTCAACGTAGGTGACGAAGGCGACCTGGAAACGGCCGGTGCGGGCGATTTGGTCGGTGTCGGTGAGGTTGGTGATGGCGGCGTAGGGTAGGCCGTCGCCCTGGAAGACGGCACGGGGGATATCGAAGGCGGTGAACTGCTTCCAGAATCGGCCTTGCTTGTAGACGACGCCGGGGCGGCGGGATTGCTGGTGGCGAGTGACGGCGAGGGCGAACTGGCGGTCGGCGTGCTGTTTGGCTTCGAGCTGGGCGGGGGTGAGGACGACTTCGAGGAGGGGCTTGTCGGTGGCGGCGCGGGCTTTGCGGAGTTCGGCGAGGGTGTAGAAGGCCTCGGTATCGGCGTCGCCATTCATGCCGTACGTTTCGTAGCGGGGACGCCAGGGAGCGGTGGCGGAGGGGCGTTCGAAGGAGGTGGTGAAGGCGGGCTGTTCGTATTCGATGCGCGGGGTGCGGCGGGTGCGGGTGGAGGCGAACCAGGGGAGATCGGTGAAGCGCTGGCCATCGACGTAATGGAGGATTTCGGCGCGGATCATGCGGCTGAGCGGGGGGTGTTTGCGGACGAGCGCGGGGAAGACGTTGTTTGCGAAATCGTCGAGGAGGGCTTGAGTGTAGCGGACACCAGGGTGTTGGGCGCCCTGGCGATCAGTGACGGTGGTGCGTTCGACGGGGAGGAGGAGGGCGGTGTCGGAAGGGGGAGCGGTGTGGATGGCGACGAGGGCGTAGTCGAGGTAATTGGGCGTGGTGGTGGGGATTTGGGTGAGGTAGTAAGAGACGGTGGGGGTCTGGTGGAAGAGTGAGGCTTTGGCGTGGCCGCGGGCGGCGGCGTGGTTGGGCGTTTGGGTGAGGGCGAGCGGAGTGAGAGTGAGGAAGAGCAACAGCCGCATGGGGACGAGGATAACGCGGTTAGAGCTTGGGGCGAGTGGCGCGTTGCTGGGCGGCCTGGCGCTTCTGGTAGGCGCGGTCGGTTTCGATGTAGATGACGCCGTAGTGGACGGTGGCGTGGACCGGGCGGTAGAGGACGTGGAGGCCGGGGAAGTGCCATTCGAGGTCCCAAACCTGGAACTGCGTGCCGCTTTCGAGGGGCGTGATGGTGCGCTGGCGGCGGGTGGCGCGAGAGCCGTACTTGGCGAGGAGTTCGGTGGCGGTGGCGCGTTCGACGGAGGCGCCTTTGGGATGGATCATGAAGCCGATGAGGCGCTCGCCTTCGATGTTGGCGAGGACGCGGCAGTCGGGGAGCCATGCGGGGCAATTGTCGCGGGCGAGCTTGATGCTGAGCGTGTCGGCGAGGCTGGGTTCGCCGACAGCGGCGAATGCGTTGATTAGGCCGTCGAATTCGGCGATGCAGTTTTGGGTAGTGATGGGGGGGCCCATGAGGCCGCAGTTAGGGAGGTTGACGCGGTCGCCAAGTTGCATGCCGAAGACCTTGGTGTCGACGCCGGCGGCTTGGGCGCGGGCGATGGAAG